>CAMWSN010000001.1 GCA_947176925.1 uncultured Porphyromonadaceae bacterium
ACAAAGAACGTTACCGCCGAGCCTCTTGTCATTGACCTGAGCGATACCCCCGTGGTAGCTAACGAGAGAACCAATCCGCTCATTGTGTTCCCGCAACAGCCGGCCGGCAATAGCGTGACAATGAAAATCCACGATAGCGATAACCAGAATTACACCTGCGAGCTCAAATTCGGCGAAAACGGACTGGTGGCAGGCAATAATTACCTCTTTACAATCACCGTCAAAAAGACTTCGCTTGAAGTTAACTCAACCATCACCGACTGGCAGACCGAGGAGAACGACGAAAGCGTAGCGAAATCTGACGACACGGATGACGAATCAGAAGAACCTGAAGTCCCGGAAGCGGAAGAATAAAATTTTCCGAACTAACCAAGCCGGGAAGAGACCCGGATCCGGACCCAACATAGAGAAACTTTTCAGTTAATAAAAAAACAAGGCTTTCGCGCTGAACTCAGCAGAAAGCCTTGAATTTTTCTATGTCAATGATGAGAGCCGTCAGAAAGAAAGGCACGCACGCACACGATGATAATATGTCGGCAATACACTCGTAGTAGATTGGTCTTGACCATTCGACAAATCGATAAACCTTGCCTTGCCTGGCGCAGACTGCGAACAAGACCACCATCCAATGGATTTATTAGGCAGAATATACTTCAAGTATGCGCAATCCTTAGGCAACATGCTCATGACGGTTACAAGCGACTTCATGACACTTTCTTTGTGTTTAAATGTAAATCTCTCAGGATAAGTTAGATTTGATCTGATATTATAAAGCTGTGTTATCGTGGGCAGATACCAGCCGGCAGCATTCTTGGGAGCCGCAAGCGTTGAGTGCCAACTCGTGGTGCCGTAGACGTCACACGCATAGAAGGCAGGAAAATCCTGTAACGTAGCATTATAATCTCCAAGCTCACCTTTAAGTTTCAGCATATATCTATATCCCTGAAATCCTTCATCACCTGTTGCTATAGTTGCACCGATTATAGGTTGGCCACCGCGTCCCGTACACCATTGGACAGTATCCTGACGGGCCTCAGTCAGAGCCAGGACATATCCGTGGCACTTATCAGAGCCAATGGTTGAAGAATAATCGGAGTTATCCGTGATACCACCCACACTACCCTTAAAATGACCGGAATAAAATACTATTCCGATGCAAGACTCCGGGTCAAGCAAATCCACCGCATCGTATGGCAAAGCATAGCCTATATCGTTCTTTTTACAGAAGAAATCACCCACTTTCACATTATCCGTATAATCACCCATATCAATGGTCTCGTCATGGAAATAGCGTGTACTGCGACTGAGCGTATCATTCGGACGTATGGTATGTTTCCCTCCGTAAGTCTTGCCGTCGCGGTAGGTATATTCCCAGTTGAAAGTGTACTCGTCACCGTCACCTAAGATGTATCGATAGCTCCCATCTTTAGCATGATAGGTGAGGTCTATACGGGAGCTTTCAATGCCGTCGTAGAACTTGAGGTACACCGGATTATTATAATCGCCTAAGTAGATATAAAAGTCATCAAAGCCGGTGTCGGTGGCGCTAAGCTCGGTGGCGTTAATCATGCTATGTTGAGGGTTAATTGTGTCATAAACTAAGGCAACCTCATAGTTCCTCGGCTGGTAGTGGATGGTCTCGCCGTTGGCAAGCACCCATTTCACTTTCGGATCAAGCACAAAGCAATTCCTTATATGGCTGAGTTTCACCTCAATGTTGCGCTCGGAGGGAAGACCTTCATCGTAGGTTTGGGACCACACCATGGGGTCGCAGCATCTGAAGTCCTCCTCCTTGTTCTGATTATCTCTCCATTTGAACAAGGAAAGTTGCTCGAAATAACCATCAACAGATTCGCTCGTCAGCGACTGGATTCTCGTCTGAGTCGCAACCTCATTACCCTCGATTTTTACATCGGCCTGGGTGGTATAGGGATAATAGGCGATGTATTTGTACATAGTGGCGTCATAGTAGATACGCGCCTTCCCTTCAGTGTTGTCTTCATCGAAGTCCCATCGGACGCCATCATATTTATATGGCACGTTGTCAGCCAAAATTTTGCCATTTTCATCGAGGATAATGATGCCAATCCTGTCCCCCTCATCAAATATAGTCAAAGGGCCGACCTCAGCTGAGCGCGAGGCGTCGGAACCGGAGACAGTATTCACTATTTCCTCGACCGTAATTTTCAGAGCCTCGCCCGAATTTGCCCCGGGCATCCCGGGCTCATCATAATCAGCCTGACAAGCAGCGAGCAGGCTGATTGCCGGCAAGAGGTATATGAAAAGATGTTTCATCATATTCTGCAAAGTTTTAGAAAGTAAGAATGGCTCGGACTCTACCTGCATTACCTTTTAGTTTAGGAGCAACAGAAGGAGAAGCGTTATGCCAATTAAATAAGGCATAAGCCTGCAAAGAGGTATTAGCTAATCCTTCATTGGATGACCAATAAGCAGCAGCGAGGCCAGTACCGACAACCAAATCTACTCCACCGGCTTTAACTAAACCATTTTGTACTGCTGCTTTATTAGCTATCAGTGCGACTAACTGATCAGCCGAGGGCAGATACCATCCGCTACTATGGGACGTTGGGACATTGTAATCCAAGCATGCCTCCACAGGAGGAAGCTCCAGAACATTTTTGCCGACTACTGTACCTCTTAGAGCCTTGAGGGTTTCCATGTTGGAATACCCGTTAAAATATTTTTTACCACTATCTCTAAAACTGGATGCCGTTAAGCCACATTCATAATTCACATTATTCCATTTAACGGTTTTGGATGAATTGGCATCCTCTAATGCCAATGCGTAACCATGGACGGACTTATCAATAAACTCATCGAGGTCATAGGCTCCATCGTCGTTGACAGCATCGAGTGCAATCTGCATAGCATCCTCAAGCCACCAATCATATTTAAGAGCGTGGAACACTATACCGACGCAGGTCTTGCCCTCTTGCTTGTTAGTGCTCCATGTGCCGTCATCATAATAGAAGTCACCGGGCTTTGGATCGGGTGAATAAAATTCTTTATACACCGCAGTCACTTCGTTGGAACGCATACGACCACTGAAAGTGAATATCTCTTTATTACCGTCAACTTCATAACCCGACTCCAGTATGTCCACGTCTTTAACGCCATCAAGAAATTCCATTTTCGGCGTTTTTTCGTTATCCAATATAGTATAGGAAAAGGAAAATTCATTGCCGGCCACCTCAAGGTAATTAACCGTGCTATCCATGAAAGCATCCAAATTGACAATATTCGGAGAAAAGACTATCTCCTTCCTGCTTTTTTTAGGAATACTAAAATTCTCATTAAAGACAATCTTAAATACCCAGGGGGCTGAATCAACAGCGCCACCCACATCATTCCACTCCGCCGAGACCGGGGGATTGACCATCAGGCGGTCTTTCTGAACAACGATGGTGTATATGCTGTAATAACCGGCGTCGAGCTTGCCGGAGCTTTCATCAGCTTTGTAAGTCAAGGTTTTGGGAATTATATGACCGTTGACGTTGACATCAATGTTAA
Organism: uncultured Porphyromonadaceae bacterium; assembly: GCA_947176925.1. Taxonomy (GTDB): domain Bacteria; phylum Bacteroidota; class Bacteroidia; order Bacteroidales; family Muribaculaceae; genus UBA3263. Next base: position 3,532 of record CAMWSN010000001.1, read on the forward strand.
CTTTGAACATATCTTTCCCGGCCATGTCCTGCGGCACGACCAGCGCCTCAAAGACAGCAGCTTTAGAAGTGGAGACTTCGGCGTCAAAAAAAGGTTTGATCCATTCGTTTACGTCACCTGCAGTCACAATGCCCTGGTTGAATTTTGCTTCACTATAGCCATTGACTGAGAGGGCGACGGTGGCGAATTCCTCGTCGCTGACACCCTCGCCGGGCAAGAGCCTGCAAATAACCTTTGACATGCGGTGCTGAAACTTAAGGTCTACAGTCTCCTTATAGTGCTTCTTATCAGTTTGGGCTCCTAACAGGTCATAGTTCGCCAAACCGTCAGTCTGATCGGTTAGCTTTTTAACCAACGTTTCCTCATGATACACATAAGGATACCAGGCGGTTACGTAGTCTTCAGGCTGAAGCCACGACAACGCATTCACTGACTTCTTTACCGTACCGTCAGCATTGAGCATATAGCTTCCGGTAACGGGATAGTCACCAATACGCACAGCAATTACATCGCCCTCATCCCATTCGTCTTTGCAAGCGGAACGGCTACTTACACTTGCCTCAATCGAAGCCGTGAGCCGGAGCGGATATTTGCCGGGGGGTAGAGTGCCGGACCCATCCTCCAGGTCATCCTGCGTGCAAGAAACAGCAAGGCCGCCAAGCAGACAGAGAGCGACATTGAGTAATATATATATTTTCTTCAGATTCATATTTCGGGAGTTTTGTCAATTGTTTATTAACACAACTTTTAGTCATCTGTTTCTTCAGTGCCAAAGATATTGCCGTCAATAGTGGCGGTGCCTGACCATTCACGTGCAGGCTTCCACTCTTCAATGGACATCTCGCCCAAGATAAGGCCCACCTTGGTAACCTGGACCGTAAACTTGTAGTGGTAACCGGCTTTAATCTCCTTATCGCTGAAAGGGAGCACACACTTATAGTGCTGGTCAGGAAGGACCTGACCATATTGATCGACTTCCGAGGTGGTGATATGGAGTGTGAAATTATCGTCGGCCGGCTGCGTCTGCGGAAAGACAATCAGCGAGGGCATCGGCTTTTCATTTTCCACCGTTCCTTTATCGAAAGTGACGGTAAGCATGGAGCGGGCTTCTTCCTCTTCATCGATAGCACAAACGCCGGTGTAGGTATCAAAAGTGCCCACAAGGCCCAGACCATTGATGCCGTATGAAATCATATCACCCACATCTACACCCTTGGCAATGATAACGTTATGATTGTCACGAGTCTCTTCACTCTTAAGGAATGTAAAGGTAAGCTTACTCATCATATGGGAAAGCTGAAAATTGACGGTAGGATTAGCGACAGAGAAGTCAACCTTATCCTGACGGGCATCCCAAAGGAAGTCAATCAGGTTCTGCTTGCCGGGCGCCTGCATTTCAATCTTGGTGTCAGCCTTGATGACGCCGTCAGTGCCGGGAGCCGTGCCTTCCGTTCCGGTAAACGGGTAGTAAGCCAAAAGAGTCATGGGCTTATAGAAGAATATGGGCGTTTCGCCGGTGAACTCCCCGTCGCCATTCAAGGTGGTATACTCCAGATTGACGAATGGAGTCCTGAGACCTCCGACAATGCTCGATATTCCTATCACATCGCCTTTATCCCACTTGGTGTCACAATCTGTGCGTGACGAAACGCTGCTTTGGCCAATCGAAGCACTGACCTTGACAACATTATTAGTGGCGGCGGGCTCATTTTCTTTGTTATCGTCGCATGCTACCAAAGAAAGCGCAGCGACACCGAGAAGAAATATTTTTTTCATTTGACTAATGATTGGTAAAAGTGAAGTTTTGATCAGCTTTGGCTTCAATCGTCGGAGTCTCCGTAGTCGTCTGACTTCGCTTCGCAGCTCCACGCCTCGGCTTCACATTTGTTTTTAATTTGCAAATTTACAAATAAATATTGAAATAAGCAACAATTTAGTCAAAAAATAAGAGCCCGCGTATAAAAATTAACTCACGTTAATGAACCGAGCATAAGAATCCGGGCCTTGCGGCTACTCATCAGCCAATCGCAGGGCCGCTTGCGCCGGGGTTACGCTTAAAGTTACCCGTGCCCCTTGGAGCAGAGGCAGATTCCGGTCAACGTGGCCTATGGGAGCACCGAAAGCAATGGGGAATGAATAGTCGGCAGTCATGCGCGCTATCATTTCCTCCATGGGCTCACCATTGCTATCCGGCTTATAATCCGTAAATTGGCCCACGATGAGTCCGGCGATGCGCTCAAACGCCCCATTAAGCCGGAGCCGATAGAGCATCCGCTCAACCTTATAGACAGGTTCGGCAACGTCTTCAATGAAGAGAATCGAGCCCGGCTCACCTATAATATTATAAGGAGTGGAGATCAACCCGTCAAGGACTGCAAGATTTCCGCCCATGAGGATTCCGCCGGCCTCGCCAAGGCGGTTCAGCGGAGAAGGATCCCAGAACAGGGGCGCAAAAGAGCCGGTCCGGAGCAATTCGAAAAGGCGGGAATTCGCCTCATCGCCGGGACACCGGGCAAGAGCAAGCTCCTTTGCCATTGATCCATGAATCGAGCGGATTCCGGACCGAAGCCACAGGGCATGGAGCGCGGAAACATCGGAAAAGCCTATGAGCCAGACGGGCCGAGGCTTCAGGTGAGTCAGAAGATGGACACATCCGTAGCCTCCGCGAGCACAAAGGATTGCTTTCACGTCAGCATCGGCCAACGCGGAGCTAAAATCGTTCAATCGGGCATCCAAAGTCCCGGAATATGTGCCGGAGCGCCCTGACGCCGTCGGAAAAATTTCAACTCGGAATCCACGGGCGCGAAGAGCCTCCGACGCGCCGTTAACTAACTGAGCATCAACGGCAGAAGCAGGAGCAAGAATAGCTATCAAATCACCTTCACGAAGCAGAGGCGGAGTAACAAAATTTGTCATCATGAGTGCAAATATAGAAAATTTTTTTGTTAATTTGGCGGAATAGTTTTAAATTTGTAGTCTCAGAAACATAAAAAACAGATAACCCAAGTGAGTTATAGTATTCTTGACCTGCTGTGTCTGATAGGCGCAGTGTGCCTGTTCCTCTACGGAATGAAGGTGATGAGTGAAGGTCTGCAGAAAGCTGCAGGCGACAGATTGCGTAACATTCTCTCGGCAATGACGCGCAATAGATTTACCGGCACCATGACCGGCATGTTTATCACCGCGCTTATTCAATCCTCGTCGGCCTCGACCGTGATGGTGGTCAGCTTCGTTAACGCGGGCCTGATGACCCTATCGCAAGCCATGTCAGTTATCTTCGGCGCCAACGTCGGCACGACATTCACGGCCTGGATTATCGCCCTGTTCGGCTTCAAGGTCAATATGTCGGCCTTCATGTTGCCCCTCCTGGGCGTCGCTGTCCCGCTGACAATGATGTCCTCAAGCCGCAAGAAGAGCATCGGCGAATTCCTCATAGGCTTTGCGTTCCTCTTCATGGGTCTGGACATGATCAGCAAGTATGTTCCTGACCTCCAGGCTAATCCGGAAATGTTTGCATTCCTGCAGCAATACACGGGCAACGGCTTCAGCTCCATATTGATTTTCATGGCCGTAGGCTGCCTGGTGACCATGGTAATCCAAAGCTCTGCGGCAACATTTGCCATCACCCTTATAATGTGTTCCAAAGGATGGATCACGTTTGAACTGGCCTGTGCAATAGTGCTCGGCGCAAACTTGGGCACCTGTATCACCCCGCTGCTCGCCTCCATGAGCGGCAACACCGCGGCAAAGCGCACCGCCTTGGGCCACTTGCTCTTCAACATCTTGGGCTTCCTCTGGTTGCTGCCGATATTCGTTCCGTTCGTGCATATGAACGAATGGCTCACCCAACTCATAGGTCAGGGTGACCCGAATAACCTCTACAACTATGTGGCTCACCTCCAGCAGACCGAGCCCGACGTCTACAATCATCTTTTCGATAACTCCCTCCCCGTCAGCCATCCGGCCCTGAAACAGATTGCATTGATGCAGATTTCAGTATCGTTCGGCATGTCAATGTTCCACACCACTTACAACATTGTCAACCTCACGCTAATGATATGGTTCACAAACCTTTATGTCAAGGCCGTAGAAAAGATTCTCCCATCAAAGACGACCGAGGAGGAATTCAGCCTCAAATACATCGGCGGCTCGCTTGTCAGCGCTTCCGAGCTTAACATCGCCCAGGTTGAAAAAGAAGTTGGAGTGTTTGCCCAGAGGGTCGACCGGATGATCGGTATGGCCCAGGAGCTTCTTCACCTCAATGCCAAAACCAAGGATTTCAATCAGTTGTATTCGCGCCTTGAGAAATATGAGGATATCTCGGACCGAATGGAACGCGAAATTGCCGACTTCCTCAACCGCACAAGCCAAGGCCGCCTGAGCAATGACGGCAAACGACGCATCGCCGCACTCTTCAATATCAATTCCGAAATCGAAAGCATTGGCGACAGCTGTAACAACTTCGGACGCGTCCTAGCCCGCAAACAGGAAGTCAGCGTCCACTTCAACGACGTCATAAAGGAGAACATCGACTCAATGTTTGTCCTCGTGGCCGAAGCAATGAACGGCATGATCACGATGCTTGACAACATTGAAAACGTCAAGGAAGACCAACTCCTTGCCGCTTACAATAAAGAGCGCGAAATCAACAACTTCCGCAATCAACTGAGAAATAAAAACGTAGAAAACATCAATAACGGACTCTATGACTATCAGGCCGGTATCTTCTTCATGGATGCCATCAGCGACCTGGAAAAAGTCGGCGACTACATTATCAACGTGGTCGATACGATTAGAGACTCAATGACTAAAAAAGCATGAAAAAAGCAATTATCTTCAGCGCCTTAGGCCTGTTAGCCGCGACGGCAACGGCCGAAGTACTCACCCCCTCCCAAGCCCTTAGCCGCGCCCTTGGCGAAAGCCCTGCGGGCATCCGTAAGATTGCCGCGAAAGAACATGCGCTCACTCCCGCGCTGACCATCGGCACTCCCGCATCGCCGGAACTTTACGTGATGACCCCCTCAGAAGGGTCACTCCTTATCGTTTCCGCCGAAAGCGAGACCCCGGCCCTGCTCGGTTACAGCGACGACGGCGGTTTTGACCCTCAGAACATGCCCGCCGGACTCTCGGCTCTGCTGGAGAGATATGCTATGGAGATTCAAGCCGTACGCGCCGGAATTGCCGGTGTAGCCACCGGTGCGCGCGCCGACTATGCACCAATTTCGCCCCTCTGTAAAACGACCTGGAACCAGGATCGCCCCTACAACAACAGCTGCCCGAAACTCAACGGCGAGTATACGATGACAGGCTGCGTTGCTACGGCCATGGCCCAAGTCCTCAAAGCCATAGAATGGCCCCCGAAATGCAACGGCGGCTCCGAAACATACAATTGGGCCAACGGCAACAAGAACCTGACACTGAACTTTGACGAAGTCACCCTGAACTGGTCAGTGATGAAGGATAATTACACTTCATCAGGCATCACGGCAGCGTCCAAAGCCGTGGCAACTCTGATGCAGGCAGTGGCCTACGCCGGCCACATGAACTTCTCTCCCTCGGCTTCGGGCACATACGGCGTCACGATGGCCGGAGGACTCATTAACCACTTTGATTTTGACTGCACGTTGACCTACGAACAGCATGACTGGTACACTCAGGCCGAGTGGGAAGACATGATCTACAAGCAATTATCATCCGGTTTCCCGGTATATTATGACGGCGTTACCCCTGACAATCAGGCCGGACACGCCTTCGTAGTCGACGGCTATGCCGGCGACGGCTACTATCACCTCAACTGGGGCTGGGGCGGCATGAGCGATGGCTATTACCGACTGACGGCGCTCGATCCGTCATCACAAGGCATCGGCGGCTCAACCAGCGGCTACAATTTCAGCCAGGGCATAATCGTCGGCCTCAAGAAGGGCGCCACGACTCCTATGACCGAAAGACCTCTGATATTTGCCTGCTGGGACACCTTTGGTGTTGAAAAGACGACAGTGTCCAAAGGCTCATCCGCTAAGTTTACCGGCGGATTCTTCAACATGGGTCCGCTGACCGTCAGCAAAGTGACTCCGGGAGTGAAATTCGTCAACGAAGCTACGGGCGAAGAAACCCTCCTTCGCTCAGCATCAAACTATAACGGAAATATAGCAACAACCACCGGTTTCAACGACTATACCGTCACGATGCAAAACTCCCTACCCGAAGGAACTTACACGGTATATCCGACCATCTATGACCGCACTTCAAAACAAACCTACGATATGCGCGGCCGCATCGGCGGATTCAGTTATCTGATTGCCACTGTTGCCGGCTCGACCGTAACGTTCAGCACTCCGGACCGTGCTGCCGTCAAGGCCTCAAACGTCAAATTGACGAGCAAGGTCTACACAAACACTCCATTCTCCGTAAGCGCTACAATCACTAACTCCACTACCCAGCCCTACAACGGCTATATCATTCCGGCAATATTCAGCCCGACCACGGGGTCAGTGGTTAAAGTCTTTGAGTCATTTGCTTTGGAAGCTGCTCCCAATTCTTCGCAGCAAATCAGCCTGATGTGTGGCCTTGACGCCACGGTCGGCACCGGCAGCTATGACTTCTGCCTGATGGACGAAAACGGAAGAATGGCCGGCAACGCCGTCCGTATCACCGTCAGCAAACGTCCGGCCGACGGCGTCATGAAAGTAGTCAGCCTGACGGCCACAAATACCTCCCAGAATAATCTGACTTTTGATGCGAAAGTAACATGCACGGAAGGCTATTTCTCCGCTCCGATCTACGTGGTAATCTTCCCGCGCTCGGGCCAGGGAACAAACCTTGACCTCTTTATGTCGGAGCCGCTTCTGATGAGCGCCGGCGATACGAAGACCGTCACCGTCAGCAGCACTTTCGCATCCGGCAAGCCGGGCACGACCTACTCTGCAGTGGCCTATTACGTCAACTCGGAAAACTACAACGTCCCGATGGAGGGCGCCCAGTTGGTTCAGTTCACTCTGACATCCGGAGAATACGGCGAAACCAACTCAATTGATGAAGTTAGCGAAAGCGCTGAACCGACGGAATGGTTTGACATCCAAGGCCGACGCATATCTACGCCGGGCCACGGAATTTACATTGGTCGTCAGGGCGATAAAGTCATCAAACGCGCCTTATGAAGCGCCTTCTGATAGTCGGGGCCGGCGGTTTTATCGGCGGCTTCATATGCAAAAAAGCCCTTGAACTGGGCTACGAGACGACGGCCGGAATCCGGCCGTCGACTTCGCGTGAATACCTCGGCGACGAACGCCTTAAATTCCTTGAATTTGACTATTCATCAGTTGAATCGATAGCTCAGACGCTTAACGAAAGCGGCGAGATATGGGACTACGTCATCTACAATCTCGGCGCAACGAAATGCACTAATTTCAGAGACTTCAACCGCATCAACTTTGAATGTCTGCGTAACTTCGGGACGGCCCTGCGTCAATGCGGGAAATCACCGGAGAAGTTTCTCTATGTCAGCTCACTCTCGGCGCTCGGCCCGGGCGATGAGAAAGGCTACAGCCCCCTGACGGAGTCCATGATACCCCGGCCCAATACCAAGTACGGGCTATCAAAAATCAAGGCAGAACAATGGCTTGAGACTCAGTCCGGACTCAACTGGATAATCTTCCGACCGACGGGTGTTTACGGCCCTCATGAGAAAGATTACCTGATGATGATAAAATGTATTGACAAGCATTTTGACTTCGGAGTGGGTTACCGGAAGCAATTGCTGACGTTTATCTATGTCGAGGACCTTGTGGAGGCTATGTTTATGGCCTTGGCTGAGGCTCCGACGCATCGACGCTACAATATCTCGGAGCAGCTTTATTACACTCAGGCTGAGTTCCGTAAGATTGCAGCCCAGGAACTTGGTCGCAAGTTTGTCATTCCGGTCAAGCTGCCGCTATGGGCCGTCAAGGCCGTCAGCGCCATCGCAGAGAAGATTGGCGCACTGACGGGTAAGCCTTCAACGCTTAATTCCGATAAATATCAGATAATGAAGCAGCGAAACTGGAATTGCACAACCAAGGCGGCCGAGGATGACTTCGGCTTCGTAGCCAGGACCAACCTTCGCGAAGGACTGCGCAAAACCATTGTGGCTTATCGCCAAAGCAATTAGCTGCTTAGCGTTTAATATTTAGTGCTTGAACTTTAAACCTTAAACATCAAATTAGGAATTATTTGGCTGCGCCCTGCTTATCGGGTGCAGCCTTATTTTTTATGACAATAATTTACATAGAGAGAGGCCACCGTTCACCCGATGGTGAAGGCGGTCTCTCAAAGAATTGCTAATTAATAATTTCTAATTACTAATTAGATTAGATGTTACGGAGTTCGCCGTTAACGATGTAGAGGCCTTTGGAAGCCTTGATTACGCGGCGACCCTGGAGGTCATAGATGATATTTTTACCCTCGCCATTGATTTCGAGGATTGCATCACTGCCTTCTGCTGGTTCAACGGTAACGGTGCAGGTTGCAGTCTTGGTTTGAGTTGCAGCAGTAATGATAGCGTTACCAACACCGACAGCGGTTACGACACCGTTATCAACAGTGGCAACAAGCTCGTTAGATGAGGTCCAGGCAACTTCCTTGGAGGTAGAAGCAGAGAGTGAAGCCGTATCGCCGACCTTGAGTGCAAGAGAAGCGGGGGTTATTTTCAGTTCATCGGCAGTAGCGGCACCGGGCCAAATGGCTACATCTTCGTAGGGGAAGTCATAGTCATCAGCCGAGGCAGGTTCGCCATATTCAGCGCGGTTAAACTTGATGTAGTTAGCATAGGTGGGATTTTCGAGGTAAGCGTTGCCGGCTTCAGTCATGGCATCTTCCTTATCAGCAGAAGCATGTTCCATACGGTATTCAACGAGGCTCTTGGTGAGTTTCTGAGCTACGGCGTTTTCATGGTCGGGATAGAAGGTGTAGAGGCCGTCGGTGATGAGTTCAAGGCTGAGTTCCTTGAAGACACCGTCGTAAGTTCCGGTGAGACCTTCTTCATAGAAGAATGCAAGGTGGCCGTTAGGCATAAGGCTCATGGTTGAGTAAGCAGCGTCGCCTCCGCAAACCTGATAGCGTCCGCCCCAGGTGGTGAAGTCATTGGCAGCATCGAAGTCTTCGCCGGAGTCAAGGCGCTTCCAAGCAATGCTGACCATCTGGCGGCTACCGCCGTAGGGGAATGACTGCAGAGCCATGAAGCACTTTTCGCCGGTAGCGATGTTCTTGGCCGGGAGGAAGAAGATTTCGCCGTCGCAGGCGTTGATGTTGCCCATACCCATGTTAGTGTTGACATGGTTGCCAATCCACTTACCTTCGCCGGTGGTGGGGTTGGTATAGCGGAAGATGTTGAAGTTACGGTTACCGCTACGTGCGCGGGCAGCAAGAAGCACTGAACCGTCAGGAAGTTCTTCGGCCTTGGGTTCGTCAGCGTTAGAGGCTACGGGACATTGAGCGTAAGAACCGAGGATATTCCAGTTTTCACCCATATCGTCGGTATAGAGAACCCAGTTACGGGTGTTGTTACCGCCGTTTTGGCTGGAGATTACGGAGTAGACGCGATAGTAGTCGCCCACCTTGATGTAGCGGCTCTGCATTGCGCGGCCTGAACCGAAGAACATACCGTCAATCAAGCCGTTGCGAGGTTCGCCGTCAAAGAGCGAGTAGATCTTTTCGGTGATATTCATAGGAGCAGACCATGTGGTACCGCCGTCATGAGAAATCCAGCGGATGGCAGACTGAGCGTTGTTGCGGCGACTGCCCCAGAATCCGGTAGGACCGCCTACGGCAATCATCATTACGGTCTGGCTTTCGCGGTCAGCGCAGAGAGCGGCATCGCCCCAAGCGGCATCCCAAGCTTCGGTAGCGTTGGACTGAACAGTAGCCCAATCATTGCCTTTGGTCCACTGATGGTTATATTCGGTCACGGGGTTACCGTCGGCATCGTAAGCGAAACCGGGAGCGGTCCAGGTTACGCCGTTGTCGTCACTGGAAGCGATGGTAAGGTCAATGTTGCCGCCTCCAAGGTCACCGTTACACCAGCGATAGTCGTAGGCAGCGATCAGGCGGCCTTCGTGTTCGCCGGCGCCCACGGTAGTGATGGCCGGAATACGGATCTGACGATCGACAGCATTGCGCGGGAAGACGTTCACCGGACTCTCATAGGTGCGGACATAGCGGCGCACTGTAGCAGTGAAGTTTTCGAGAACTACGTTATTTTGCAAGTAGTTATCGCCGGTGGTGATAAACTGCGGGATGTAGTCGTGAGGCATATCGGTCATTTCGATATGGTGCTTCTTAGTCCCACTGAGGTTAATGTTGACGCCTTCAACTCGGTCTTCGAGGCCGGAAGTGATTCGCAAATTGGTTTCGCCGCTTTCCTGAGGGCAGTAAACATCAACGGAGAAGTCACTGATATAATAATCTTGAGGGATGGTGAATGAGAACGTGTTTGAACCGCCATTGGAAGCCAGCTGCAGGAAAGCATCAGGATGCTCGTCGACGCTCTGAGGATTGCTCCAGTCGGAGATAGTCAAGTTATTGAAATTGGTCTCGAACTTGATGTTCATAGCTCCGGAATAAGTCCAGATGCCCTGCCAGCGGTTAGTGGGATCAACATTATTACCGGTGCGGCGGAGATAACCGTGAGCCATGTCAATGGGGAATTTTGACTCAATAACGATGGGAACGACAACCGAGTTGTCATCATAATTTGCCCAGAAGCCGAGATTGCCGTTAGCGCCGCCATAGCAGTTAAGAACCATATCTTCATTCTCACTGAGAGTAATGTAGATGGTTCGTTTGCCATTGAAAGCGTTGCCAATAGCAGTGCCGTCCTTCTTTGTTTCAGCAGTTGTTACAATCCAGGTGTCACAATAGCCGGCAGTGCCTTCGTCTACAAGTACAGCCTTGCCGTTATTGCCGTCGCCGGGCTTTGCAGCAAGAACCTTACCGACACCGGTCGCACGGTTATATATTTTCACAGTGTGAGCCTCTTCATTAGCCACCACAAAGGCCCAAAGATGGTCATCATCTTCAGCAATAACCTTGTCATCAGCAGTGAACGACATTGTCTGCGAGCCGTTGTTGTAAAGCTTGTAGCCGTTGACACCAATCTGAAGGTTATACCATGTGGTCCATTCGTCAAACTTGCCGTTGACAATCAGGTCAGCCTCTACGGGGAGTTCATAGGGAGGCTCAACGTAGTCGGGGTCAAGAGTGATGGTGACGGTGAAGTCCTTTAAAGTTATGGGATTACCATTCGTTCCTGAGAAAACGAAGGATGCTGTCTCTCCTTTCTCGATCACTTCGTCAACGGGGAATTCAACCCCGGAGGTAAGCGACTGAGCCGCACGGCCTTGAATTGCAAGTTTAAGGTCAGTAACAGTGGTGTTATAGACCGCTTTAAAAGAATAATGACTGACATACCATTTGCCTCCGATTACCGGATCAATCACAACGGTAGTCGGTGCCGGTTTTCCGGTATTAAGCTTGAGCCAACCCGTATCCGTGTTTTCAAAATTATTAGCAGGGTTGCCGGACGGTCCGTTGGAAACAACCTGAATGCCCGCTTCGGTCACACTTGAAGTCCACGTGGAGCGATAGTTACCGGAGCCGGTGAGGACACCCTCATCGCAGCTCACGGTGTACGTAATCGTCTGAGGCTCCGTGGAATCCTGAGCCTTGGCGGTTACGCTGATGCCGGCTAATAGCAAAACCGGCAAGAGTAATCGTGTAAATTTCATTGATAAAAAGAATTTATGATTTAAGTAATTGATTTATTTGCGCATTATGTGCCCCCAAAGATACAAAAATTTTTCGAAAAACAACGCATAATTCCCCAAAAATCATCATTTTCCCTCATTTTTTCTAGTCATAGAGTTTGGGAGCGGATGTTTTCCACGAAGTGGCATCAAATGTAGGGATGGGTGCGGAAGGGTTCATCAACGCTTGGCGGACAGACTTGGACCCGCAGACTTTGTCAAACAGATTCAGGCGCGAATTGTCAACGGCAAAAGGCTTCTGGCCGATGGCCATAAGTGCGCGGATAATATGAAATTGTATGGCGGTCAAAGTGGCCTTTTTGGGGTCAAGAATATAAACCTGCACTCCTTTTTGGTGTTTACCGCCGGGCGAAAGATAAACCGCACGGAAGCGTACTCCCGGAATGTCCTGACCATTCAGATATTCGGTAAGTTTCAGTGCGTCAACAGTTTCATTGACGGCTACACGGAAAGGCATAGTATAATTGGCGCCGATGCTTACCGAGCCGAGTTCACCCATAATTCCCATGGCAGGATAAAAGAAGGCGGTCTCGGCTGTCGGAATATTGGGCGACGTCGGGACCCACGGAAGACCCGTCTGGTCAAAAGTCATTGACCGGCGCCAACCTTCCATTTTGACTACGTGGAGCTTACACTTGCCGCCAAGCTGAGTCTTATTGATCCAGAGAGCGAGTTCGCCCGCGGTCAGGCCATAGACATATGGGATAGAATATTGGCTGACAAAAGATTTAAAGCCGGGCTCAACCGTCATCGGCCCTTCTACCCTCTCACCACCCAAGGGATTGGGACGGTCAAGGACTATGAATTCCAAGCCCTGTTCCGAGGCTGCCTCCATCGCTTTGCCCATTGTCGAAATGAACGTATAGGAGCGACATCCGATGTCCTGAATATCATAGACCAAGGCGTCAAGTCCACGAAGCATCTCCGGAGTCGGCTTAAAGGTGCGACCATAGAGGGAATGGACCGGGAGACCGGTGCGGGCGTCTTTTTGATTAGCCACGACACCTCCGCCGGCGACATCGCCGCGAACGCCATGTTCAGGCGCAAAAAGACTGACGAGTTTTACCCCGGGGGCAGAGTGCAGTATATCGACCGTAGAGTTAAGTTCGGCATCAACGCCCGTGGCATTAGTAATCAGGCCGATACGCTTGCCTCGGACCACACTGAAGTTATCATCGCGAAGCACTTCAATGCCGGTTTTAACCCTGGCGAAAGCGCTGATTGAAAAAATCAAGACAAAAAATAAGAGGATAGGTTTTTTCATAACGTAGTATTTGGAAAATAATGACGGAGAATTTCTTGATAGTTGAAGCCTTGAGCGGCCATCATCGCGGCGCCGATCTGACACAGGCCCACTCCATGACCCCACCCCGCTCCATGAAGGATAAATTTATCATCCTGACGGTCAACGACGAAAGCCGACGAGCGCAGGTGGCTTTCACTGAGCCAGCGACGGATAATCAGCTCTTTGCCGACGATCATTTCCTTCTTGGAACCGCGAATTCTCAATTGATAAATTCTCCCGGAGAGACCGCGGCGAACCGGCTCAAGAGCGTCAATACGTCCGAAATCAATCCCGGAGCGACGCCGGATCAGGTCGCTGAGCTCGTCAACTCCGTAAGCGACTTCCCAACGGTAGAAATCGGGCGTGGTTTCGCGGTCAAAATCGTTCAGGACCTGAGCCAACACCTCTGAGTCCTCACAGTTACAATAAGCCGGCGGAGCAGAAAGAATCCATCGGCGAGCTTCTTCCTCCCCCGTCAGATCAGGAAGCGGAGAACCTTCCGGGGCGTCAGGTCCGGCTTCAAGATAGGAATGATGGCGCGGCTCCCAGCAGTTTTCAAACAGCTCAAAGGCACCGCCGCAGCATTTTGAGAACCGGGCGTCGGCAATCCGGCCATCGGCCGTAGTCAGGACAAGGCCGCGGGTGGCATCCACGGCTTGGGCAACCAGGGGCGAGGTTTGGCGCGTAATACCTTGATACCGCTGGCAATGATCGTCGGAACAGACGTCGAAACCCTCATGATCATCGCGGTCAAACCATTGGAGCAGATCAGCGCCCTCCTTCTCATTAACCGGAATGCCTGCGCACGCGCGAACGCGAGTGGCACGCATTTGCGCCAATACCCATGAACGCGAAATGACGGTGTGTGCCTTCAAAAGTTCAATGGATGAAGTGGCGCTCATTTCCGACGAAATGACTGACTTGAGATATTCTTCCAAGCCTATTCTATTGACCAAACGGCCGTTAAATTTCATCATCTTACCGCCATAGCGGAAAGTTTCGTCGCGCTGCCAGTGAAATCCATCGCCGATTCTGACACCGGCAACAGTGTGAATACCCTCGGCATCGGTCTGAAACTCAGTGGCGTCGCCGGTCAGCCCGACGTAGAGCTGCGGTTCCTGCTCGGTCACTTCTCGCAGGATTTGCTCGACGCGTTCTCCGGTCAACGCGTCAAAATCCTCACACGAGACGGCAATCAGTGTGCCACAAAGGTCAATTGACGCGGGCGAGACACCTATTTGATCGTAACACTCCGGGCGGTGTCGGCGGCGGGGAATGACGGTCAAGACCCCGTCCGTGCAGACAGCATTAATCATCTCGTCGACCGTCTCAGCGCCCTCGCCGGTCAATTTATATGATTCGTATGGTCCGCCGACGTGCATAAACCGACTCGGGACAGCCTGAAAATGGAAATGGTCCGGGGCCGACGCTCCGGCCTTGGCTCCATTAAAAAAAATGGTATAACCCGGAAGTTCACGGCTCAATCGCTTCATCTGGTCAACTCGCCCGCGGAGGGTCTGCGGCTGATGGTCACGCGCGGCAATAGTCAGATGGCCCGGAAAAATAGGAAAAGGATTGACCAGGATTTCAAGGTCTTCCCAGGGCATGGAAAGCTGCTCCGGCGGTCGATTCCTGGCACAAAGGAAACAGGGTCTCGCCGCAATTGTCGCCGCATCGACCTTAGCTCGCGTGCTTACGGCTCGCGACGGATTAAACTGCACGCGATAAGTCGTGCCGCAAGGCATCTCGACCGTCTTGGTCTCAACCCCCTCCAGCGCCCGAAACCTCTCCGCCGCAGCCGGCCAAAGCCCCAACTGCCTCTCAATAAACTCCTGAATCTCCATCTAATAATTAATCAAGTATTGGATTTCAACTACATTTTCTCATTGTTTATCTCTTTCAGAATCTGCCAATACCCGTATCTCTTACCGCCTATACGTTCGATTACTTTCTTCCTCTTAAGTTCAGCAATACCCCGATTTACAGACGAGGTTGATAATCCGGTGGTTACCACTATGTTATCCCGAGTTACAGACGGATCTTTAGCTATAAGTGAATATATGACATACGCCCCATGACCAACCTTTGTTTCATCCTTTGTTTCATCCTTTGTTTCATGGTTTGAAACAATTGTTTTTTTAGCCACCATAACTTTTACAAGGAACGCCGTCTCAAGACCGAGATCAAAGTCTGCGGCTTCATTTCCATTAGCCTTTAACTCTTCCTGCACACGTTGTACTCCTCTACTGAATCGATTGACAAAACCTATCACTTTCATAGCCTCAGCCAAGACTCCGTTACGATAGTCATTGACCAATGGAAAGTTTCGTGGATTAGCCTTACCATATAAGCCACCCGGATTCAATATTTCGATTCTATTGACGTATTGATAGAATTGAATCGGGCCATTACTTTCATAATCACGGTGACAGATAGCATTCATGAGCAATTCACGAATGGCCCAAGATGGATAATCTACTAAATTTTCCTCCCTTAATGCACTGACCGGAACAGGGCGTTTTTTTGCGATGGTGGTTGACACGAAGGTATCAAGCTGACTTAAAATCGTCATCAAATTTCCGGAGAATTTATAATCACTGGCAATCTCTGCACCTCTACCATCGCCATCGAACCGTACATATTGCACATACGCGCCAGGCAATCTGCGTTCCAAATTTCTACCGAACATCAATATACCGGCATAAGTTGGGCAATCATGTTTCATGTCATAGAAGCCTAACGACTGAAGTTGCAATATTACATCACGTTTATCGTTTTCAAGGATCTCCTCAGGATAGGCCATCGGTAGATACTGTTGACGGAATAATCTCACGTCAAGATCCTCCAGCGAACTGCCTAAACACGGCATTGCATCAAAAGTCTGAACATGAGAAGCCCGCTTTTCATATAATCTTCGTTCATCGTCCTCATTTGCAAATCCGCGACGCGGACCGATGCGAACACATATTTTCCCCTTATATTTCACCGGCGGAAAATGCGCTGGCGGCACTTCAACCACTACGACAGGTCCTTCATCAAGTTCTACTTTCTCTACTATCATCGAAGGCTGGGGCTGAACATTGCCCTCTGTTCGGATTGAAGCTAAATTTTTCAGCAACGCATCCGTAATCTTCACAGGCATTACTTTCCCTGTTTTATCATCAGCACCGATAATGAGATAGCCCGGTTTTTGATAATCAGGCAAATCATTTGAGAACGAACATATTGCCTCTCCGAACTTATCCATCTTGTCTGTTGATATAGTTCGTTCAACCCGATCACTCTCAAGATCATTGAGCAAACGTTGTATTTCTTTTTTTGATATCATTTCTCGAGCTTTTGGGAGTATAGGTTTAGCGGTATTCTTTATCTAAGACAAGAACGATTAGGGAAGGCGGGCAAGGAGTTCGAGGGTGCGGAGGGAGTCTTTGTAGCGGTTGTTGGCGTTGATTTTTTCGCGGGATAGGTTTGAGTCGGAGTTACCGCCCCATCGACGGCAGAAATATAGGTTGTCAAATATGCGGCCGATGCGGTACTGGCGGCTGATGCGGAGGCCCATGGCGTAGTCCTCGCCATAGCAAGTGTCAGGGAATCGGAGGCGGCGGGCCACGTCGCGATAAAATGCACGGGGAGCCCCGAGACCATTGATTCTCAAGGCATTGTTGGCTCCGTTACCATCAGTCCATTCTTGATGGTCAATCAAACCCGGAGGGATTATGTTAAGGTCGAAGTCAGTCAGGGTGTAAGAGCCGATGACCATAGCGGCGCCGGTTTCGTAGAACCTGTTGACAATCTTCCGGAGTGTCTGCGGGGAAGAATAGACGTCATCGCTATCTAACTGTATGGCAAAACGTCCGCACTGATCTGAATCAAGGGCTGCGTTCCAGCATCCGCCGATGCCGTGGCCGGGCTCGGGAATAAGATGAATCAGGCGGGGGTCAGCAGCAGCCAAGGCGGCGATTTTTTCGGAGGTACCGTCGGTGCTGTGATTGTCAATGACTATGACATTAAACTTGAAGTCTGCTTCCTGATTGAGCGCCGAATGGATTGCATCAGCAATCGTGTTAACCCTGTTTCTCACCGGAATAACCACGGATGCTTCCACGGGGTATTCACCCATGAAGTCCAACAGCCGAGGCTCAGTGACAAGTGCATTGAGGGCTCGAAGATGTTCGGTACAAGCTTGTTCCATCTCAATCTGAGAGGCGCGGTTTCGAGGGTCGACATAGTCAAACTGCTCCTCACCTTCACGCGCGGCCTCCGGTTCGCCGACCACGACAAGCGGCTCATTGACACAAACAATCCGCCCCATACGGCTCAGGCGCAGACGCAAGTCATAGAAGCCGGCTGCCTTATAATCGGCCGTCATTTCTCCTGCCGCCTTTTTTAGAAGCTCAGTGCGCACCAAGACTATCGGACCGAAGTCAAAGTCATCTCTCAAGGCACCTTCCTGATAGGAAATCACCGGGGCGGGCCCGTCAGGAGTCACATAATCGCCATAAACCATTGCGGCGCCGGAATCCTCAGCGACCTGACGGAAACGGGCTTCGTCGACCCGCGCCAAGGGTCGCGAATCAAGTTTGATAAAAGTATAATCGGAGCCGCCGCAATCGGCTGCAATGCGCTTTATTTCCTGAGAGGTCATAACTTGAAGAATTTAACAACTTGTTTCATAAGCTCGGCGCGCGAGACCTCCGAACGGATAGTTTCAAAGGGGAATCCGAGGGTCACTGCCCGATGACCCGAAGGGCTGAAAGCAACGGCAGCGGGAGCTTGCGTTCCGTCATAGCGCATGATGACGGAACCAAGGGACGAAGTGGGATAAATGGCGTCGACGCTCGGGACCTGATAAGGCTCATCGCCAAAATTCATGCCGAACATGAAGCGCCCTTTGCCAAACTCGCTGAACAAGGACGAGCGCACCTCGCTGACTCCGCCGACGGCCGTAGCGTGGCTCGTGCGCCATTCAATGCCGAGAATCGAACGGGCAAAATCCTTATCGGCAGCAGAAGACAGGTCGGAGCCAACATAAGAGCCACTGACAAATATCGGGCAACCCTCGGCAGTCAAAGAGCTCAGGCGCGCCTGGAGTTCAGGGGTAAACGCCTTGAATCTGGAGGGTTTAGCTCCGCGTCCGGTCGGGGTTTCTTTTTGAAGTCCGAGAATCAGGTCCACGGCCTGAGGGCGGGAAAAATCAGCGACGAACGCCTCGACGGACGAGCTGACAAACGAGCATCCGGCAGCCATCAGCGCCCGTCCGTGGGTAGCCACGAAATCAAACGTATTGCCCGGGCGGGGAAGCGTCTCGCGGTCAGCATGGCTTGCACCGAAACCGGGCGCATCGTCATGCTCCCAGGGGTGAGAGCGATCAAAGTCATATTGCTTGCCGGTAAAGGAATAATCTGTACCCCAGGGCACTCCGGGGTCACTGAGCCCGAATCCTGCCATACCTCCCTGAGAGAAGTTATCCGGGCCGGAAACGCGAGTAAACCCGTTGACGACTAAAACCTCACGCGCGTCATTGCCATTGCCCCGACCGGCGGCAAGAACCTCGGAAGGGAAGGAGCGCCCGCCTCGATTGAGGGCGATGAGCCGATAGCAGCGCATCTCGCCTCGGGGAATATCGACGGTGAATTCAGTGGATGAGGTTTGACCGACTTCACGCCAGAAAGGGTCTTTATCAGCCATCTCCTCAATGATGTAACTATCCGTACGCGCCGTGGATTCTAGCGGATCAACCGTCGGCTGCCAGGAAAGACGATATTGGCCGGAGCCGAGTGAAGATATTGCAAAAGCCCGGGGGGCTAAGGGAGTGACAATATAAGAGGCCTGCTTGCGGGCGGCAAGATAGCGAAGCATCCCCTTGTAGACCGCACGCGACACGTCAAACTTAAACTGCGGGTCCAGTCCGTAACGCATATCGGCTAAGTTCTGATGACTTAGGAGTTCAAGAAGCATGGTCGGGACCTCGGGTACGCGCGCCTCGATATAGTTGCGGTCACGGAGTTTGCGGCGCGTCCAATCAGGCTCATATACGGCGCGTATATCACGGACCACAGAGCTGACTATAGAGTCGGCGAGCTGCCCGCTGAGTGCGCGCGGACGCCCGTCCTTAAATTTCTTTCCTTTGTTGGTGAAATAGATTCCGAGGGTGCCTACGGTGCCATCGCCCTCCTCCGTTCCGGCATCCGAATGAAAAGCCATGACGAGGTCCACGGGGATGTTGAGTTCATCGCGAAGATAGTTCACCCACATCGGGCGCGAATAAATATCGTCGCGATAATCGTCGCCCTCATGGGAGTAGACGCTATCAGGCATTCCCGCATATTGGAGCCAATAACGGGCGGCTTCGGCCCATCGGGGCATACCGCTGGTCTGGCCGTTGCGGGCCACGTTACCCATGCCGCCACCAAGGCGGACTGCGTCGGCCACGACAACGCCCTGATGTTCAGAGCGGTTGGTGAGACTCAGAATTTCGCGCTCACCGGCAGCGAAGGGAAAGGTCCCTAAATAAATCCAGGTACCGGCACCGCGGGTCTGGTCCACGGTCACTTCACGCGGACCTACGGCGGTATGTACCGTAAATTTCGCATCGGAAATCGCGTCCTTGACAGCCGGATAGCCTATATAGAGGGCGTAATCATCCGATTCCGGAACTTTAGCGCTCCATCGAGCTGTAGACTCCTTTTCATTAGGTTTGACGGCGGTTTTGACCTGACGGGCATGGCCGAGGGTGAAGGGGTTCTCGCCCTGTTGGAGCTGCGGGCGGGGCATTCCGAAGCCGGCAACCTTGGTCGGCGTCCATTTTTGTTTCCCGACGGTTTCCTGATAGCCTCCAAGGTCATGGTCCATCAGAAGTTCGGCATGGTGTTCGTCTCTCTCACGGGGAAGCATGACGTAAGCGCCGGCGTTTTCGAGCATCGGGACGAGGAACGGAACTACATAGGAGCGCGTGTAAAGATCCTCGACGGTGCCGAACAGGCGACAACGCTGCCATTTCCAGCGGTCTTCCTTGGCATCATAATAGCGGCCATGACTCTGCCAAAGGCAGATATTGCGTCCGGAGAGTGCGCCCGAGGGTGCATCCGGTCGCTTTACAACTGATTGCGCCGCAACCTGGAAGATTGCGGCCGCAATTAAAAGGATAGTAAAAGTAAGTTTCTTCATTAGTTACGTTCACGGTCTTTTTTGCGTTCATAGCCATATCCATAGCCATAAGAATAGCCATAACCATAGTGGCCATAGACGCCGTGAACGCGATCTGTTCCGTTAAGAATAATTGCGAGATTATTATATCGGTTAGAAGTATAGAGTCCCTGAAGGGTTGAGAGTTCTGACTTATCAAAGAGGCCGGCGCGGATAATGAAGAGGGTCATATCCACGTAGGGATTAAGGATGAGCGAGTCAGCCACGATTTCCACGGGCGGACAGTCAAAGAAGATATAGTCATAGTTCTGCTTGAGCCATTCGATCATTTCGGGAAGACGCTCGGAATAGAGCATCTCGGTGGGGTTCGGCGGGCGATGTCCTTCGGGGAGGATATCGAAGCCTTCAATTCCGTCAATATCCCTGACAACGAGTTTGTTAAGGTCTGTCTCCTTACCGACGAGATAATCCACCAGGCCGTGGCGGGGCTTTCCGGCGTTGAGCGATACCGTTCCCTTTCGGAGGTCAAAGTCAACGAGACAAACCCTATTGCCTTTCACGGCATAAGACGCGGCGGCATTAAGCGAGACGAAGGTTTTGCCCGAGCCTGCATTAAGGGAGACTATCATGATTACGCGGCCACTGCGGGTGTCGCCTTCATGTTTCTGCATATTGCGCATGAAGTCCATGTTGGTGCGAATCATGCGGAAAGCCTCGGCAGTAATCGAGCGCTCACCGGGGCGAACCATCAGCGGACGAATCTGAATTCCGTCAGAGCTATGGGTATTTTTCTTGTTTCGGTTAAGCCTCATCCTCTCCATCCATCGGGCCAGGGCGTTACGCTTGTCGGCCAAGGGGATTTCACCCATGAAGGGGAGAGAGAGGTCCTCGATATCCTTACGGGAGCGCACGTGGGTATTGGTGACTTCGCGGACGTAGATTAGCAGCGTCGGGATAATCAGGCCGATAATCAGGGCTATCAGGTAGATCATCATCTTGCGGGGCGACGTCGGTTCCGTAGGTCCGTAGGGTTCCGTAACCATGCGGATATTAGAGGCGGTAAAGGCCTGGCTGAGTTCGTTTTCTTCGCGGCGCTGGAGCAAGAAGACGTAGAGCGATTCCTTGACCTTCTGCTTGCGTTCCTCGCTCATCAGGTACTTGGCCTGACCGGGGGCCGAGGCCAATTGTCCCTGAGTCTTGGTATCAAGGTTTGAAATCGACTTATATTGGTAATTAAGACTCTCTAAGGCGGCGGCCACGGAGGCGAGGATTGCATCGCGCTGCTTGCCGATAGCTTCAGCTTTCTGCACCATCAGCGGGGAGTCTTCCGGGACGGAGATGAGTTTGGCGTTACGGTCATTGACGGCTTTATTATATTCCGTAACCAGCGACTGGATATTCGTTCCGGCAATTTCAGCGGTTGCGGGGAGCAGGCGGCTCAGGTCATTGGTCGCCAAGGTTTGCTGAATAAACTTGGCAATGGCAATATCCTGGCTGAGAGCGTTGAGTTGGCGCTGATTCTCAGCCGATTGCGAGAGATAGAGACGGGCCATCTCATCCATATCGACCATTCGGTGAGCGCTCTTATAGTCTGATATTACGGTTTCGACATCGCCAAGTTCCTCCTCGAGTGACTTGAGGCGTTCGTCGATAAAATTAGAGGTAGCCAAGGCTATTCTGCTCCGTTCGGCAATCCACCGGTCATTATAGGTCTTGACAATTTCATCAAGTACATCGGTGGCCTTTTTGGCAGTCTCACAGGCGATTGACATTGTCACCACGTCGCCTCGGTCTTCAACGAACTCCGTGCGAAGGCGCTCACAGTAGGAATGTGCCACGGACTTGGCCGGAGCATAGGAATAATAGATTGTCGAAGGAATCTCGGGAAGGTTAAGCAGCTTGGGATCAGACATAAAGCGAGTCGGATGAACCGTAATCACTCCGATGGGTGTCTTGATGGGCTCACCCATGTTGCCGCTGAATTCTCCGTCATATTTATCCTTGTTGAACTTCAGTTTGTCAAGGACCACGGAAGTTTTGTCGTCTGACATTTTCACCCTCAGGGAGAACCTGACAGTGGCCAGCAGAGAGTCATTCCATTCAACTATTATCGGCGAATTATGATATAGTTCCTGGCGACGCAGGCGCAGCGGGTAGCTGTATACCTCATTGAGTTCCAAGCGGTTGACGACCTGCTCCATAACCTCCGGCGAGGAAAGG
Source organism: uncultured Porphyromonadaceae bacterium (assembly GCA_947176925.1). Classification (GTDB taxonomy): domain Bacteria; phylum Bacteroidota; class Bacteroidia; order Bacteroidales; family Muribaculaceae; genus UBA3263. The sequence goes on from CAMWSN010000001.1 coordinate 25,981, forward strand.
ACAAACATCTCATTAAGAATCGAAGCCGGCACGGTGTTGAGGCCCATAATGGTCGAGACGTCCGTATTGAAGTTTTGGGTCGTGTCGTCCTTAAGGAGTATGTCGGTCGTGCGGGTATACATCGGCGTAGCCCGAAGCATATATAACGTAGCGAGGACAATTACGGCTAATATGGAGATTACAAACCATGTCCATTTTGCCCGGATATTTTTGAAAAGTTCCGTCAGGGAAATGGTCTGTTCCTCGTCGACGTTCTGAATGGGAGCGATCGGTTTATTGGTAAGCTCTTGCATGGCTTATTTTCTTGTAAGGGTTACAATCATCGTGGTCAGCGATATGGCGATTGAGACAAACGAGGTCCAGAAGCTAACGCTTTTAAACGTGTTTTCATTGAGGGTTGACTGTCCGGCGCGAACCTCGTCAGGCTCAACGTAGATAACATCGTTTTGCTCAATGTAATAGGCCGGACTTTTCATGAAGTCGGTCGTACGCAGGTCCAGGAGATGAGTGGTGCGGTTTCCAGCCTTGTCTTCGCGGATAACCCAGACCTTGTCTCGGCGGCCGTGGATAGTCAGGTCTCCGGCCATGGATAAAGCCTCGAGAACCGTCAGGCGGTCATCGGTAATATTAAAGGTTCCGGGCTTGGCCACTTCGCCAAGGGCGGAGAAGGTCATGTTTGAGAAATTGACGGTGACATTGACCGTGCCGGGCTTGGCCATCTTGGCATCCACGACCCTTTGGGCCACGAGGTTAGCCACCTGCTGGCGCGTTAGTCCGGCCACGTGGACCGCCCCTAAATTAGGCATGTCGATGTCGCCCTTATCGTTGACCAGATATGGGAGGGTGATGCTGGTGGTGTAAGTGTTATTGAAGTCCGGACGACGTTGGCCCGCCATGAGCGAAAGCTTCTGGGAGGTCTCAAGATCATCACAGCTGACAAAAATCATCAATTCATCGCCGGGTTCTACCTTAATCTGAGAATGTTCAATTGAGGCCACTACCTCTTCGGGAGCGGCATTCTGGATATAGAGGACATTTTTCTCCGCTCCGCAACCGGTAAGAAGCAGAGTCATGGCAAATCCATAGATTAAGGTTTTAAGTTTCTTTATATCAGCGAATAACATAATGTTTCTACGATGGTTTATTTATATGAGGACCGCTATACATAGCGATTGCTCCGCAAAGTTAGGGGAATTTTTTGAAAAAATCAAATTTTTTTTGCGGTTTGAGGGTATTTTTCGGTATTAACTTTGCGGCCATGAAACAGAACAAACCTTCACCCAAGCATCAATTGGCCGCAGCAGTGGCGGTAACGGCCATCGGATGCACTCTTTTAATTGCCGGATTTATCGTCTCCCCGTTCGGAGAGATCCATCAGAGCGTCCTGATCGGTTTCGGCGAGTGTTTAACCTTCGCAGGGTCGCTCCTGGGAATAGATTATCGTTATAAGCAATGAAACAGTTGAAGAAGTTGATCAAGGAGTTTGAGGGCCTCTGTCTGGAGGCTTATCGCTGTCCGGCAGGAGTATGGACCATCGGCTGGGGCCATACCCTCGGAGTCACCCCCGGCCGGAAAATCACGGTTGAGGAGGCGGAGCGCCTGCTTGACGAGGACCTAAAGCCGATATTGGCCACTCTGCCGCCGGGACTCAATGAGAATCAGCAGGCGGCATTGGCGAGTCTTTGTTACAACATCGGGACCGGGGCCTTCATGAAGTCGACGATTCGCCGACTGGTTTGCGCCAACCCTGAAGATCCGCGAATCCCGGATGAGTTCCTGCGCTGGAGGTTTGCCGGAGGACGCGAACTGCCCGGCCTGGTCCGTCGCCGAAAAAAAGAGGCCGCGATCTATGTCGGAGCCCCCTTCTGAATTGAAAGAAAGGTCGGGGCCCGAAGCCTCGACCTTTCGTCGCATTTGCGGAATCTATATTAACTTAATTCAACCTCGAAGTTAGTAGTTCCACTGGCAGGCAACCTGCTGGAGTTCGTTTGAACCGGCGGTGCGGAAATCGGTAATCTGATTGTAGCGGCAGTTTACGTAGCGCAGAGCGTCGTCAAAGGTAAGAGAGAGGACTTGCAGCTGGTTGTTGTTGCAGATTACGCGCTGCAGGAAGTTGAAGTTATCGAGGTAGAGCTCGGTAAGGTCATTGTAGGAGCAGTCAACGTATTGGAGCTGAGGAGCATCTGCAATCTGCAGGGAAGTAAGGTCATTGTAGGAGCAAACAACGTCGATCAAGGTCGGGCAGTCGCGAATCACGAGAGTCTTCATCTGGTTGTCAGAGCAGAGGAGGGTACCGAGTGAGGGCAGACCGCTGATGACTAAGGTTGACATGTCGTTGCTGTCAATGTTGATGTTTGCAAGGGAGGTGACGCCTTCAAGGGTCAGCGAGGTCAGCTTGTTGTAACCGGCATAGAGGTTCTTAAGTCCGGTGCAGCCGGCAACGTCGAGGTTTTCCAGGTGGTTACCCTGAACGTTGAGGGTCTTGAGCTGAGTGGAGTTGGCGACGCTGAAGTCTACGAAGTAGTTATTGCTGGCGTCGATGTATTCGAGCAGAGGAGTGGCGGTAACATCAATGTCGGTCAGACGGTTACGATAGATGTTGAGCTTGCGGAGGTTCTGACAGCCGTCAAATGATGCGGAGGTCAGCTGATTGCGGTAAGCGTTAACCTGCTGGAGGTTGGTGGCGCCGTCAACGTCTACGCCGGTGAGTTTGTTGCGGGAAACGTCGAGAGTGGTCAGGGCCTTGAAGTTTTCGGCGGTAAACTGGCCGGCGAGCTTCTTGTCGTTCCACTTGATTGCGGTGACGTGGCCGTTTTCAATCGTTACGCCTTCCCAGGTTGCGGGGGCTTTTACATTGGTGATTTTGAGCACTTCTGCGTTGGTCTTGCCTGCTTCAGCTGAGGGCTGAGCCAAGAAAGTAGAAAGTTGCTTAAACTCGTTTTTGTCGATGTTTTGTGCGAAGGTGGTCATGCTTCCGAGGAGGACAGCAGCCATTAACAGAGCCTTTTTCATAATAGTAATAAAATAGTTGAAGTTAAGTTATTAAGTTGATTTTTTGTTTTGTTTCAAGTTTCGTTTGTAAGCTTGTTACGTCTTTAGAACACGCCCCGGGGTAAAAAGGTTCACTCGGTTTGAAAAAAATTTCAAAATTTTTTAAATTTTTTCTAACTTTGCGAACAATTAGGCCCCTTTACACCTTATATAATAGAAAAGAAAATCATCACTAACCCCATAAAGATTCATAGAAAGCATGGATGAAGGAATCCTCAAGATCATAAACTCGGAGGCAAGACTGCTCCGAAGCAACAATCCCGCCGCCAAGGGCTCCCTGCCCCAGCGCCATAAGGTCCAGGAGATGATGAACGTCATCTGGGACACGGTATTCTACACGGACTTCCACCCGTTTCACCATGAAGAGGACGCCATTCGCCTCGGCCTGCTCCAGATTTTCACGGAGCTGACCATCGAGCTGGAGATTATTCATGAATCCTTCGGCTGCGGACTCTACGAACCGCGCGAGGCCTCAAAGCGCTTTATCGCCGAAATTCATAACCTCAAGGAAAAAATCCTTACCGACGTCCGGGCCGTAATCAGCAAGGACCCCGCAGCAAGTTGCCCCCTTGAGGTCATAGCCTCCTATCCCTCAATCAAGGCAATACTCTATTATCGGGTCGCCCGAACCCTCTATGAGATGCGGATTCCGGTGCTCCCGCGCATGATTACCGAGTTGGCCCACTCAGCCACCGGAATAGACATCCACCCCGGAGCATCCATCGGCCGCTACTTCGCCATAGACCACGGAACCGGAGTCGTCATCGGCGAAACCTGCATCATCGGCGAGCACGTAACCCTCTATCAGGGCGTGACCCTCGGCGCCAAAGCCTTCTCCTACGACGAATCGGGCCGACCCATGGCCATCGAGCGCCACCCGATTATTGAAGATAACGTGACCATCTACTCCAATGCCAGCATCCTGGGCCGAATCACCGTGGGCCACGACAGCATCATCGGCGGCAACATCTGGCTGACCCATTCCGTTGAACCTTATTCGAAAATCACACAAAACCCCGTCAAATATGAAAGCTGAAAACTCTTTGGAACTCATCGGGAATACCCCCCTGCTTGAACTCTCTAAACTCGCCGCCGCCCTCGGCATCAATGCCAAGGTCCTGGCAAAGTTGGAAATGAACAATCCCGGCAAAAGCGTCAAGGACCGCGCCGCCTTGGCCATGATTGACTCCGCCGAGCGCTCCGGGCTCCTCAGCCCCGGGGCCGTAATCGTCGAGCCAACGAGCGGAAACACCGGCATCGGCCTGGCCTGGATCGGCCGCGCTAAGGGCTATCGGGTAATCCTCACCATGCCTGACACCATGAGCCTGGAGCGCCGACAGCTCCTGCAGGCCTATGGCGCCGAACTGGTCCTCACTCCCGGCAGCGAGGGCATGGCCGGCGCGGTCAAGCGCGCCGAAGAAATCTGCGCCGCGACTCCCGGAGCCATAATCCTCGGGCAGTTTGACAACCCCGCAAATCCGCGAATCCATGAGCTGACCACCGCCCCGGAAATTCTTCGTGACACCAACTGTGACGTCGACATCTTCATTGCCGGAGTAGGCACCGGAGGCACTGTTACCGGCACCGGGCGCGGACTCAAAACCGTGAAGCCCTCGGTGGAAGTCATCGCCGTAGAACCCGACGCATCGCCGATTCTTAGCGGAGGCAAACCCGGGCCCCACAAAATTCAGGGCATCGGCGCCAACTTCATCCCCGGGAACTTCGACCCGAAGGTTGTTGACCGCATCGACCGCGTCACCGACGACGAAGCCATCCGCTTCACCCGCCTGCTGGCCGAGACCGAAGGAATCCTTGCCGGCATCTCCTCCGGCGCCGCACTCGCCGCCGCCTTCCGCGAAGCCCAAAAACCGGAAAACGCCGACAAAACCATCGTCGCCCTCCTCCCCGACTCCGGCGAACGCTACCTCTCCACCGGCATCTTCGCCTAATCCCCCGCCCACCCTGCTCTTCCGCTCTCGTTATTCTTACTTTTGTAGAATAAATTGCTAAAAGAGAGCGTCAATCTCAAAATTTTTGCTTAACTTTGCGCTGTCCGATAGGGGAGAAATCCTGTTGGATAAGAAAAGTGTCGAGCTTTCTTTCTCAGTTACATCGAACCGCCAATTCAAACAACAGACTGGGACGAAGTGAGATTAGACGCTCTTTCTGTATTGTGTAGCATCTGCTGATGCGGCCTTAGCTGTCGCATCATGACATACACAATCCGGAGGGGCAGTTTATTCTACCCTCGTATATCATCCAGTCTGTAGGCCTTGGCGGGCCTGATGTAACTATGATAGAGGTACGATGAATTCCCCTCTTTTCTTGTATCAAACCAAACCGCCGAATTAGGGAATCAAGAGGCACCAACCAATCATTATGGATAAAATCATTCAAAAAATCAATGAATTGAGCCTCCGTAAATGGGCTTTAATCGCCATTGGCTTGTCGCTCTTAGCAACCGTTGGTATTTTGACGTTAAAAAGCTTTGCGGCTTTTCGTATGAACGTCGTCTTCGGTCAATTATCTACCTTGGTCTTACTATCATCACTATCAGTTTATGCGCTCAAAGATGTCAACAAAGCCAAGACATTGATTATAATCGCATTTGCAAGTTTTTTAATCTCAATGTATGGTATGTATGATGCGTTCAATGACAATGAATGGATAGTAAACTGGAAATATGCACATTACGAAGAAATATTAGACCACTATATTAATACAATCCCTGCATTTTTGATGATCCAGAATCTCATCATTGCCGTAGGATTTTTTATAGGAGTATCAAACGTTAAAAAACAATACAAAACCCTGTGGTGGATTTTTACATGCGTATTTGTGCTTTCATTCCTCAATGTGTTTCTGTACTCGACTGAGGTATCCAGTGATACTGACTATGCACGCTTAAACATTATTATCTCTGTACTTCAACTAATTAGCTTAATTATTCTATTTGTTATTGGCGGTAAAGCCAACAGCAATGACACAGAAAGCGTCCAAGATGATGTCAAGAACGACACTCCTCCGAACATTTCAATTGCATCCAAATCAGAAGCACTCTTTGGACTCAAAGAATTATTGGACGCTAACATCTTGACCCAGCAAGAGTTTGAAGACGAAAAAGCGAAAGTCCTCGCCGGCAAAAGCGTATCAATGCAAAAGATGAATGAATTGAAAGAGATGAAGAAGTTGCTTGATGCGGGTATAATCAACCAGTCTGATTTTGAGGCTCAAAAATCGCTTACTCTTTCCACTGCTGTAAATGTACCTACGGCGATTGTCGAGAGTTCTACGGAAGATTCTACCGAATCTGACAAAAAATGGAGCGATAGTCAGACCTGGTTATACGTCGGCGCTATAACCATAGTAGTCGTCCTGTTAATCTTCCTTTTCTCCTCCGATAAGGACGAACCCTCGTACCACAGCAGCTACGACTACAATACACCTGTTGAGCAGACAGCAGAGCCGGCGCAATGCGAGGAAGTAGGGCCCGAAGATGATTATCCGACGAGTGATTATTACTATGGATATTGATTGATATCAGATAGATTCCTTAACCAAACTAAATAAATGATGAAAAAAGTATTTTATTTTATTGTGGCAGCTTTTGTTGCCTTGGGTCTCGCCTCCTGCTCCAAGGAGAAGAAGGAAGAAGGGCCCCAAAAATGGGAGTACAAAACACTCATTGTGTATACGTATTCTGTCTCTGACTATTTTAATCCTATTATCTTTTATCCTAAGGATAGATTAGACGAACTCGGCACCGAAGGTTGGGAGCTTGTTAATGTCTATACGACAATCGAAACGGCTCACCCCAACTTTGGCGATGCAAAGTATGTTACCGGTTTGCAGCCCAATACTCGTGACAACTCGGTAAACTACGTCTTTAAGCGCCCCGTGATGAAAGGAAACGCTGATACTGAAAGCGTTGAGACTATCTCCTCCGGCGTAGCGCTTGGATATGAAGAACCCGCCGAGGGAGACCAAGCCCCAGCTGTAGGTGAAGCTGTTGCTGCCGATGAATAATTCAATCTTACGCTGATGAAAAAGTTTTTAGCGACAGTTTTGGTGGGCTTTGTGGCGATTGGGTCCTTTGCGAAGACTTACAAGTTGGAGGGGACAGTCGGGGGCCAGTATCCTATTGTGATTGAACTTGAGGAGACTGACGGCGACTATTTCGGACGGTATGCCTACAAGTCTACCCTCAAGAAAAACGGCAATGTGAAATGTTCATGGCTTGACATCAATCCAAGTTACGAGAATCCGGCAACGAAATGGAATATCAGAAACTGCCAGGCCGAGCCCGTGGAGACATGGTATAACGTCAAGTTCGTCGGCGGCAAACGCCTGACCTGCAAGATGAAAAACTCTAAGGGAAAGGTATATGACGTAGTGGCCACGGTTACTACATCAACGGCCGGCAGTCCTTCGTATGTCTCTTATTTCAAGAGCCATATCGGGGACAGCGCGTCAGACTTCGGCATGTTTTCCGATCCGTCAGTCTCAGCCCGCTTGGAGGATATGATGGGAGCAAATAATTATAATTATATGACTTCCATCTATCAGGTCCAAGGGGGCATAGAGTACACCAAAGCAATGTATTGGGGCTCAGGTTTCGTGGCCCACGAATGTTGCGACCCGGCAACGGTCTGGGCCTACGACTCTGACAACGACTCATTCTACGTCTGGATTCGCAAGGACGGCCAGGACTACTGGTGGTCCGAGTCCGGCAACATCCTCTTCAAATTCCAAGAATTAGTCCGCTCCCGCTTCTGATTTTTTGAAACACCACCTAAGCGCCGTCTGGACGCACTCCTTAAAAAGGTAAGGGTCACTTCGCAATAATCGGAGTGGCCCTTTTCTTATATGAAGTCGAATAAAAGTGCTTGGAGGTTACGCGCCAAAATTAATCAAGTCAAAATACATGGCACGCGTCTTTGAGTTTTTGTCCTTTTCGGATAAAAATGAGAAGCCACACTTCTCATAGAAGGGTATTGCAGCTGAGTATGCGTCAACGGTGATAAATCGACAGGCACTGCGTCGCATTGTTGAAAACATGTGTTTTATTTGTAAAAGAATAGCTTCTCCTATGCGATTACCTGAATAAACCTTTGACACGGCAAGACGCCCTATTTTGACAGCAGGATATTCTTTACGACGTTTTCTATTAGAGATCTTTCGGTTAAGTTTATTCCAAAAATGCTTATCCTCCGGGTCAAAAACTATTTTATCGTTCAACAGGCTGTAATAAGCTACTGTTTTCGACGCGTCATTATCTTCAAGAAGGTAAGTCAATGCCATCATGGCGCGAAGATAGTTCTTTGCGTCACTAACAAGAAAATCGTTCAAATCGTTATCACCGCAATCAAACGACTTTATTTCAGTATCAGTCTCAATCTGACGGAATGTAAATTTGCTGAAGTCCATACTTACATTTGAAAGGTGCTTATGGCCTTAAACGCCTCATAAGCATCACGGGCAGCATCTTTTTCAGATTGGCTGACGGGGGCCGGATTTGCTATTCTTTCGGCAAATCTTACCGCATCTTTTCCCCTCAACACAGGGGTTTCTTTGATAGGTCTTGCCATTTGTTTTGTCTCCTTGTTTTAGTTTAATATTGCAAATATACAACATTTTTTTGAATATTTGTATAATATAACTATAGAATTTTGTCACCGCGGTAATAATTACGGCGGTGACAAAGTTCGGTTGCAAACGGCATTTTTTATTTTAAATTTTTAATTCTTCATTTAATTTCGTAACTTTGCGGGTGAATTACCAATCATAATAAAGTTTCTAAGGAGATAAAGTATGCGTCTTTCCGGTGCATTTGCCTATCGGCCCAAACTCTTGAGTGTCTTCGGACATTATTCTGCATCCAAGTTTAAAAATGATCTGATTGCCGGCATCGTGGTCGGCATCGTGGCCCTCCCGCTGGCCATCGCTTTCGGTATCGCTTCGGGTGTAAGCCCCACCGTCGGGTTGATTACGGCCATCGTCGGCGGCTTCATCGTGAGCGCTTTCGGCGGCAATTCGGTGCAGATCGGCGGTCCTACCGGCGCATTCATCGTCATCGTTTACGGCATCATCGCCCGCTTCGGACTCGAAGGATTGGCCATAGCCACTTTCATGGCCGGACTTATATTGATAATGATGGGTCTTTTCCGGTTGGGTACGGTCATCAAGTTTATCCCCTATCCCATCGTCGTCGGGTTCACGGCGGGTATCGCCCTGACCATTTTCTCCACTCAGATCAACGATTTCTTAGGCCTCGGGCTCAAGGGTATTCCCTCGGAATTCCTTCCCAAGTGGGGCATGTATCTGAAAAATTTGGGCAGCATTGACTGGACCACGGTCGCAGTTGCCGTGGCTTCGCTGCTGATTATCATCCTCGCGCCCAAGGTGAGCAAGAAGCTTCCGGGCGCCCTGTTGGCCATCCTGATAATGACCCCGGTAGTTTATTTCTTAGGCTTGCCTGTAGAAACTATCGGTAAGCGCTTTGGCGAAATGAGCACTGACATCCCCCTGCCCCACGGCTTCCGCCTGGACATGGCCACGATTAACCAGCTGCTCCCCTCGGCGTTCACCATCGCCATTCTCGGCGCCATCGAATCGCTGCTGTCGGCCACTGTGGCCGACGGTATCACGGGCTCGCGCACCGATTCCAACTCCGAGCTTATCGGTCAGGGCCTGGCCAATGTAGTGGTCCCGATGTTCGGCGGTATCCCGGTCACCGGCGCCATTGCCCGCACGATGACCAACATCACCAACGGGGGCCGCACTCCGGTTGCCGGCATCATCCATGCCATAGTGCTGTTAGCCATCTTCCTGCTGCTGATGCCGCTGATTCAGTTGGTGCCGATGGCATGTCTGGCCGCAGTGTTGATGGTCGTGGCCTACAACATGAGCGGCTGGCGCACGATAGTCGGTATCTTCCATAACCCCAAGAGCGACATCTCGGTACTTGTGGTGACGTTCCTGCTGACGGTTATCTTCGACCTCACCATCGCCATTGAAATCGGCTTGCTGTTGGCTGTGGTCCTCTTCCTGCGCCGCGTCATGGAAAACACGGAAATCCGCGTTTATGGCGACAAACTCGATGCCGCTGACGGCACTGACCTCTCCACTCATGAGGAGCTTGACCTGGTAAAGGGCGTCAGCGTCTATGAAATCGACGGCCCGTTCTTCTTCGGAGTGGCCACGAAGTTTGACGAACTGATGCGCACCTCGATGTCGGCCAAACCGATTGTGCGCATAATCCGCATGCGTAAAGTCCCGTTTATTGACTCCACGGGCCTCCACAACCTTGAAATCCTTATCAAGTCGAGCCAGAGCGAGGGCATCCACGTGGTGCTCTCAGGGGTACGTCCTGAAGTGCGCAAGGCGCTCCATAACAGTGCCATTGATGCGCTCCTTGGCGCCGACCATATCTGCGACCATATCTCGACTGCCGTCAAAACCGCTAATGAAATTGCCCTCTCCTCAGCAAATAACCCTCAAGTTAGCTAAAGCAGCTAAAACAGCTATCTTTGCTATAATAGCTATCACGGCTATTTTCCCGGCCCGCGCTCAGCTCAACACGGACCGGATAACCGATGTGGGCCGCAATGCCCTCTATTTCGAGGATTACGTCCTCGCAATCCAGCATTTCAACCAGGTAATCGCGGCCAAACCATGGCTCGCCGAGCCATACTATCTGCGCGCAATCGCCAAGTACTCCCTCGAAGACTTTGTCGGCGCCGAGCTTGATGCCTCGGAGGCCATTGACCGCAATCCCTTTTTGCCTGACGCATGGGAGGTCCGCGGAGTGGCGCGCCAATGTCAGGGGAAGAATCTCGAGGCCGTAGGTGATTATCAGCATGCACTCTCGCTCCTGCCCTATAATCGTCAGCTGCTTTTCTCCGCGGCCCTGGCTCAGGAAGACGCCGGACTCACGGCCGATGCCGACTCCACCTACTCCATATTGCTCGAAAACTATCCGCAGTTCGATAATGGCTACGTAGGCCGTGCACAGCTCCACCTTAACCGCCAAGACACCGTCAGCGCCCGCGCTGACCTTGACCGCGCGCTGACTATCAACCCTAATTCGGTCCAGGCCCTTAGCCTGCGTGCCGCATTGACCAAGGAGCCTCAGGAAGCATTGGCCGATATGGAACGCGCCGTCACTCTACAACCGGACCGCACCTATCTGCGGGTTAATCGCGCCGTGGCTCGCTATCGTGTCGGCGACCTCAACGGCGCGTTGGCCGATTTTGACTACGTCGTTGAACTTGAACCGACAAACTATGCCGCACTCTTTAACCGCGCTATGCTGCGCCTGGAGCTTAAGGATAACGACCGGGCCCTGCGTGACCTCAACCGCCTGCTATCACTCCGTCCCGGCGACATGCGCACAATCTATAATCGCGCCATAGTCCTTTATGAGAAACGTGATTATGATGCAGCGTTAGCCGACGCAGACCGCATTGTCGAAGCATATCCGGATATGTTTGCCGCCTACGCCCTTCGCGGACAGATTCTGCGCGATTCGGGCCATTCGTCACGCGCAATGGCCGACTTCCGCCGCGCCGACCAAATTGCCCATCGTCCCGCAAAAAATCATGATAAATCTTATAGTTCTGACAGCTCTGATAACTCTGTTAATCCTGAAGACTCCGGCATAACCGCCAATCAGTTCCAGACCCTGCTGACCATCGACTCCGAAAACGAGCAAATAGAACAGACATTTAACACCGCCGGCCTCCGCGGCCGTATTCAGGACCGCACGACCGCCATTGAGCTGCAACCGATTTATCAACTTAGCTATTACAGCGCCGACGGCGACGTAAGCTCATCGGTCTACGTCCGCGCAATCAACGAACTCAACGCCGCCAGGGCATTGCCCTACGTGGTCTACGTCACCAATAATGTCCCGGCACTTACGCGCGAAGCCGACGCTGCCCGACATTTTGCCGATATTCAGCAACTTAATTCAAAAATCAGTTCATCGGCAGAGCCCGCCGCATTGGACTATTTTGCCCGCGCAATGGATTACATGACCGTGCGTGACTACGACCATGCCCTTGCAGACCTGGACCGCGTCATAGCCCTCACTCCGGACTTTGCGCCGGCCTATCTGGAGCGCGCTGCCGCCCGGGTGATGATTCAGGAATCACAGACGGGACGAACCACGGAAGTCACTGACTCACATACCGAAACGCGCCTTAGCGCCGAAACATCCTTGGCCCTGAACCAAATCATGGCCGATCTTGACCAGGCCCTGGAACTGGACCCGCTGATGGCGATTGCCCACTATAACCGGGGCACAATCCTGCTACGCATGGGAGCCGATGCCGACGCCATCGACTCCTTCTCCCGAGCCATAGAAATCGAGCCGTCGCTCGGACCCGCATACTTCAACCGAGGCTATGCACGCTTCAATCGCGGTAACCGCGACGGCGCCGTCGCCGACATCTCCCGCGCCGGCCAATTAGGCATCCACTCAGGCTACAACCTCCTCAAACGCATGTCCCAATAAACCCTCAACACTAAACTTTAAACATTAAACAAGGATGGACGGATATAGAGTAAAAGAGTATCATGGGCCGGTCAAGAGATATTGCCAGACCCTGGACCTGAAAAATGACCCGGAACTGATTGCCGAATATAAGCGGCTTCATTCGGAGGAATACCAATGGGCCGAGATTCGCGAGGGGATTCGTGCCGTAGGAATCCTTGAAATGGAGATTTACCTCATTGATAACCGTCTTTTTATGATAGTTGAGACTCCACTCGATTTTGATTGGGATACTGCGATGGCGCGCCTGGCCACGTTGCCCCGTCAGGCTGAATGGGAAGCCGCAGTGGCACACTTCCAGCAATGCCTCCCCGGACAGACGTCGGCCGAGAAATGGCGGCTTATGGAGCGAATTTTCCGCCTCTATTAGGCCCAGTTAAGAATAGAGCGGGAGGGTTTGGGACGCTATTGCAGGCCAATTGTAGGGCGTCAGATCGTAGGTACGGTTAAGGCAGGGAGAGGCAAGTTTTTCACGTAAACTCCGTCGAAGGGCTTCCACATCATTCACCGTGAAGAAATCGGTCTCATTCAGCTGCTCCAGACGGTTGGCGGAAATGTCACTGACAAGGACATCGCGCCCATAACTCATTGCCTCAAGCAATGTTATCGGCAATCCTTCGTGGGACGACGGAAGGCAAAAGAGGGCGGCATTGGTCATCAATTGGTTCAACTGCTCGCCGCGCACGAATCCGGGCATAATGACTCCGGCCTCGGCGCCCCGGCGTTTAAGCGATTCGGAATACTCGTCAGGGTGGTCCGGCTCTCCGGCAATCACGAGTTTATAACCCTCAACATCAAAAGCCTCCACGAGTTGATGAAAGTTTTTCTCGGGGACAATGCGGCCCAGTGCAAGAACGTATCTCCCGGGAGTAAGGCCAAGAGATTCAATGAAATCCGTATTGGCGGAGGGGCTGGCGGCGGGTACGCCGTTATAGATAAGGTGAGTGTCCTTGCGGCCGTATTCTTCAGCCATCCGCTCGGCAATGGGGCGGGAGATAACGATAATCTTGTCGGCAAATCGGGCGGCCATCTTCTCGCCGGATTTAATAGCCCATCGGGCAAAACGTCCCCATTTTTTTCTCTCATAGTCAAATCCATGGTGAGTCATAATCACCTTGAGGCCCAACAGTTTAGCTATAGGGAGGACAATCGAGGGGCCGACCGCATGAACATGTACCCAGTCGGCCTTGACGCGTTTGGCATAGAAAACCCCCAAAAGGGTCGAGACAGCCGCCTCAATCGATTTCCGGCGCGGCGCATAAAGGTCCTTGATCTTTACGCCACGGAATTCCGTCAGGTTATCCTTGGCGTAACAGCGACGCCTACAGACGGTTACATCTACCCCCTGAGCCGCAATCAGCGGGAAAAGCTCCTGGCAGTGCGTTTCAACTCCTCCCTGGATTTCAGGGATTCCGCGGGTTCCGGTAACTACGATTTTCATGATTCCAAGTGGTAGATTTGAAGTAGTTTATCGAGATGAGCCGCCTCGGAGAACTCAGCGATGGCTCTACGGGAAATCTCGGCGCGGTCATAGGCCTCAGGGTTAAAAGTGGCCATCTTGGCGGCAAGAGTATTGACCGAGCCGGAGGGAAAATGCTCGCCATTGACCCCGGGCTGAATCAGTTCGGGAATCCCGCCAATGCTCGCCCCCAAGACCGGAGTCCCGGCACAAAGACTCTCAATGACGGCTAACGGATTGTTTTCAAAACACTCACTGGGCATCACGCTTGCCGCAGCCCCGCGAAGCAGTCGGGCCACTTCCTCGCCGCCTATGCGACCAAGAAATTCAACTTTTGACCCGGCAGAAAGTTTCTGAAGCTCGGAAAGTAAAGGCCCGTCACCGGCAATCTTCATCCTCACCCCGGCTCTTACGGCCGCTTTTACCAAGGTAATCACCCCTTTTTCAGCCGACAGCCGCCCGGCATAAGTAAAATAAGAATCACCGATCGCCTCGGATGGCGTTGAAAGAATGGTCTGCAACTTCTCCGGAGATATAAAGTTATGAAGAACCTTAATACCGGAGCCATCGAAACCGCCGCGCTCCATCATCTGCTTCATGAAAGCCGAAGGGGCTATGAAACAATCAGTTGAAACGGAGAGCTTGCGTCGATTCCACCGCATGGTCTCAAGAAGTGCCATCAGAGACGCGAACCGGCTCCCTTTCATGCAGCGATACTTCATCAGATTTCGCTGACCATCAATGCAATCCGTGCACAATTCGCCGTCAGGTCGCCGCCCGAGATAAGCGGGGCAAACGAGTTTGAGATCATGAAGGGTCCAGACGGTACGCGCACCGAACTTATGAGCCAAGGATACGACTACGGGTGAAAGATATGAGTGAATATTATGAAAATGAACCACTTCCGGGCGGAAATCCTTCAACACCCGGCGGAAGGAGCTGCGGACATCACCCCACCCCATCAACCGACGGAAGGCGCGTATATTTTCCCCAAATGAGCCGCCAAACTTGATCTGCGGGGCCCATGAGGGCGCTTCTTCCAAGGGAAGATTCTCCGGATGGCGCATGGCGAAGACACGGACGTCATGGCCGGCAGCGCGAAGCATATCGCGCTCGGCGATAGCGACCACTTCAGCGCCACCGCGATGATAGAACATCTTACTGACAATCAGAATCTTCACTCGCTCTTTTTTCGAAAAATTGAAAAATTGACCGAGCCATAGGCGCGATGTTCGACAAATGCCGGATTCCCGCTATAATCGCGGGTCTTGCCGTGTTCGACCACTACAAGGGTTTCGTCGCCGCAGCGGGGCGATGAGAGGATAGCGGGGACCACCTCCTCAAAGTTCTCCATATCGTAAGGAGGATCAGCAAAAATCAAGTCAACAACGGGACCCGGAGACGCAATGAATTTCAGGGCATCGCCACGCACGAGTTTCAATTCGGAACAGTTGAGCTGCTGACGCACTTTCTCGATGAACCGGGCCTGGACCGCAGCTTTCTCAACGGCAATAACTGACGCCGCACCGCGGCTGACCATTTCAAGGGAAATAGCTCCGGTGCCCGCAAAGAGGTCAATGCAACTTGCGCCCTCGAAATCCATAAGGTTCTCAAGGACGTTGAAAATGTTTTCGCGCGCAAAATCTGTGGTGGGTCGCGCGGTGATATTCGTAGGGACGTCAAAGCGACGACGTCCGAATTTTCCACGTATAATTCTCATTTGACAGCAGCGTAAAAAAGGTCAAGGGGAATATAATCGGCCCGACACCTGAGGTCTGCAATCTGCGGAGTCAGGAAAAGCGGCGTAGGCTCAAAGTCAGGCACTGCCAAGCGCAATTGTTCGATGGTTTCGTTTCTGAGATCGGCATCGCCACCTATGCACAGGGCCTCCACTTCCGGTCCCAGTGCAGCTAAAATAAAGTAGGCGCAATCCGGGGCCCCGTCAATCCCGAAGCGATTGGCAAAAGCTAATCGGCCCTCAGAGTTGAAACTTATCAAGGTCAGTTCTCCGGGCTCGATAAAGGCCACGTTGACAGCTTCGGATTCCGGGCGCATATTTCCGACGGCCTCCACAAGCATGGTCATGGACATCGAAATTCTGCCATCAGGGAATGTACGGCTTATGAAGCTGAGCATTTCAGCATCAAGCGCGGCGACGAGGCGTGATTCACCCGCAACAGGAGCGGAAATCAACCGCCGGGGGGCATCAGAGTCCGGGAGCATAGCCTCCACAATTTCCTCGTCCATCTCCTCGGGAACAGATACGGGAATCATAACCCGCTGAGAAGAAGCGATCAATATATCAACCCGGCCGAAATCGGACAGTATCAGGGGATTGTCATATATGGCGTTTTCAAGGGACTCGAGAGTAGAATCGGCCAACGGTTCCGAGTGAGCAATAACGGCTCTCTCAGGCCCTTGAGGACCGAGAATTAGAGCCGAAAATGCCTCAGGCGACACTTTCAGGACAAGTTGCCACGCCGTCAGGTCTGCCGGCGCCAGATCCGGAGTCAGTCGGGTTACGGTCATTTCTTATCTGGATAAGCTACTCGCGAATGGTAAATGGTGCGCAAGCGCTGGATAAACGTATTTTTAATCGTGGCCACGTCTCGGAACGCCAAGGGCGACTCATTGTGCAAACCCTCGGCAATCTGAGTGTCAATAATCCGGTTGACAAGGTCGGTAATGGCTTCGGGTGTATACTCTTTGAGCGAACGCGAGGCAGCCTCTACGGCGTCGGCCATCATCAGGATCGAGGTCTCGATACTCTGCGGGTTAGGCCCGGGATAAGTAAAGAGCGTGGGGTCAGGGGTTTCCCCGGGATGCTTTTTCTGCCAGGTAATGTAGAAGTAGCGGGCCGTGCCTCGTCCATGATGTTCGAGAATAAACCGGCGGATAACGGCCGGGAGCTTGGCCTTTTCAGCCTTTTTGACTCCATCGGTCACATGGCCGAGGATAATCCGTGCACTCTGTTCGGGTTCAAGGGCGTCATGAGGGTTCACGCCATGTTGATTCTCCGTAAAGAAGGCCGGATTGTTGATTTTACCGATATCATGATAAAGCGCGCCGGCACGTACAAGCTGAACGTTGGCACCCACTTCGGCGGCGGCTTCGGCGGCGAGATTGCTGACGGCCATGGAGTGCTGGAAAGTTCCGGGACATTCGGAGGATAGCTGGCGCAAGACCGGATTATTGACATCGCTGAGCTCTACAAGGGCCACCAAGGACGTGAAACCAAACAGGCGCTCGAAGACGAAAATCAGCACGTAGGCAAAACTGATAAGCACGGCGTTGATGGCACAGAATCCGAACACCCGGCCCGATAAAGAAGCAAAGGAGCCGGTCATCATCAGGTTAATTGACGCATATCCCAGTGAATAGACCAGGAAAACCAAGACGGCGGAACGCACGAGCTGGGAGCGGCGCGACATTTCGCGCAATGATATATTGGCCGTAACTCCCGCAAGGAATTGCATGAAGATGAACTCCATGGGGTAAGGAGCGATTACGGCACAAATCAGTATGGTCACCAACAGGGTGAACAGAGCCGTGCGTCCATCGAAGAAGACGAGCACCATAATCGGAATCATCGCAAATGGGACAACGTAGATTCCCGAGGTGAATGACTTGCTTATCAAGAAGGCAAAAATCGCGAATGCCAACACGTTTAGTACAAGAAACAGGCAAACCTTCGGCTGAACAAACAACCGACGACGGAAGCCATAGAGGAAAAAGGCGAAAAGAGTCATCAACAGTCCGACGTAGAGGAATTTAGCCACCCATACGTAGACGGTTTTGCCCGTATCGGCATTTCCGCGCTCGGCGTGCATCTGCTCATAGGTTTTCAGGACCGTGTAGAGCCTAAGGGTCACGATATCTCCCTGGTCTATAATACGTTCGCCCTGCTGAATCACACCTATCGGGGCCGAAGCTTTCCGATATAGGTCTTCACGCATCCGGTTTGACGTCTCGGAGTCAATCTCAACATTTGGAGCAATGATCTGAGCGAGTTTCGATTTCTCAATCGCATAATGAGTTTCATCGCCGGGAAGCTGCTCCTTGATCCATTCGTAGGCCTTGCGCGGCGAGCGCATCGAGGTGGTCGGATGGGCAACCAAGGTATTGTCCGAAGCTAAACGAATCTGAGGCAGATGGCCGGTAATGACGTCGGTGTAAGTACTTTCGTCAACGACTCCGGCCTGGTAAAGCTCACGCAACTTCTGCTCAACTTTACTGCGGGTCTGGTCACTGATGCCACTGACTTCAGCAAGGGCCCGGGAGGCCTGTTGACGCACCTGGTCATCAACGGACTTATTCCGCCGATAGACAGGAACAAAATTGCGGTCGATAGAGTCACACGCATTTTTGATGCTCAGGGAGTCCAGATGGACGGGAATATCAAACGGCGCCGTCAGCAGCTTATAGTTCCACGGTCGGTTGACTTCGTAGACATAGGTCGACGTAGAGGTCCGGGGCATCAGCCAGACAATGATAAAAGTGGTCAGGGCGAAGATGCAAACCTGGGTCCAATAGCGGAATCTCTTTTTCATAGGCGCACGGCTGAGGTTAGACCATTAACATCCTTAAGCTCGCGGATAAGTTCATCGACTGTATCGGCGTCAACAACCTTGACCGTCAGCGAGCCGGAGAATACCTCGTCTGTGGCTTCGATAGTGAAGCTGCGGATGTCGATGCCATGAGCGGCGCTGACCTTTGAGGTTATCTCACTGAGAATTCCGCGGCGGTCAATGCCCTCCATGCGGACCGTAGCCAAGAACTTAGGCACTCCGGAAAGTCGGCCCCAGCGGGTGGCGAGGATGCGGCCGCCATATGTGGCCTTGAGGACGGCGGCGCGAGGACACGTCAGCGAATGGACGGTCACCGTCCCGTTATCTTCAAGGAATCCCATGACGTCATCACCCGGGAGCGGGTTACAGCAGTCGGCAGTAACGTAATTCCTGGTCTTGTCATTGTCAACAAGGACGTATGTTTCCTTGAGATTGACGTTTGCGGGAATCACTAAGTCCTCATCCTCATCGGCCTGCCATCGGTCACGCGCCGAGGTCTTTTTGCCGGGCATGAACGGATCAATGAGGTATTTTTTGAACATTGCCCCGGCGCCCTGAGATTTCTTTTTGAAGGCGGCAATGGAGTCAGCGGGATTGATTTCATTTCGGGCAATGCCCATATAAATATCTTCGCGGGAATTGACGTGGTAATAGCCCATCATCTTGGTTATCACCTCATTTGATTCCTCCATTCCGGCCTCTTTCAGGGCCTGGGCAAGGATGGCTCGACCTTTTTCAATCAAGGGCTGATGATCACGCCGGAGGGCTTGACGCAGACGGGTACGCGCCTTGGCCGTAGCCAGGAAGTTGAGCCATTCGGGCTGAGGGGTCTGAGAGTCGGAGGTGATGATTTCAACCTGGTCGCCGCTCTGGAGCTTGGCATTAAGGGGAACCAATTTATGATTGACCTTGCCGGCAATACAGCGCAGACCCAACTCGGAGTGGAGATAGAAAGCAAGGTCCAGGACAGTGGCGTTAGCCGGCAGGGTTATCGGTTCTCCCTTAGGGGTGAAGACGACAATCTCACTGGCAAAGAGGTTAAGTTTCAGGGTGTCAAGAAAATCAATTGCGTTAGGCTCGGGACTTTCAAGAATATCCTTGATAGTCTGAATCCAAAGGGTCAGCTCGCGCTCCTCGTCGCTCTCGCCGTCCTTGTATTTCCAGTGGGCGGCAAATCCGCGTTCGGCAATGTCGTCCATGCGCCGCGAACGAATCTGAATCTCGACCCAGTTGCCGTCATGGCCCATTACGGTCAGGTGAAGAGCCTGATAGCCGTTGGCCTTGGGGACGGAAATCCAGTCACGCGTGCGGTCCGGGTGAAGCTTGTATATATCTGTAATAGCCGAATAAATTCGCCAGCTGAGTTCCTTTTCCATTGCCGGATCGGGGCAGTCGAAAATGATTCGCATGGCGTAAAGATCATAAACCTCCTCGAAGGGAATTTTCTTGTTTTCCATCTTACGCCAGATGGAATAGATACTCTTGAGTCGATACTTGGCGTCGAACTTGATACCCATCTCATTGAGCTTCTGCTCAATAGGCCCGGCAAAGTCCTGATAGACCATCCGACGCTCACGCTCGGTAGCCTCGATTTTGTCAGAAATTTCCTGATAAGCCGCGGGGTGCTCATATTTGAAGCTAAGGTCTTCGAGTTCGGTCTTGATGGCAAAAAGACCGAGGCGATGAGCCAAGGGGGCGTAGATGTAAAGCGTCTCGCCGGCAATCTTATATTGCTTGTTAGGGGCCATTGAGCCGAGAGTGCGCATGTTATGCAGACGGTCAGCCATCTTGATAAGCACAACCCGGATATCATCGTTCATCGTCAGCAGGAGCTTGCGGAAGTTCTCCGCCTGGGCCGAGGCATGTTCGCCGAAAATCCCTCCGGAAATCTTGGTAAGTCCCTCGACGAGCTGGGCGATTTTGTCGCCAAACTGGGCGCGTATATCCTCAACTGTATAGTCCGTATCCTCAACCACGTCATGGAGCAACGCGGCACAGATGCTCGTAGACCCGAGCCCAATCTCACGCGAGGCAATGCGCGCAACTGCTATTGGATGAAGTATATAAGGCTCGCCGGAGCGCCGACGCACTCCCGCATGAGCATTTTTTGCAAACTTATAGGCACGCTCAATAATTTCCACCTTTTTGCGATGGTTGGAGTTGAGATAGCCTTGAAGGACTTCCTGAAACGCGGCATCGATGATGCGCTCTTCCTCCGGGGTATTAGCCTGCTGATTCATAATGATTAGTCTATAAATATACCCTCAAATTTACAAAAATTTTTCAACCTCCCCAAAAAATTTCGAAAATTTACTCAAAAAAATAACATAGCGGCTGACGGCTCTGAGAAAGAGCCCACAGCCGCCACGGAGCGTAAAAATAAGTTATGCTTCCTCGGCCGGAGTATCTTCGGCCGAGGGTTCTTCAGCGGGTTCGGGGTCGGCAAAATCAGTGATGCCGGCGCTGATAAGCTGGTTGTACCAGGTCAGGAGTTTGCGGATGTCGCTGAGGTGGACACGCTCGCGGTCAAAGTCAGGAAGGACCTTGGCGAAAAAGTCACGAAGGCCGGATTCATCGAGGGCTTTGGCGTCAACGGGTTCGCCGCCGGCAACTTCCTTGAGGTTGGTGAGTACCTGACCGAGGGCCACGTCTTCGCCATCGGTATACATGGCCACGTCGGCCAGGGAGATGACGCGGTCACGCTGATTGACGGGGAAACGTTTGCCGGTACCAAGCTGTTCGACGATGAGGGAGCCGCGACCGGAGCTGACGAGTTTATAAAGTCCGGGCTTGCCGGCGATACTGAGAATTCCTTGAATCATTTTCTGGAGTTTTTTATAAGATTTATAAGTTTTATAAGAATTATAAAGATTTACTTACCGGAGAAGCGAAGCTTATAGCTGACGGGCTCGGCGGGAACGCAGTAGACGGGCATCGTCCCGACGTCATGGCCGCAGGAGGCATTGCCGATACCGCGCATTGCGCCGTCAAGATGGAGCACGGTGTAGGGCCGGGGAGTAAGCTGCCACGTATGGTCAGCGTTCATCAGGTCAGCGTCGGTCCAGGGGAGGGCGCTGAAGTTTACCTTGCCCTCGGTTTCAATCAGCAGGGAGCGGCCGGTCGCGGGATTGGTGAAGCGAACTCGGCGAAGGCCTTCGCGATTGCCGGTTGACTGGGGCTTGACGTAGCGCTCGCCGGAGGTGCTGACCGTGGTGGTGTAGACACCGGGGAGCTGGCCGTCAAGGCGGTCGTTGGAGTTGCTCAGGGGGCCGTGGGCAAAGTATGTCATGTCGGTCAGCGTAGAGTCGATACCCATGCTGATGCCTGCACGACGGAGATTGCCGCTATGGGGCGTAATGGTCACTTCCATATCGAGGACACCTTCGGGGTAAACCGTGTAGACTATGGTTTCGTCAGCCAAGGAGCCGCGGCGGGTGGAAGTGAAAGTATTTTTTCCGTTGGTTGAAGTGGTGGCTTCGGCTTCCATGCCGGAATCGGTATTGGCGAAACGATCGTTTTCAATCCAGCGGTGATTGTCGAACTTGGGACCTTGACCGGGGGCAATCACGTCCTCGCCGTTGAGCTTGAATTCGAGAAGATGGCCGGTTTTGGATGAGAAGGCGGCCTTGATTTTAGGCGACTGGAAGATTACGTTGCCGTTGATTTCCTGGCTGACCATTCCTGAGGCGTCTTTCTTGAGCGCGGGGAGCGCGGGGCGTGGTGTCAATTCATACCATGCGGAGGCTTCAACCCATCCGGCGGGCTGATGGGCCAATGCCGCGCGGCGCTCGACGTAGAGGCGGAGCAGTTGCTCCTTGTCGGCCTTGAGCTTGGGAAGTTTGATGGTAACAACAGCGGTTTCGCCGGGAGGAGCAGCGGGGAGCGCGATGCGCTTTGAGGCGGTTACTTTGCCGTCGGTGAGCAGTTCCCAGCGGAGGTCAAATTCGTTGAGGTTGGTGAAGTCGTAGGCGTTACGCAGGCTCAGGGTCACTTTATTGCCGTCACGGCTCAGGAAGTCGAATTTCACCCACTGATGTGCGGCCTTGACTTCGGCGAGCTTGGCGGTTTCGTGACGCTCGGGGTCAAGGATGCCGTTTGAGCAGAAGTTGCCCTGGTGAGGACCGGGATAGTCATAGCCGGTTGTCAGGACGTGCTGACCTTCCTTAAGTTTGGCGGGATCATAGATGGCCTGATCCACCCAGTCCCAGATGCAGCCGCCGATGGTTGAGTTGGAGGCTTCGATAACGTCCCAGTATTCCTTGAGATTGCCGATGGCGTTACCCATTGCGTGGGCATACTCGCAGAGGAACATAGGCTTGTCAAGGTTGGAGGTGTTGGCGTGCATCCAGGCCTGGCCGGGATACATCTTGGAGTAGAAGTCAGAGAATCGGTTGCCACCATAATCAATGCCGTTGACGCGTGTACCTTCATAATGGACGGGGCGCGAGTCAAGGGCCTTGGCGGCGTTATAACATGCCTCAAAGTTTGAGCCGTTGCCCGCTTCGTTGCCAAGGCTCCACATGACTACGGAGGGATGGTTGCGGTCACGGAGCACCATGCGGTCAATGCGGTCAACAAAGGCGGGAATCCACTCGGGGCGGTTACTGATGCTCTGGTTGGCATGGTCTTCAAGGTCAGCTTCGTCACAGACGTAGAGGCCGTAATAATCAGCCATCGCCATCATGCGGCGGTCGTTGGGATAATGACTCGTGCGCAAGGTGTTGACGTTGTTCTGCTTCATGAGCATGACGTCCTGAAGCATTTCGTCGGCGGTCACAGCGCGGCCATTGAGGGGCGATGTATCATGGCGGTTGACGCCTTTGAGGAACACCCGTTTGCCGTTGATGTAAAGCAACGAGCCGATGATTTCAACCTTGCGGATACCGATGGGAAGGCTGAGGGCCATTTCTTCGCCGTTGGCACCGCTTTGGATTACGTCAAGTCTATAGAGATTCGGCTTCTCGGCGCTCCAGAGTTGCGGACGGTCTACGACGATGGTAGGCTCGGAGCCCTCGCTCAGTAACACACCTTCAGGCGAGTAGAGCTTATAAGTCAGGGTTTTGGCTATGGCGTTCTTCGTCTGGATGGTCTTGATATTGAGAGTGGCCTGAGTCAGGTCGGAGTTGAAGTCCTGGGTTACGTAGATGTCTTCAAGGCCGCTGACGGGGACGTTCAGAAGGTTGACGTCGCGGAAAATGCCGCTCATGCGGAACATATCCTGACATTCAAGGTACGAGCCGTCGCTCCAGCGGAACACTTCGACAGCCAAGAGGTTCTTCCCGGGCTTGACAAAGGGGGTCACGTCAAATTCGGCCACATTGTTGGAGCCTTGGCTGTAGCCTACGTATTGACCGTTGACCCAGACGTTTGCAGCCGAGTAAATGCCATTGAATTGCAGGATCGAGCGCTCGTTTTCCCATCCGGCAGGGAGTTCGAATTCATGGAGATAGGAGCCTACGGGATTGATGCCGTAGTTTTTGCCGCCGTCGTTATATCCGGGGCGGGCCTTGATGAAGGGAGGAGTATTTGAGTGGGGGTACTCCACGTTGCAGTAGATAGGTTTGTCATAGCCTTGCATTTCCCAGTTTGATGGCACGGGAATAGTCGGCCAATTCTTAGAGTCAAAATTCGGCTCGTAGAAGTCCGTGGGACGTTCCGAAGGCTGAGAAACAAGGTTAAATTTCCAGTTACCGTTGAGACTCATGATGCGCGATGACTTGGGCTGTAGCCACGGAGTTTTGAGCATCTCGGCATCGGCCAGCATCTCCGCTTCGGTACGATAGGGGTAGAAATAGGCGTGGCCGGGGAGTTTATTGATAGCGAAGACCTGCTCGTCTTCCCAGATGGGGCTCTTGAGTTTGGGCTTTTCGACTTGCTCGACGGTGAGCCATGCCGCACGGTCATTGGCATCGAAAGGCGCGGCCACGAACTGGCCTTTTTCATTAAGGCGATACATCGTACCCTTGTTGGCCGAGGTGACAATCACGGCTTTGCCGCCGTCGGCACGCGTGAAGTGGAAGCGGGCGTTGGTCCATGTTCCTTCCTGCGCGGGCCATTGCAGCAGATAGTCTATCGCCTGATTATTTCCGCCGTCATCCCAGTTTTGGGGATAAAAGGCGTTATTGATTGCGCGATCGTTGAGGTCAATCATCTTGACCTGCCAGTATTGGCCGCGATTTTCGGAATCCTCCGTTTCGGCCACTATGCGGGCGTTGTTTCCGCCGTCGTCGCCATTGCCCAAGAGCTTCGTCGGGTCCGTAACGGAACGGAAGCGATAGGTCAGCGAGTTGTCAAAGCCGGGAATCGCAGCCTTCTTGATGGTGACTTTTCCGGCCTTAGCTACGGGGACAAGGGCTTTGGCCTTGGCGTCCCAAGCCAGGGAGGGATTATTGGCGGCGATGATGGTGTATTGGTCATTGCCGGCGGGGTTGATGACCCAAAGCTGGGCTTCGTCGGAGCCGTTGTTTTCACCTCGGCCGATGGTGTTGCCGTCGGCGCGGAGGGCTATGTCCGTAAAGGGATTGATGATGCGCCATGAGCCGCTGAGCTCGCTGAGAGTCCATGGCTCGGTGTCATTTGAATTGATGACATAGAGCTCGCCGGGAGTAAAGTCCTGAGCGATAGCTGAAAAGGCGCAGAAAGTGAGCGCCGACAGAAGCATACGATGAATTTTCATGGTAAACAAAAACGCATAATTTGCCTCAAAGTTAGCAAAAAAATCCCACCCTCGCAAATTTTTTTGATTTCCCCGAAATCCCAAAGTAAAAAATCAGAGTCCCCGGGGAATTGAGGACTCTGATTTATATTGAAAATTTCTTGCTTGACTTTAGAACATGTAGGCCAGGCGGACGTTCCAGCCGCGGGAGCGGGCGCTGTAGTCATCCAGGAGGCGGGTTTTGACCATGTAGGTCATGCCCCAGGAGTAGCCCGCGGTGATTTGCCAGTGGCGGAAGAGCTCGACGCCGGCGCCGCATGCAAGCTGAACATCGCCGCCGCTGAAGCGGTAGGCATCGATGCCGTTGTTGCGGTTGCGGCTGTTAGCAAGCTGGATGTTGAACTCGGGACCGCCATAGACTATCGGGGCAATGATTTCTTCCGCTCCCTGCATCTTGGTCCATTTCCAGCGGATGTGGATGGGGAGCCATAGATTGTGGGCCAAAGTGGTTTCATTGCCGAAGCCGCCCTGCTGCGGGAGGCTCCATACGGGTTTCTGTCCAAGGTTGACCTTGGCGCCGGTCATCGAGTAACCGAGGCCAAAGTCAATGCCTAAGCCAAAGTCAGTGAAGATAAACTCACACTGCACCGCAGCGGAGGGACCGACTTGCATCGACGTGTCGACAATCTTCTGCTTGAACTTGAGTTCAGAGAAGTTGGCGCCGAGTTGAGGTCCGTAGCTGAACTGCGCGGAGGCCGCGAGGCTGACGAGACAGCCGATTAGGAGCAGGGTGAGTTTTCTTGCGTTCATAATTAGTTGCGCTTGGTCTTTTTGCCGTAGCCATACTGAGCAGCGGCGCCGAGTTCCTGTTCGATGCGGAGGAGCTGGTTGTACTTGGCCATGCGGTCAGAGCGGCTTGCGGAACCGGTCTTGATCTGTCCGGCGTTGGTGGCAACGGCGATGTCAGCGATGGTGGCATCTTCGGTTTCGCCTGAGCGGTGAGAGATGACTGCGGTGTAGCCGTTACGCTGAGCGAGTTCAACGGCGCGGAGAGTTTCGGTCAGCGAACCGATCTGGTTAACCTTGACAAGGATAGAGTTGGCGCAGCCTTCGTCGATACCGCGCTGGAGATACTTCACGTTGGTCACGAAAAGGTCGTCGCCAACGAGCTGACAGCGGTTGCCGATGAGCTTGGTCAGTTCAGCCCAGCCTTCCCAGTCGTTTTCGGCCATGCCGTCTTCGATAGAGTCGATGGGGTACTTGGTGATGAGTTCTTCGAGATACTTGGCCTGTTCGGCGCTAGTGCGCTTAACGCCGTTGGGTTCCTTGATGGTACCGTCCTTGAGCTGGTGGTAGTCATAAACGCCGTTCTGGTAAAATTCAGAAGAAGCGCAGTCAAGACCGATGGTCACGTCCTTGCCGGGAACATAGCCGGCCTTTTCGATGGCCTGCATGATGACGTTGAGGGCATCTTCGGTGCCGTCAAGAGCGGGAGCGAAGCCGCCTTCGTCACCTACTGCGGTAGAGAGGCCGCGTTCGTGGAGCACTTTCTTAAGGTTGTGGAACACTTCGGTGCCCATGCGGATACCTTCGTGGAAAGAAGTGGCGCCGATGGGGCGGATCATGAATTCCTGGAAGCAGATGGGAGCGTCAGAGTGAGCGCCGCCGTTGA
>CAMWSN010000002.1 GCA_947176925.1 uncultured Porphyromonadaceae bacterium
GGCGTTATAGCTGCTAAGGGTGTGGAGCGGCGGGAGTTCCGGCGCATATCCGTAAAATTGGCGTGACAGGGTAACCAGGCCGCCGGCTTTTCGGTCATATACCGGGAATTTTGCAGCGGTCTCTTCGCCGATACCGGATTTCAGGGGTTCGAGGAAGCCGATTGATGCCACTCGGTCATGCCATGCCTGCGGGTCTTTATAGTAGCGTGAAAGCAGGCGCGCCATGCCTATGTTGCTGGACTGTTCGATAATGCCGCCTACGGTCAGCTGGGAGTTATAATGTGAGTCCGTGATTGCCGGGCCTTGGCCGAAAGCCTTGAAGGTAGCGCCGATGTCAACCACTTCGTCAATGTCGGTCACAAATCCGTCTTCCACGGCTATCATCATGCTCAGCGGCTTGACCACTGAGCCCGGTTCATAGCCGCGCACCGCGCGATTCATTGCCTCGACATATTCTCCGGAGCCGGAGCCCAAGGGGTATTCTTCAAGATTGGAGATAGCTTTGATTTCGCCCGTGGCAACTTCCATCAGGACTGCCGTGCCCCATTCGGCGCGGGTTTCTTCCAGGCGTTTGAGCAGGGCGTTTTCGAGGATATCCTGCATCTGGATGTCGATGGTGCTGACCACGTCCCAACCTCTGACGGCGGCCGTGTCGGTCCAGTTGCCGATGCCGCGGTTGAAGTTGACCTTCTTGGCCACTCCGGGTTTGCCGTAGAGCAGTGAGTCAAGGGCCTTTTCCAGGCCCGACATGCCGTGAACCTCGCCCGTCTTTTCGTCTTCACTGACCACTCCGATTGACAGGCGCGCCATGGTCCCGTAAGGATTACGGCGACGCTTGACCGCCTCGGCAATCAGTCCGTGGTTGCCGGTGCGGCGACCATTGAAAAACGGGAAAGTCTTTATGAGCTGATAGTCAGCATAGCTGGCGTTTTTTAGCAGGCGCCAGCCGCGCGGACGTTTTTTGTAACGGGTGGTGTCAACCGGCTCGCGCAGCTTCTTTTGCCATGCGGCCAAACCTCCCGGTATCGGGAAGTGGACGTTTAGCGAGTCGGCCAGGGAGTCAATTGCTGAGAAGTAGCCGCGCCAGTGGAATCCCTCGGAGCCAAAGTCCATGCGCAGGTCATAGAATTGCATCGTGGTGGCAAGTACGGAGCCGTCGGAGGCAAGAATGTCGCCGCGTTCGGGCTGAATGATTGTCGATGAGCGGCTGAGCTCCTTGTGGGCCAGTTCGTTCCAGTGGGGAGCGTCGATCACTGCATTCTTGAATCCGTTGTAAAGAATCCAGGCAGACAGCAGCAGAATCGCCGCGCAGACCAGCAGGATGCGGGTCATGACGGCGCCACGTTTGGTGGTCTTTTTCGGTTTAATTTGCTTCTTCATCATTGCCTGAAAGTTGATAGGGTGGTTGGGCTTGGACTGAAAGAGGGATGCCGAGCGAGTCAAGGCGCTGGCGCATGGCGCTTTCGCGGATTCGGCTCATATAAATTCCGCGCACCCGGAAACTCTCCGTCTCGACGACCTGGAGGCGCGACGTAAGGGTGCGTATCTGTTCCATGGAGTGCTGACAGCTGTAGCGGTTGGTGATGTAAGCCAAGACCATAATCAGCACGGCAAAAATCTGAAGCCAATAGCGCAAAAAGAATTGGCCGTTGACCAGACGCCCCTGAACCAGGCGGCGAAACATCGAATCTTGGAGTTTGGGTTCTTCGTTGCTCATCAGGTTTTCGGGGGATTAAAGTTTTTCAGCTATGCGGAGTTTGGCACTTCGTGAACGCGGGTTGCGTTCCACTTCGGCTGCATCGGCCACTATGGGTTTTGAGTTAATCAGTTTCAGGGGCGAGAGGTTGCGTCCATAGAAGTCCTTTTGCTCTTTGCCGTCAAGGCTGCCCGTCTTCATGAAGTTTTTTACCAGGCGGTCTTCGAGTGAATGGTAAGTGATAATTACCAGGCGCCCTCCGGGGGCAAGGGACTCAAGGGCCTGGTTCAAGAACTGACGCAAGGCGCCGATTTCGTCGTTGACTTCGATTCGCAGGGCTTGGAAGACTTGCGCCAATTCCTTTTTTTCGCTCTTGGGTGAGATCAGCGGGCGGATAACCTCCAACAGTTGTTCGACGGTCAGGAGCTGACGTTCGGCGCGGGCCTTACAGATTGCTGCGGCAAGGCGGCGGGCCTGGCGCAATTCGCCGTAGAGGTGAAAAAGATCGGCAAGTTGCTGCTCTGAGGCTTCGTTGATGACCTGAGCGGCGCTGCGTCCTCCGCGGCGGTTCATGCGCATGTCCAAGGGGCCGTCAAAGCGGAAGGAGAAACCGCGCTCGGGGTCGTCAAAATGATGAAACGAAACGCCAAGGTCTGCAAGGATGCCGCTGACGCGGCCCTTGACGCCGTGGAGGCGCAGGTATTGGGCTATGAATCTGAAATTCCCGTGAATGGGGGTCAGCCGCGGATCTTCCCAGGCGTTGGCCAAGGCTTCCTCGTCACGGTCAAAGACAAAGAGCTGACCTTCCGGACCGAGCCGGCCGAGGATGGCGCGCGAATGGCCGCCGCCGCCAAAAGTGGCGTCAGCGTAAATGCCGTCGGGGCTGATATTTAGCCCCTCAAGGGTTTGCGGCAGCAGGGCGGGAATGTGATAGATAGGCTCCATAAATATGCCCTCAAATTTACGAAAAATCCTCCAATAATTTGCAAATAAAAACAGAAATATTTTTTATTATTTGATAACTAACTTTAAATCATTAGGTTGGTTCATTTGCAAATGCAAAATCCGTCGACCTCGCTTCATATAATGATTTGGAATCTTTTTAATACTGTTATTGAAATTTGGCAAATTGTAATTATTTACTTAACTTTGCATATAAAATGATAGAAAAATAAACCAATATAGTTACATATTTCCAAAACAAATGAAGAAAATTCTACTTTTTTTTATTGCGGCATTGACGCTGTCGGCACTTTGTCCTGCGGCTTCTGCTGCTGTTTATCGTGTTGATATTGATGATGTTAGTAACGTGACTGCCGTTATTAACTTAGATGATGACCCTCTGACTCTCCAAAACGGCCTCAATGAAATCGATATGGGTGATCAGCAGTGGCTTCGTATCATTGCAAACGACGGCGTGCTGTTCACTGACCTGACCGTCATTGACAGTTATGATAATTCGGAGCGCAGTGTGGCCGGAGGAATTCAGAATCTTCCTGACGGACGCATGTATTTTGACTTCAGGGCTTCTTTCCCCGAGGATGAAAGCCTTCGCGTGCGCACTCAGGCTGCCGCCGATGCCCGAACCGCCTCGTTTACGCTCAATATTGACAATCCCGCCAAGGCAGACCTCCAGCTCAAGGATGTCAGTATTCCCCTCACTCAGGGCAGCAACGTCATCAAGTTTGAACCAGCCTCCGAGTCAGTTTATGAAATTGTCCCCTTGGATTATTACTCAATCTATTCGTTGACCCACAATGGTCAGCCCGTGGATCGCGGCGAAGGCTATCGCTATCAGGTCAAGGTGGCCGACGGTGATGTCGTTGATGTAGTAACCACTTATCCCGACGTGGATTGCGCAATCTCATTCTCCCTCTCCGGCGATGATGTCGATGACTTCATTCGCGAGGTTGACGTCAACGGCCGTCCCGCCACTGATTGGAATAAACCCGGCTTCTCCGTCAAGTGTGGTTCTGTCCTGACCTTGCGCGGGCGCACGGACGAGTATGAGGTAATGTCGTTCACGGTCAATGGCGCTGTGGAGACTTTCTCTGCTGAGGTATCCCTCTTCATAGCCAAAGATACGGAACTCAAAATCGACGTTAGAAAATACGCCTCATATAAGATTACGCTCAACGTTGACGATCCCGCCCGCGTGACGGCTTATCGCGGCTATATCAACGATGGAGAAACCTTTGAACTCCAGGCTGGAGCGAACACCCTTGAGATTCTTCGCAAGAACCCCTTCTTCACTCTCAAACCGGCCGAAGGATGCTATATCAAGACTCTGACCGTTACCGGTCAGGAAGATTTTACCCCGGATGAACTGACCAAGTCCTCGGTTCAGGTTCCCGTGGTTGATGACGACGTAGTTACCGTCGTTACCGCCGAAATTGTCCGTGACCAAAAGGCGATGGTTTATGTCCATAACTCCAAATCTGCCGGCGAGGATTTCAGCGTCAAACGCGCCGATAATTCTGCCGTTTCGCTTACCGACGGATATAATGAATTGCCTTTCTATGACCGTGATAACACGTTTGTTATCACCAAGGCCCTTGAGGCGTCAACCGCCGTTTACCAGAACGAAGAACCCGTGGAACTCGACTTTGCCGGATATAATTTCTACGTTGACCTTTGGCATGGCGACGTCCTGAAAATTTTCTATGACTATGCGCCCAAGACCTATCAGCTGACCATCGAATCTGATGACGAACTGAGCGATGTCGATGTCCTGATGGATCATATTCGTCCCCTTGCTGTCGGTCAGGCTAAGGCCTTGGAATTCAGTCATGTTACTGTCGCCCCGAAGGCCGGAGCACAAGTGGGCGTGGAAGTAAATGGCGAACCTATCGTCGCCGAATCTGACGGCTCGTTTGCGCTGACCGTGGATGCCGACAAAACCGTCAAGATTACCCGTGAAGAAAGCTCTATGACCGAGATTTCTGCTGACAAGGCTCAGCGAGCCTACGACCTTCTTGGCCGTCCCGCCTCAAAGGGTCTCCTGATTCTCCAAGGCAAGAAAATCGTCAAGTAACCATAAACTTCACGATAAAAACAAGCGGAAGCATCTCCACTTCGGATGCTTCCGCTTTTATTTTGGGGTAATCGTATTGATTAGGCAACGTTAGGTACGGGACCGTATTGGTTAGGTACCGGCTGGCTTTCCTTGACGAACCAGATGATCAGAATGATGGTACCTACAACGGGGATGAGCTGAAGGAAAATCCACCATCCGGATTTGTCAATGTCATGAAGGCGACGCACACCGAGACCCAACGAGGGGAGAAGCAGAGCAAGTACACAAATGGTCGGAAGCAATGTGATATTGATAATTCCGCCGATAACTCCGGCAATGGCGCCCACGATGAAACAGAACAGAGCGAACCACCAGTATTCGCTGCGGGAGGCGCGGCCGTTGAAGTCACAATACTTGTTGAGGGCCATATTGACAGCCTGGCCAAAGCTTACTTGATACTGATACATAAACAAACTAAATATAATTAAAGTGTTACTAATCAGCTGCAAAGTTAAGCATTTTCCATTGGACTGCCAAGCGAAATGAAATAAAATGAAATAAATTTAGGTTGTGAGGTGACGTAGGGTAGGGTCGCGTTTAAGCCAGGTGAGTTGTTTTTTGGCGTAGACGCGGGTGTTTTTCTTGATGCGTTCAATGGCGGTTTGGCGGTCCATCAGGCCGTCAAACCATGCAAACATCTCTTTGAATCCCACGGTGTTGAGGGCGTTTTCGCCACGCAGGGGGAGCAGGCGCTGCGCCTCCTCTTCGAGCCCGTTGGTGATCATCAAGTCTACCCTCCGGTTGATGCGGTCAAAAAGCTCCTCGCGTGCCATGTCTATGGCGTATTTTTCAATCTCAAAGGGGCGTTCTTTTGCGGCTCCCGTGCGCAGCTCGCTGACGGGAATGCCGCTTTGGCGGATAATTTCAAGGGCATGGATGAGTCGCCGATGATTGCGGAGGTCTGCCTCGGCATAATATTTCGGGTCGAGGCGCCGGAGTTCTTCACGCACTGCCTCAATTCCTTCTTGCTCAAAGAATTGGAGTGTCTCCTGACGTACCTCTGCCGAAATCGTCGGCAGCGAGTCAAGTCCTCGGGTCAGTGCGTCGATATACATCATTGATCCGCCGCAGACTATCACCCGGTCCAGCCCGCGCCGTTCCATATCGGCAATCAGCCGCAGGGAGTCTTCTTCGAAGCAGGCGGCCGAGTAGTAGTCCGCGGGCTCTAAGAATTCAAGCAGATGATGAGTGACACCGCCGCGCTCTTCTTCGGAAGGCACAGCTGTGCAAATAGGCATGTGGCGGTAGACCTGGCGCGAGTCGGCAGAGATGATTTCACAGCCCATTTCCCGGGCCCATTTTACCGCCAAAGCCGATTTTCCCGAGGCCGTTGGGCCTGTCAGGACAATAACTTTCATCAGAACTGGTCCCAGTCAACCCAGTTTGATGCCGGGTAGCGCCACGAGTCAAGCAGGGCCACAGGCAACTGCTTGTCGCTCCAAACCTGGAGAATCGAACCGGGCTCGGTCGCTTTCAGGCAGTTGGCATAGCCGGCGGGCACGCAGAGGACCTGGCTCTTTTGGTCTGAGATATGAAATATTTCCGGCTTGAGGTCCGGCGAGGGATTTTCCCAGTCGTCAGGTTGCACGAAGGCCATGGTGAAGCCGCCTTTGATGCAGTGAAACCATTTGCGCTCGTGTTGATGACCATGCCAGCCGCGGACAACAGAGGCGTCGGGGTGGTGAATCGTGTAGGTGCGTTCCACTCCTTCAAGGTGGAAATCGTTGAGCGACATGATGACGCCGCGATGGTCGCGAAAAATTTCGCCGTCAATTACTGTGACCATTTGTTTATTAAAGGTTTAGTGTTTAGTGTTTGGTGAGACCCCGGAGCGGGTCGCATTATCTTTGTGCAAATTTACGCATTTTCCCTCGTAAAAGCAAGAAAAAAGCGGGACTCTTCGCGAGCCCCGCTTTTTAAGATCACATTTTTACCTTATTTCATAACTTTCTTACCATTTATGATAGTCAGACCGCGATGGTTGGTATTTACTCTGCGGCCCATCAGGTCGTAAGCCTTGGAGGCATCTTCAGCGCCGATTTCGGCAATTGAGGTTGAGGGATCATTGTCAATCTTGATCTCCTTGTCGCCATCGGCGGTGACGGTGAAGACTCCGTCTGCTCCGGGCTCGATAGTCTGGCCGTTAACCTTAACGCTGAGGCCGGTAGCGGCGGCGCGGGCCATGGCCATAGCTGGCTTGATGTGGATTTCTGTTCCGGGAAGTACTGCATGAGTGGCAGGTGACTCTACGGCTACGACATGGTCATGATAAACCTCAGCATTAACATCCTCGGCAATCTGATAAGTAACAGTGTGAGTATCCTTCTCCTCACTATAAATCTTCAGCACATCTCCGGCCTTGATCTTGTCAAGTCCTACGGGATAGGGATAGCGGCCATACTTTAAGTCGATTTCTACGGGCTCATCGTTGAGATACATTGCATAGTCATCTGGATCAATAGCCCATGAATCATCATTGAAATCACCCGTGCCGAACATCACGTGGTTGTAACCGGGTTCGAGCGTAATCTTTTTCTCCTGGTCAGTATAGGAAGCGAGGTAAATATCGGTAGACGTCCATTCTGCGTCTTCAAGATAGATAACCATTTCCTGGTCACGAACAAATTCATTGGCGTCAATGACGATAGTCATACCATCAGAGAAGTTGCGAATCTGCATATTGCCATAGTAGCCCTCAACAAGCAGGTCTGTGCCGGTGGCTTCATCCGTTACGGAGTTGAGAACATAGCCGTCCTTGGTTGAGATGCCGAAGTATTCGGGCAGAGCAACTTTTTCATAGACTGTTTCAGCACCGGTAAGCGTTATTTTTTTGCCCCAATCATCTTCAAGAGCAATGTGTTCCCACGCTTCACACTTGAAGGTAACTTGTTTCATGGGACGCTTGGTAGCCGTAATGGTTACGACATATTCATCTTCGGTCAGGATTTCGCCGCGGTATCCGTCTTCTCCATTGTAGAGGATGCTCTCCACTTCATAGTCATCTTCATTCAATTCAATGTAGAAGATGCTGCCATAGTTGAGGGTAAAGCCTGCAGTGGTACATTCTTCGGCGGTATAAGTTTTGCCGTCACAAGAGAGGCGGCTGAGTACGCCTTCTGTTCCCTCATTGGTGAACACGAACTTAACCGGAATGGGTTTGACGGGTGCATCAACAGTGATTACGAGGTTAGAGCCATCTTTCGGGTTGAAAGAATGATAGTAGTTGCTGTAAGGAATATCTTCGCCGTCAAGTTCAACCTTAAAGAGCTTCTTGCTCCAGGGATTGCGGCCGACTTTGAAATCGGCTTCATTTTCGGGGTCGAATTTAACTACGAACTCAGTGCCTTCAATGGTCATGGTTTTACCGCCACGATAAAAGTCAACGTCGGAAGCTGTGCCATTAACTATGCTGACATTTAATGATGCGGTGCGAAGGTCATCCTTCGATGTGCTGGAGACGATGAAAGTGGTGCTTCCTTCAAAATCGCCCGGTCTGATGGATATGTAGTTATTATAGGAGCTATAAGTATAGTTGACTTCATTGCCTTCTTCATCCGTAACAGTATTGAGTACGCAGTCGTCATTGAGATAGAGGTAGAAAGTGTAGACATCTGTAACATCGTAGCTCAATTCGCCGCTTTCATCCATATAAACATATTTGCCGCTAACGTAAGCGTACTTTATATGGTCAGGATTACCCTTGAAAGTGAAGACCTTGGACTCTACCTTAGTGGTTTCGATATTGATTACCTGTCCTTCTTCAACATAGAATCCGTCAGAAGTATCATATCCGGTAAATTCTACTTCTGATTGCGGGTTTGTATTCGGATTGGGATAGAGAACCCAAGAACTGCTGAATTCAGTCCCGTCAGCTTTCAAGATTGAGGAAATTTTGTAATCGTCAGCGGCATTGAATACCAATTTGCGAAGTTCATAGTCTTCGCCAAACGTAACCTGAAGGTCGTTGTTTTCGTCAAACGTCAGGGTGACGTCCGAACTGTATCTCTGAACCGGTTGCAGGTGAGTGGCGTCGTCAACGTGGAATGTGACGGTGCGGGTTTCGGCTTGCGCCGCAATGCCAAAGAGCGATGCGACGAATAGCGTCAATAGAGTGTAGATTTTTTTCATTCGTGTAACTATTTGTTGGTTTATTTTTGAGTTCTATTGGAAATTCAATGGTGCAAAATTACGCAAAATTCTTAAAAATCCTACAAAAAACTTGAAAATTTTTACTTTTTCTTTAAAATTTGCGGCATTTTGGTTGTTTTCTCGCCAATTTTGACTAAATTTGCAATCAAATTAAACCCAAGTTACACAATTTTCCACAACTCTAAATGAAGAAAATTTACTTTACCATTGCTCTCGCTTTCGGCGTGGCCTCCGTTCAGGCCGCATTGCCCCATAAAGCTCCCGCAATGTATGCCGACGCTCCCGGGCAGGAAGAAACCTCTGACTGGCAAACGATTGGCGAATGTGCCTACACCGACGACCTTGCTACCACTTTCTGGAGCGTCGGTACTCAGACCTATAACGTGACGGTTCAGGAAGATGCTCTCCACCCCGGAATGTATCGAATCATCAATCCCTGGAAAAACTATCCCGCGCCAGAGCGAGCCGCAATTGAAAATCATGAAGATTATCCCGGTGACCTACTCAGCGGCGATGAATATTACATCCTGATTGATGCCACTAACCCCGAGAAGGTGAAAATCAAACCCTCGCCCCTCGGCATTGTCTATAAACCCAAGTCCATCAATTATGACGTTCAGCCCCCGGTGGAGGCTCAGCAGAGTCGTATATGTACCGCCTATGGCAAAAGCGAACTTATCGGCAAATATAACATTTCGGCCGAAGCGGCCGATAAGGCTTGCGGAACCTTGGTGGACGGAGTGATCACCTTCCCTCAGCGTCAGGCCGTATATATTATAAGCGAGAATGCCGACAACCCGGATGACCTTGACTGGCATATCGGCAACAAGTACGGCGGATTCTCACTAAACCTCAACGGCACGACCGTCCCCGTAAACTATGACTTTTCCGTAGTGACCAAGACCGCTTACTGCCCCTCTGAAGCCGGAAATTATCAGTTCTACGTAGTTGGTGACGAAAATATCCCCGTGCTCCGCTATGCTGTGGTCTACGAATGGCCTGACCATCCCGTGGCTGCCGACGAATGTATCCAAACCGGAAAAAATATCCGTCCGGACCAGGTGACGGTGGTCAGCACTAAGGGAATGCCCACTCGCTGCGCCCACGTCTACATCATGGCCGCCGATGCCGAGGGAACCATCAAGAAGGCGCAATACTTCGAAGTGTTCAACCCCGAATTTGAAGCCGAAGAGTGGGAACCCTTCTCGGAAGGCACTATGACCGAAGGCTTCCTCTCGTCGCTATATCCTACGCTTTTCAAGTCAACGGACGTGGCTGTAACAATCGAAAAGCATAAGACCAAAAAGGACTATTATCGCGTCGTTAACCCCTATGATAACTTTGCCGAAGCTGAACAATATCTCACCTACGGACATGGCCATGACCATCACCTCTACATTAACGCCTCTGACCCTGAAAACGTCTACATCGAACGTTCACCCTTAGGCCTTGAAGTGCTTGAAAGCGAACTCTACATTGGCCATGACTGGGCTGACCTGCTCTGGATGTGGGGCTCTGACGACTATGAGAGCGACAAAAACTTCTTTGAAATGTATTATGGCGTGACCTCCAGCGGCAGCACGTTTAAGGACGGAGTCCTGACCTTCGCTCCCTCGGCCGGAATTTACCTGAGCCTCAGCGGCGGTGCGCTATATGATACCAACGTCACTCCCAACCCTGACTTTGACTATGAAGCATACAAGGCCGCTCAGGAAGCCGGCACGAGCTACAATGTCGCTCCCTATCTTCCCGGCAACTTCAAGCTGACCATCAATAAGCTCACCGAAAGCAGTATCGATGCAATCATGGCCGCTACGCCTGACGCTCCCGTCTATGATCTGCAGGGACGCCGCGTTGCCAAGCCTTCAGCCGCCGGCATTTACATCGTCAACGGCAAAAAAATTAAGAAGTAATAATGCAAAATGCAAAATAATAACGAACCCCGAGCCGAAGCCCGGGGTTCGTTATTTTAATTGATCTGCGCGCGGATGGCGCGGCGGATTCTTTCGGCTGCAGGTGAGGGAGACTTCAGTATGTTGAGAATCGCGGCGATGTAGCCCCGATGGTCTCCGCTGCCGGTCAGGGTGCCGACATTACTCTGGGAAAGCATTGACTTCTGATTATAGACGCGGAGTACCGACTGGTAATCATCATCACGGATATAACCGTGGAAATCGCGGCAAAACTGCTCATAGATGGCCCGCGGATTAATTTCATACACCAGGTCCATCATGTGCTCCTCAAGCTTGGAAATCGTGGCAAACCGTCCGTCAATACGATGTTCAATCGTGCGCTTGACGTAATGGCGCGTATGTTGCAGGGCCTGGGATTTCGAGTCGGCCTTGAAGAGATTCATAACGGCGGCTTTAACCCTGGCAAAGGCTTTGTTTTCATCGCGCCCGTGGGCCGAGGCTACGGCGCGGATCACCTCCTCAACCATCAGCATATTTTCGATTTCAGCCACTTCTGGGACCATGATTTTCTTCTTTCGCAAATAGTTGACCTCCTGAGGCGAGCGGCGGTCGCGGTCCACTATGCCGATGCTGTCAAGATGGTGAAATGCCCCTAAGGAGTTGAAGACGCGGGTTGATTCAATCACGCGGTCACATGACCCGAGGGCTTTGACCGTATATTCCGGGAAAATCAACGGGTAAAGTTTGGCGTCGATGGAGCGCGTGGCGTCACCTTCGATAAACAATACCGGACGGCGGGCACCGAGTATGGCGAGATACATCTCCTCGCTCAGCTGTGAATCGCGCGGGAGCAAGTCGTAATCAAACACGTCGGCCTCGGCCGAACATCCGCGCACCCAGACCGTGGCGGCCGACGAACGGGTCGAAGCAAAGTCAAGGTCATGAGTGGTGTAGATAAACGTGCAGTCCGGACGTAGGGCCTCCACGCGGTCCCATACGGTCCGGATGGTCGAGGGATGGAGAAACAGTTCCGGCGAATCAACGGGAATCACCGCATCTGCCGGAGCATAAAGTGCTGCACCGAAGTAGTACAAGACGAGTTTTTCGCCCGTAGAGAGTCGGTTCTGGGATCGCGTTTCACCGTCGGTCGCCGACGCGAACTCTAATGAGCCGTTATGGCGTAAAATGTCATTTTCCGGAAAGATTTCGCGCCAGAGGTCCAGCACGCGGTCCAGTTTGGTCGGCGTCACGGGCTCGTCGTTACGTCCGGATAATTTGCGGGCAAGCAGATTGACCATCTCCTCCTGGAGCAGCAGTGACATCAGTCGCTCGGCCTCAGTGGGCGGCGCAAAATTCTCGGCATTTCCTGAGGTAAGGGGGGAGCGGGCCGCGGCTTCGGCATAGAGGGCGTCGATGCTCCCGGCCTCAGCTTCCGGCTTGTAGGCCCCGAAGAGCGCACGCAGGGGCGAGAGGGAGAAAATTTTCTCCGGAGCCACCGAGGATAGAAGGCGCGAGGTGAATCGCGTCTTGCCCGCGCCGTTGGCGCCGATGATTACCAGCTGGCGGGTCTCCGGCCCCAATTCGGGGCGTTCACCTGATTTTTTCGGAGGGAATATCATACGTTCATCAGGGCGGCAGCATACTTGCCGATGATGTCAAACTCCAAGTTTACCACCGTGCCGACTCGGATCTGGCTGAAGTTGGTGTGTTCAAGGGTGTAAGGGATTATGGCGACGCTGAATTTTCCGGGCTCGCTGAGGCAGACGGTAAGGGAGACGCCGTTGACCGTGATTGATCCTTTTTCTACGGTAAGGTAGCCGCGGCGGCGCTTTTCATGGTCAACGTCATATTCAAACGTGAACTCTACGGAGCCGTCAAGCTCGCGGCGCTCCGTGCATCGGGCCGTGCAGTCTACGTGGCCTTGCACGATATGGCCGTCCAGTCGCCCGTTCATCAGCATTGACCGCTCAAGGTTGACCAGGTCTCCCGGGCGGAGCAGGCCCAAGTTTGAGCGCCTGAGAGTCTCTTCGATGGCCGTCACCGTGTAGTGGCGCTCGTCAGGCAGCGAGGTTACCGTCAGGCAGACACCATTGTGAGCCACCGATTGGTCTACCTTAAGCTCCGGCGCAAATGAACACTCGACGGTAAGCTCTACGTTACCACCCTCGGATTTCACGGCGGCTACTTTGGCCGCTTCTTCAACTATTCCGGAAAACATATTTTAAATTAGGAATTAGCAATTGGGAATTAGGAATTATTCTTTTTCAGCAAAGTTACTTATAATTTAGTTTAAAAGGGAGGTTTGCGTGTTAATTTTTGTTAAGGGTTTCAGATTTTCGTGTTTTATTTCGTAACTTTGTAACACCGAAAAATAACCAAATATAAGTAATACAGATATGTCAAAAGTTACCGTTGTCGGCGCCGGAAACGTAGGCGCCACTTGTGCAAACGTACTCATCACCACCGGCATTGCCGATGAAGTAGTCCTCATCGATATCAAGGAAGGTCTCAGCGAGGGCAAAGTCATGGATATCATGCAGACTGCCAATATCCTTAACGTTCAAACCCGCGCTACGGGCGTCACCAACGACTATTCAGCCACTGCCGGCTCAGACGTCGTTGTCATCACTTCAGGTATCCCCCGCAAGCCCGGCATGACCCGCGAAGAACTCATCGGTGTGAACGCCGGTATCGTCAAGAGCGTGACTGACCAGGTTCTGGCTCACTCTCCCAACGCCGTTATCGTCTGCGTATCCAACCCGATGGACACCATGACTTACC
Source organism: uncultured Porphyromonadaceae bacterium (assembly GCA_947176925.1). Taxonomy (GTDB): domain Bacteria; phylum Bacteroidota; class Bacteroidia; order Bacteroidales; family Muribaculaceae; genus UBA3263. The sequence continues at coordinate 13,616 of CAMWSN010000002.1, forward strand.
TTATCCACAAGACCTCCGGCCTGCCCAAGAACCGCATTATCGGCATGGGCGGCGCACTTGACAGCGCCCGCTTCCAGTACTTCCTGAGCAAGGCTCTCGGCGCAAACCCTGCTGAAGTTGAAGGCATCGTTATCGGCGGACATGGCGACACCACCATGATTCCCCTGACCCGCTATGCCGCTCACCGCGGTATCCCCGCATCAACCCTCCTGCCCGCTGAAACCCTCGCTAAGGTAGCTGCTGACACTATGGTGGGCGGTGCTACCCTGACCGGCCTGCTCGGCACCTCCGCCTGGTATGCTCCCGGTGCAGCCGCTGCAAGCGTGGTTGACGCCGTGATCCATGACACCAAGCGCATGATCTCATGCTCAGCTCTCCTCGACGGCGAATATGGCCAGAAGGACATCTGCATTGGTGTGCCCTGTATCCTCGGAAAGAACGGTATTGAAAAAATCGTTGAATTTGACCTCAACGACGAAGAAAAAGCCCTCTTTGAGAAGAGCGCTGAAGCCGTTCGCAAAACCAACGCTGCCTTGAGTTGCTAAACTGAAAAATTACGGACCGCTCACTTCGTCGGCCAACCCTTTTTGACCGACGAAGTGGGCGGCTCATCTTATTTTATCATGAACAAGTTTTTGAAACCAATCGCTATCGCCGGGCTGGCCGCAATGACCGCCGCCTCCACCTCCTGCTCCAAAGACGAAGAAAACGTCATTGACCGCCCCGAATTTACCTCGGCCGACGGAGTATTCTCTATCAGCGCCCTCGAGGCTCTGGGCCGCGTAAATGCCCCTGTCCTCAGCCCTGACCGCTCCAAAATCCTCTATGCCGTCAGCTACGAAAGCGTAGAGCAAAACCGCTCGAACGCTGACCTTTACCTGATGGACATTGACGGCAAAAATCAAACCCGTCTGACCAAGTCGGCTAAAAGTGAAAGTAACTACTGCTGGATCGACGGAGGCAAGAAAATCGCCTTCCTTTATCCTGATTCTGACGGCAAACAGCAAATTTGGACCATCAATGCCGATGGCTCCGGCCGCACTCAAATATCCAAGGAAGAAAAGGGAGTGGAAGGTTTCCTCTTCTCGCCTGACGAAAAGAAAGTCCTGATGATTCAGTCGGTCAAGTGGGCCCGTACGGCTCAGGAAGCCTATCCTGACCTCCCTGACGCTACCGGCCGTATCATTGATGACCTGATGTACAAACACTGGGACGAATGGGTGACCGAGATACCCCATCCTTTCATTGCTGATTTCGACGGCGCAGGCCTTTCCAATCAGAAAGACATCATGGATGATGCAGAAGATCCCCTCTATGAAGCCCCGATGAAGCCCTTCGGCGGAGTCGAATCATTCGCATGGACCCCTGACAGCAAGAAATTAGCCTACGTTTCCCGCAAAAAGACAGGCCTGGAATATGCCATCTCAACCAACTCTGACATCTTCCTCTACGACCTTGAGGCCGGAACTACCGAAAACCTCACTTCCGGCATGATGGGCTATGATACTGCCCCGACCTTCAGCCCTGACGGCTCAAAGCTGGCTTTCCTCTCCATGGAACATGACGGCTATGAAAGCGACATGAACCGCATTATGGTGCGCGACATGGCCTCCGGCGAAATCACCGACCTGACCGCTGAATGGGACTACACCGTCGACCAGATTGCCTGGCAGCCCGATTCGCGCGGCCTCTTCTTCCTCGCCTACCGTGACGGAGTCAAGCCCGTGTTCTCCATCCTGCTTGACGGCACAATCTCCGTAATCTCCGCCGGTGAGGTTGACTACGAGTCTCTCCAGCCCGTCAGCGAAAACGAGGTTATCACGATGGCTCACTCCATGATTTTCCCCAACGAAATCTATCATGCCGCCAACGGCTCGGCTCAAAAGCTCACCGGAGTCAACGACGACATCTTCAATCAGCTCCGCATGCCGACTGTGGAGCGTCGCCTTGTACCGACTACTGACGGCAAAGAGATGCTCACCTGGATTGTCAAGCCCCAAGACTTTGATTCAACCAAGCAATACCCCGCTATTCTTTACTGCCAGGGCGGTCCACAGCAGGCCGTCAGCCAGTTCTGGAGCTTCCGCTGGAATCTCGCCCTTATGGCCGCCAACGGCTATGTGGTCATCGCTCCTAACCGCCGCGGCCTTCCCGGCTTCGGCAAGGAATGGAACGCTCAGATTTCCGGCGACTACGGCGGTCAGAACATGAAGGACTACTTTGCCGCAGTGGATAACGTCAAGACCGAACCTTGGGTCGACGAAAAGCATATCGGCGCCGTCGGTGCCAGCTACGGCGGATTCTCCGTCTATTGGCTCGCCGGTCACCATGAAGGCCGCTTTGCCGCTTTGATTGCCCACGCCGGCATCTTCAATATCGAAGCCCAGTATCTCGAAACCGAAGAAATGTGGTTCGCCAACTGGGATATGGGTGGCGGCGCGGTCAATGCTCCGGCCGATACCAAGGATGACCCTGACTATGGCGCATACTGGAACACGGCCAATCCCATCGCTCAGGCTACCTTCGCCACCTCCCCCCATAAGTTTGTCGACAAATGGGACACCCCGATTCTGATCACTCACGGCGAACTTGACTATCGCATCCTCTCATCTCAGGGCGAGATGGCCTTTAACGCCGCCAAACTTCGCGGAGTCCCCGCCGAAATGCTCATCTTCCCCGACGAAAACCACTGGATTCTAAAGCCTCAAAACGCTATCCTCTGGCAACGGGTCTTCTTCCGCTGGCTCGACAAATGGCTAAAACCCCAACAATAATCAAAAAATTGAGAACTCCTTAGTTGTCTTTGGAGTTCTCAATTTTTTATCGTTACTTTTTTAGAAAACAGAACTGCATGAAGAAGAGTTATTCAAACCCTGATAAGAACTGTGACCTGGTCACAAATTGTGACCGGTTCACGTCCCTTAAACATTCTTCGGTAAATCCGTTTGTATTCACTGAACAGTGCGTTGCAATGCTTTCAGCTGTAGTAAAACGGCGGTTCGGACAAGTATCCGAATTATCGAAGCATTTGTTGCTATGCGCAGTTTTCTGATGAATAATGTGTCGATATTTCAGAGAATAGAAAGAATTGAAAAGAGGCAGGTTAAAACAGATGAGAGAATTGATGAGATCTTCAATAAGCTTGGAGATAATGATAAACTGATAGAAGGCGTCTTTTTTAACGGCCAGATTTTTGACGCATACGCGTTGGTAGCCAAGTTGATCCGCAAGACCAAGAATCGAATAGTTGTGATTGATAATTACATTGATGATTCTGTGCTTGTACAATTATCAAAGCGCGCTTCCGGAGTGAAAGTTGATATATATTCAGACCGGATAACTAAGCAACTTTATCAAGATGTTGATACTCATAATGGGCAGTATCCGGGGGTAACGATTCATAAGTTTACTAAAGCCCATGATCGATTTCTGATTATTGATGAAGAAGTGTATCATATCGGTGCTTCTTTAAAGGATCTCGGCAAGAAGCTTTTTGCTTTCTCCAAGATGGAAGTTATAACCGGCAGTGAACTAATGAAACGACTTGAGGCAGGGATGGGATAAGTTTATTCAGTAATAGACAAAAAACAAATCGGAGTTGTCAGAGAAATCTGATGACTCCGGTTGTTTTGTTGATAAATTTTTCATTTTTCATTCGTCATTTTTCATTTTAATTGCGTATCTTTGCAAGCGTATGGAAGCGTTTGTTCATTTGCATGTGCATACTCAGTATTCTCTGCTCGACGGTCAGGCCTCGGTTAAGGCTCTGGTCGACAAAGCTATTGCTGACGGTATGCCCGGCCTGGCCATCACGGACCACGGCAATATGTTTGCTATCAAGGAGTTTTTCAACTATGTCAATAAGGTCAACAAAGGCCTTAAAGAGGAAGGTAAACCCGAGTTCAAGCCTATTTTCGGCTGTGAAATGTATGTGGCAAACAAGCTGATGACCGAACATACGGACAAGAATGACCGCGGACGCCACCTGATTGTCCTCGCGAAAAACGAAACCGGCTATCATAACCTCATAAAACTCGTCAGCCGCGCCTACACCGACGGCTATTATGGCCATCCCCGAACCGACAAAACCGAGCTGGCCAAACACCACGAAGGACTTATCGTGGCCTCCGCATGTATTGGCGGCGAAGTCCCCAAACTGATTCTCAGCGGTCAACTTGACGAGGCCGAGAAGACCATACTATGGTTCAAGGAGACTTTTGGCGATGATTATTATCTTGAACTGCAGCGACATAAAGCCACGGTGCCCCGCGCAAACCATGAAGCTTATCCTATGCAGGTCCAGGTCAATAAAGTCCTTATGGAGTTTGCCAAGAAACATGGTATCAAGGTTATATGCACTAACGACGTCCACTTCGTCAACGAAGAAGACGCCGAAGCTCATGACCGCCTCATCTGTATCAACTCCGGCAAGGACCTCAATGACCCGACGCGTATGCTCTATTCCAAACAGGAATGGATGAAGACCACCGCCGAGATGAATGAGCTATTTGCCGACGTCCCCGAGGCTTTGGCCAACACCATTGAGATTCTTGATAAGGTTACTCCCTATTCAATTGACCATAAGCCGATTCTGCCTAACTTCCCGCTTCCCGACGGATTTACCGACAATGACGACTACCTGCGTTACCTGACCTATCAGGGCGCATATCGCCGCTGGGGCAAGGATCTGACCGATGAACAGAAGGAACGCATTGACTTTGAACTTGATACGATTAAGAACATGGGCTTCCCGGGTTACTTCCTCATTGTGCAGGACTTTATTGCTGCCGGTCGCGCCCGCGGTGTCAGCATTGGTCCGGGGCGTGGTTCCGCTGCCGGTTCGGCCGTGGCCTACTGCCTGGACATCACTCAGATTGATCCGATTAAATATGACCTCCTCTTCGAACGTTTCCTCAATCCGGACCGAATCTCGCTGCCCGATATTGATATTGACTTCGACGATGACGGTCGCGCCGATGTACTGGCCTACGTTACGGAAAAATACGGCGAAGAAAAAGTTGCCCGCATCATCACTTACGGTACTATGGCGGCCAAGAGCGCCATCAAGGACGTGGCCCGAGTGGAACAACTCCCCCTGGCTGAGAGTAACCGCATAGCCAACCTCGTCCCCAAGCGTATGCCCGAGGTCAACGGCAAGGAACTCAAGCCGACTCTCAAAAACTGCTATGAATACGTCCCCGAATTCAAGGATGAACTTCGCAGCCAGAACCCCCTGGTGCGTGATACTCTCAAATATGCCCTTGAGCTCGAAGGCAATGTCAGAAACACCGGCGTACATGCCTGCGGCGTAATCATTTGCCGCGACGACGTCAGCGACTGGGTCCCTCTTTCTACGGCCACTGATAAGGACTCCGGCCTCAAGATGCTCGTTACGCAATATGAAGGCTCCGTTATTGAAGATACCGGCCTTATCAAAATGGACTTTCTTGGACTGAAAACCCTTTCGATTATCAAGGAGGCCCTGAACAATATAAAGCTCACCCGCGATATTGACGTCGACATCGACTCCATCCCTATTGACGACCCCAAGACCTATCAGCTCTACTCCGAAGGGCGCACCGTCGGTACCTTCCAATTTGAATCTGCCGGCATGCAGAAATATCTCCGCGAACTCCAGCCGACGACCTTTGAGGACCTCATTGCCATGAACGCCCTCTATCGTCCCGGTCCTATGGACTATATTCCGGACTTCATCAACCGCAAGCAGGGGCGCTCACCCATCGTCTATGATATTCCCGAGATGGAGAAATATCTTAAGGACACCTATGGCGTTACCGTCTATCAGGAACAGGTGATGCTCCTGAGCCGCCTCCTTGCCAACTTTACACGCGGCGAGAGCGATACCCTCCGTAAGGCTATGGGTAAGAAGCTCATTGACAAGATGAACCACCTCAAGGGTAAGTTCATGGAAGGCGGTCAGGCCAACGGACATAAGCCTGAGGTCCTTGACAAAATCTGGAAGGACTGGGAAAAGTTCGCTTCTTACGCATTTAATAAGAGTCACGCCACCTGCTACTCTTGGGTGGCTTTCCAGACGGCCTATCTCAAGGCTAACTATCCCGCAGAATATATGGCTGCAGTCCTCAGCCGCAACAAAAACGACAATGCCAAGCTGACCGTCTTTATGGACGAATGTAAGGCAATGAAAATCAAGGTTAAAGGTCCGGATATTAACGAATCGTTCAGTAACTTCGGTGTGAACGCCGCCGGCGATATCCGCTTCGGAATGTCAGCAATCAAGGGCGTCGGAGAGGGAATAGTCAACGCTATCATTGCCGAGCGCCGCGCCAATGGGCCCTTCAAGGATATCTATGACGTGGTCGAACGCGTCGACATCTCTGCCGGACTGAACCGACGCACCCTCGAAAATATGGTTTTGGCCGGAGTCTTCGACTGCTTTGCTGACGACATCAAGCGCGAAGACTTCTTTGAAACCAATTCCAAGGACGAATCCTTCTCCGAACAGCTCATTCGCTATGGCCAGGCCTATCAACGCGACAAGCAAGAGCAGACATCATCGCTCTTCGACATGTTTGCTGACGATATGTCGATTTCTCAGGCCGGACGTCCACCCATAAAGCCCGCAGTCCCATGGGTGAAGTCCGAATTGCTCACCAAGGAGCGGGACCTCGTGGGCATGTATCTTTCCGCCCACCCCCTGGAACCTTATTATATGGAGCTGACCTACGGCTGCACCTCAATCAAGGAGTTTACCGACGAAGAAACCACTCCGATTGAAGACCGGGAAGTGCGCCTGGGCGGAATGGTCGTCAGCTTCGAGACGCGACCCGGCAATAAAGGCCCATGGGGTATCCTCAAGATGGAAGACCTTACCGGTAGCACAGAGATGCGACTTTTCGGCCAGACCTATGCCCAATTCAACGGTTACTGCACAACCGGACAGCAAATCATCGTCACCGGAAAGTATCAGCGGCGCTACAGCGGCGAGGAACTTCGCTTCAACATTACTGACATTTCCCTGCTTAGTAACCGAAAGGGTAACGTCGTCAGCGGAATAACTATCTTTATTGACTCTGATACCATCAATCCGGCTCTTGCCGAGATTCTTTCCGATGCGTCCTCGACCATCATCGAAGGAGAGATGGCCGCTCTGAAAATCATGCTCTATGATCCCTCGCTTAACCGTCGCCTTTCTTTGACCGGGGCAAAGCAAATCGCCCTCAATAAGCGTTTAATTGATAAACTAGAATCCCTTGATATTGAATATCATATTAATTAACTAACATAAAAATTCCATTATTTATTATGGCACAGACTTTTACTGACGAGAATATCCATGACATCATTGCCTCCGGCAAGCCCGTGATGATTGATTTTTGGGCCACCTGGTGTGGTCCTTGCGTCGGCATGAGCCCTGCAATCGATGCCGTAGCCGAAGAATATGCCGGCCGCGTCGAAGTTGGCAAGTACAATATTGACGAGCAGAACGACCTCGCCATGCAATATCGAATCATGTCCATCCCCACTATCCTTACCTTCAAGGATGGCAAGAAGACGGACCTGCGCCTCGTCGGCGGTCAGAGCATCGAAAAGCTCCGCGAAACCCTCGATGCCCTCCTTGCTCTCTGAGAATTATCTCTCAGACCTTAACTAATGACCTCATAACCTTACATTCTCCCCATGAAATTCACTGAAACCGACCTGAAAACACTTGCCTCGAAGGGAATCTCTCCCGAACAGGCCGAAGCTCAACTTGAGCGATTCAAGACCGGTTTTCCGGAGCTGACCGTAGTGGATTCCGCTACGGTCGGCCACGGAATATGCCGCCTTGACGAAGCTGCTCAAAAAGCTGCCGAAGCCCGCTGGGAACGCTATCTTGCCGACGGTGGGACCGCATGCAAGTTCGTGCCCGCTTCGGGCGCCGCCTCCCGTATGTTCAAATCGCTTTTCGCTTTCGTTGATGGCGCGGACGAGCAGGCCAAACCCGGCTCCGACGTGGCCGAAGTTATCACCCGTATTCATGACTTCGCCTTCTATCCGGCCCTCAACGATGTCTGCCGCGAGCTCTACGGGCAAAGCGTTGACGAACTTTGCTCCGCCGGACGCCATAAGGATATTATCCGCGCTATTATCGACGGCTCAGGCCTTAATTACGGACAGTTACCCAAGGGACTGCTCCAATTCCATGCCTACGGCACTGACGGCCCACGCACTCCCGTTGCCGAACATATCGCCGAAGGAGCTGCCACTGCTGTTGCCGCCGGAGGAACGCTTAACCTCCACTTCACGGTCAGTCCTGCCCATCGCGCGCTCTTTGAGGCCGAGTTGGATCGTCTGATTCCTGCTGCCGAAGCTAAGTATGGAGTGAAAATCAATGCCTCCCTCTCTGAGCAGAAAGCCTTTACTGACACCATCGCCGCTAATGCCGACGGTACTCCTTTCCGAGACGCAGATGGAAAACTTCTTTTCCGTCCGGGCGGACACGGCGCTTTGATTCAGAACCTTAATGACATCGACTCAGCCGTTGTTTTCGTTAAAAACATTGACAACGTAGTCCCCGATTCAAAGCGTGAGTCTACCGTCAAATGGAAGAAAATCCTTGCCGGCTATCTTGTGCAGGTCCATGACCAAATCGCCGGATACCTCCGCGAACTTCGCTCGGGTCATTCTTCAATTGAACGCCAGCGCGAGATGATTGCCTTTCTCCATGACGTCCTTCAGGTGCGTGACCCGCGGATGAAGACCCTCTCCGATGCTGACCTCGAGCAGTTCCTGCTGGCCAAATTTGACCGCCCGCTGCGCGTCTGCGGCATGGTTATCAATGAGGGTGAACCCGGCGGCGGTCCATACCTGACGGTTAACCCTGACGGCTCATCATCGCCTCAGATTCTTGAAAGCCACCAGATTGCCCCGCAGTTTAAGGACCTGATGGCTAAGGCGACTCACTTCAACCCCGTGGACCTCGTTTGCTATATTCAGGGCCCTGACGGGAAACCTTACGATCTGCCCGGATTCGTTGACCACGCTACCGGATTCATCTCATCCAAGTCGGCCCAGGGGCGCGAACTTCGCGCGCTGGAATTGCCCGGACTTTGGAATGGCGCGATGAGCGACTGGAATACGGTCTTCGTTGAAGTCCCCGCCTCAACTTTCAATCCGGTCAAGACGGTCAATGACCTTCTGCGCCCGGTTCACTCGTAACGCATGGTCTGAGCCGGCGATATGCGGGCAATCGTGATCGCCGGCAAAATCAATACTAACCAGCTGATGATTAGTGAACCGAGATTAATGCCCAAGAACCACATCACTGAAAGGCTCACCGGGACATGGTCAACATAATATGACGCCGGGTCAAGCGGAATAACGTGGGTGAAGTGCTGCACTCCGATAATCAGCAGCGCGAGCACGTTGCCCCAGATGAGTCCGCGAATGACCAGTCGCTCCGCCATCAGCATAAACGTACGTCGGATCTGCCTGTTGGAAGCTCCCAGAGCTTTCAGTAGGCCGATTGTTTGCACTCGCTCCAAGATAATGATGAACAGTGATGAAATCAGGGTCACAGCCGCCACTACGGCCATCAGAATCAGGATGACAACAACGTTGGTGTCAATCAGGTTGAGCCATGAAAAGAATTGGCTGTCAGTTTGATAGATGTCGGTTAGTGCGTATGCTCCCGTCAGGTCTCCTTGATAATATGCCGTCAACAGCTCTGAATGGAACTGTGAGGCCAATGCCTGGATTTCCTCCGGTTTGACGTTGCGGAAACCTATGGTTTGAACGTAACCTTCCGGAAGGTTTAAGAGTTGCCTCGGCAGAAGGGGAGAGCAGTAGGCCACTTCCCGGTCATGTTCACCAATGCCGGTGAAGTAAATCGAATCAACAGTCAGTGATCGGACGCGCAAGCGGTTGTCAACAAAGAAATAAGCCGGAATTTTATCACCGACCGTGAGGTTCAGCGCATCAGCCTGTGACCGACTGAGATAGACTGAGTTGACGCTGTCGCCCATCATTGAGGGATTTCCCTCGAGACTTACGGCAAGAAAATCCTCCGGAGTCTTCAAGATGCAGGAAATAGACGTGTGGCCGACAGACTCAACTCCCTCCGGAATGGTTATTGCCGCTAAGGGCTCAGCCATTGGGAAAGGCGCGGGATTATCGTCAAGGTCATATCCCGTAAGCGTTATGGCGTCGCTGAGAGTGAAAATCGATTCCTGAACCTCATTCTTAAACCCCCTCATTATCGCCCCGGAAAGGAGCATGACTAAGATTGAAAGAGCCACACCGGTAATCGCCACCCCGACGGCGGCAGATACCCGTCGCTGTCCTGGTTGTTTCCAGGCCAGGCGTCGGGCTAAGGTCAGCTCAATCCCGTTCTTCACTCTCTAATTGCGTGAAAAGATTCCGGCAGCCGTCCTGCAGCAGGTCCAGGACCAATTCGAATCCCTCGGCACCCTCATAATAAGGGTCCGGAACATGGTCATATCTTGCACCGGGACTGAAATATTCGGCCATACCGTGGATTTTACGGGCGGCCTCGATACTTGGGGCCATGCGGCGCAGATTCGTTAAATTGCTCGCATCCATGCCGATTATGAGGTCAAATTTCTCAAAATCTTCCGTATCAACCTGGCGGCAGTGATGGGTAAGATCCAGACCGCGCTGACGAGCATGGATTCTCATGCGTCTATCTGGCAGTTGGCCGATGTGATAGCCTCCCGTGCCTGCAGAATCTACCTCATAGTGGGTTTCGGCACCCTGTTCGCGCAGTAGGTCAAGGAAGACGCCCTCAGCCGCCGGACTCCGGCAGATGTTACCTAAGCATACAAAAAGTATTTTTTTTGGTTTTACCTCTGCCTTATTCATACATTTTGTCAATCTCGTTAGCGTAATGGTCGAGAATCACGCGGCGGCGCACCTTCAGGGTGTTCGTGATCTCTCCGCGCTCCATGGTGAAGGGGGTGGTGAGCAGCGTGAAGCGCTTGATGTGTTCATAAGGAGCCAAGTCTGCTGTCAGCTTTTCAATTTTCTGCATGACGTAATCGTTGACTTTCGGGTTCTTGGCAAGTTCTTCGCGGTTCAGGACTCCAAGGTGATTATCGGCGGCAAACTTGGCCAGCGCCTTATAGTCCGGCACGATAAGAGCCGAAACAAACTTGCGCTGATCGCCGATGATGGCCACCTGCTCAAAAAGCGGGTCTGCGCCCAATCGGCTTTCCAGGGCCTGCGGTGCTATGTATTTGCCGTTTGATGTCTTGAAAAGGTCCTTGATGCGGTCGGTGATATAGATGTTGCCCTGTGAGTCGATGCGGCCGGCGTCGCCCGTGTGGAACCAACCGTCGTCGGTAAACGCTTCGGCAGTAGCTTCCGGCATCTTGTAATATCCGGTCATTACTGTCGGCCCGAAGACCTGAATCTCGCTGTTGTCGCCAATGCGGACTTTCAGGCCGCTGAGGGCCGTGCCGACCGAGCCGATGGCATATTCCGTTTCGGGGAAACAGGAAACGGTGGCCGTCGTCTCGCTCAGGCCGTAGCCGATACACATATTGATACCGACGCTTTGACAAAATTCAACTATTTCTGCGGCAATCGGAGCGCCAGCCGTCGGATAGAGTTTGCCGTCCTGTACTCCGATAGCCGTGCGAAGTTTGCGGAATATGCGGCCGTTGTAGAGCTGGTATTCGCGCTCAAGCATTGCGGGAACTTTAAGACCCATGCGAACATATTCCAGGTTCCTGCGCTTGCCGACGGCAATGGCGCGCTTGGCCATCGTGCGGCTGATTGCTCCCATCGCCTCGATTTTCTCCATGACCGCGGTGTAGACCTTCTCCCAGAAGCGGGGAACGGCACACATGCAGTTCGGAGCCACCTCCCTGAGGGCCTGCTGAATCTTGGCCGTGTCGCGATTGACGTAGATAGGCATCGAGTAGGTCAGACAGAAACAACTCCACGCCATTTCGAAAATATGGCTCAGCGGGAGGAATGAAAGGGACGTGTCGCCCGGTTTCAATATCGTGAGCCGTCGGTGGTTAAGTTCGATGGCCGATGAAAAATTCCCGTGGGTAAGGATGGCGCCTTTGGGTTGGCCGGTGGTGCCGGAGGTGTAAAGCAGTGTGGCGATATCGTCCGGCATACATTGGCCGGCTCGGAGGGTCACTTCGTTTTTAACCTCATCCGAGGCCGCCGCGCCGCGGCTCAGCAGGTCCGTGAACCTGATGCTGGTGGTGTCATCCTTGTCAAATTCTATCGCCGGGTCTGCGGTGATAATCTGCTTGACGCCAACTTTGCGGGCCGTATCGTAATGACTCTGATTGCCGACCAAGATAAACTTGACTTCGGCATTTTCTACGATGTATTTTACCTGGTCCGCTGACGACGTGGCATAGATATTGACCGGAAAAGACCGGAGTTGCCATGCCGCAAAGTCCGTAATCAGAATCTCGGGACGGTTTTCTGAGAAAATGCCGATTGATTCTTGTACTCCCAAGCCCATCTCAGCCAAGGCGGCAGCCACGGAGAGTACATTCTCGGCGAAGTGCTGACGGCTCACGGGTAGCCACTTGGTTTTGCCGTTGATTTCCGCCGGGAAAAAGAGGGCGGTCATTTCCGGATTCGTTATATTGCGGGGTAGGGAAGTCAATACCGGGATCATACTTTTCAAAGGGGGATTTATGGTTTTTATTCTGAGGCGTCGTCGGCGGGAGAGGTGTGCGGAGCGACGCGGATAAGTTCAAGTTTGGTGGCCGTTGAGCGCTTTATGGTGTAAGTGTAAGGCGGGAGGTCCACTTCATCGCCTTGGGTGGGGATGGTGCCGGTCGAGTGGAGAATATATCCAGCAAGGGTTTGGTAATCATCGCTTTCTGGAATGTCAAGGCCAAATTGCTCACGAAGCAGGTCCACCTCTATTCGTCCGGAGAATTCAAATGTCCCGTCGGGGAGTCGGCGCGCTATTTCGTTGTTGCGGTCGTGCTCGTCCTGAATGTCGCCTAAGATTTCCTCCATAAGGTCCTCCAAGGTGACCATTCCCGCCGTGCCCCCGAATTCGTCAACGACTACGGCCAGCGAGCGCTTTTCCGTCAGCAGTCGTTTCATCATTTTGTTGGCAAGCAGGGTTTCCGGGGCGAAAATTACCTCCTTGAGGTTCTCTTTCCAGTCCGTCTGCGGGTTGAGCAGTTCGGAGACGTGGATGTAGCCCAAGACCGTGTCAATATCGTGGCGGTAGACAAGGATTTTCGAGCGGCCTGACGAAGTGAAGAGCTGCGAAAGCTCGGCGCGGGTCGTCGTGTCGATATTGACGGCGACAATTTCATTGCGCGGAATCATGCAGTCGCGCAGGTGGAACGTCGAGAAGTCTATGGCGTTATGGAAAATCTTGACCTCATTTTCGAGCAGCGAGCGCGCCGGAGCATCCGGAGCTTCCATGGTCCGTTCGATATATTCATTAAGTTCCACGACGCTCAGCGGCGAATCATCGTCGGTGGCCCGACGGATGCCCGCAAGGTGCATCAATCCGCGCGAAAGTGCCGTCGTGAACCATGAGATAGGCCAAAGAACCATGTAAAAGAGATACATTGGAGTCCCGGCTACCCGAAGCGACGCATTGGGATTAATGCGGAACAGTGTCTTTGGAATGAATTCGCCCGTCAGGATTATGACCGTTGTGGTGATAATTGTCTGCACTAAAAGGACAAGGAGCTCGTTATGGTCTAACCAGACTTGAAGCGACGGCTCTATGAGCTTAGCAGCGGCCATACCGTAGATGACCAACACGATGTTGTTGCCCACGAGCATCGTCGTGATGAAAAAGTCCGGGCGCGAAAAATAGCGATCTATAATCCGGGCGCTGAGGCCTCCTTTGTGAGTATCAAGTTCCGCACGCACCCGGTCGGCCGACACGAAGGCTATCTCCATGCCCGAAAAGAGCGCCGAGAAAAAAAGCGAAACCAAAACTATGATTATCCAGTTAATCATTCCGTGAAGCTAAACTGTTGTGTGGGGATTATTCCCGTCGGGCGGCGGATGGTGTAGGTCGTGATTTGCTCGTTGGAGTTAAATCCGAAGCCCTCGAGGATGCTTCCGCTCCGCTCGATATGGATAAAGGAATCCGAATAAACCGTATGGGCCTCCTGATTCCAAAATAGTTGTTCGGTAAGAAATTTATCGCCGTCCACGTTGCGCATTCTGACGTTGCCGTCAAGTTTCCACAGCTTCTGACGTGAAAAATAGCGTGCCGTGTCGGCCTGAATTGCCGCGTCGGGCTTCATCTTGTCGTCAAATCGTTTTAGCTTCAACCCGTCAGGGAAAATCCAGAAGGGTTCGTCAGCTTCGTCATACATTAACCAGAGAGGCGCTTCGATATGGTAACGAGTAATCCCCGAGTCGGAGACGAATGAGTTTACCGAGTCGGTAATCATCGTCGGGGTGACGTTGCCGTCGGGAGCCTCGGGTCGTGGCCCTTCGTCTTCGTTACACGAGGCGGCAAGACCGAGACCTAAGGTTATAAGTATGAACGGAAGGGGTGAACGCATTATCTAATCTTGGAGGGGAGGAACCAGATTTCGTTCAGTGCGATGCCGAGCGTAACCATATAATAATTTTCCGTAACGGTGGCTCGCGGCGAGGAGGAGCGGTGGCGATACTCGAATCCGAGGTTGACGGTAGTGCGCAGCGGAGTGGGGAATCCGAAACCGCAGGTCAGGCCCATGTCGTTGACGTGGTTGCCGTCAATGACCATGTAGTCGCGGCTGCGGAACGCGCCGATGCGATAACTCATGCGCTTGAAGTAGCCTCCGCGTTTGGCTGGGGTGAATTCCGCACCGATGCTGTACTTGGTGCGGTTTGAGAAGGTTTGGTCCTGACTGAAACCCTCGATGCCCGGAAATTTGGCATTGCTCCAGGGTTGATAAGTGAAGTCGGCGGCGACGAGGATGCGATTGTCAAACTCGTAAGCCAGGCCCGCGCCCAAGCTCCAGGGCATCGTATATCCGGCTTTCGCAAGGTGGATAGTCGGGGTCGATTCGGGGTTTGAGGACCCTTGGGTGACGTCATAGCGGGTGCCGAATGCGGTTCCGTGCACCTTTCGCGGAAGCGTAAAGGTGGCGCCTGCGCTGAGGTGGTGCTTATGGTTGACAGTCAGACCGTATTGCAGGCCGAACTCCACGTTGTAGTCGCGGATTTTGTGGACGCGCTCATAGAGCGACACTGACCCGTTGGAGGCCGTGGCGTAAACATCGTTTATGACGTTGCCGAAAAGATAACCGCCGCTGACGCCAATGGTCAATCCTTTCACCGGGCGTGCCGCCCAGCCGAGATATACCTCGCTGATACCGCCTTGGCCCGAGTAGGAGCCGACACCGTTAGTAACTTCCTGGCCAAAAGAGTAGCCGACGGAGCTGAATGGCAACAGGCCGATTGACGCACCCATCCATTTGCCGATGGGTACCTGCATCGTTATATAATCAAGGCCGCCCTGAGGCTTGGTAACGTGAAGGTCTTTTTCGTGGGCCAGGACGGCGCCGGCGTCTACCCCCATGTCAAAAAGGAAAGTCATGGAGTCTATGGCGGCGAAGCTCGCGGGATTTTTGGCGTTGATTTTGCCGCGCTGCTGAACGGCATAGCCCGTGCCGCCCATCGCGCGCTGAGTCGAGGTAGTCCGGTCGTTCAACACTCCGTAACCGATCATTGAGTAGGGCGAGGTTTCCTGAGCTTCCGCGCTCAGGAGGCCGCAAACAAGCGTCAGCGGTACTAATATCTTACGCAAAAGTTTCTTCATTGGTCTTAATAAGTAGCGAGGGATGGTTATGTGTCAGGATTCGGAGAAGCCCGAAGTTGACAAGGTGAGGATGAATTTCATAATTTACGTCGGGAGGAAGCAGCGCGCCGATTTCCGGAGCCCAGCCCCCGGATAGCATCAGGCGCCTGTTACGTCCGAACCCGCTGTAAAGCATCAGTTCGGCCACTACGCCCTGCATTGCGCCGGAGCGCATAGCTTCTTCCGTAGTGGTGCCGTAGCGGGGAATGTTCTCGAAATGGCCGCTGACAAGGGGGAGACGGGCCGTGTAATGATGAAGGGCGCGAAGCCTCATGCCCGGTCCGCAGGCAATGTTTCCGCCAAGAAATTCGCCGGCGGAGGATACAAAATCATAAGTGCATGCAGTCCCGATGTCGGCCACGAGGAGGTCTTCTTCCGGGCGGAGCGCGGCGGCGCCTACGGCTGCCGCCATGCGGTCGGCGCCAAGAGTGGCCGGCGTTCCATAGCGGTTAGTAAGGGGGACTGAAGTCTGTGGCGTCAGTTCCAACTGCACCGCGGCCCCCGTCAGTTCAAGCAAGGCCGGAAGATTTCCTCCGGAGACCGAACAGCCTACGGCCGCCGTAACATATTCTAAGGACTCGATGGTGCGCTTAAGGGTTGTCATGGCCGACGCTCCGCGAAGGACCGCACAACATGTTTCCGTGCCGCTGAGAGCGTCGTAGCCAACAAGCTTTGTCGAGCTGTTGCCTTGGTCAAAAGTTAGAATCGTGCTCATTTCTTAGCCGATTTAGAAGCGGCGATATTCAGCATTATGGAGCTATAGATCTGTAAGGCCGCGCCTGCAAGCGTAAACGCCAGCCAGTCTCTGATGACCGGAGCGGAATAAAAGGCGAAAAAGGCGGCGACGCAAAAAAACAGCGAACTCCAGGATTCCATGCGCATCAGGCGCTTGATTCGTATCGGAGTGCCCGCCGGGGCGCTCGGTTCCATGAAGCGGGCAAGGATCGTAAGCCCGGCGCCTACGGCAAAGACGTAGCGGAATGCTGTGCCTTCGGGACTCCCCGACATTATAGGCATCAGGACTCCTACTGCGATGGTCAAGAGTCCGATAATCAGCATAATGGGCGCGAATTTCTTCATCTATAAATAGTTGTTTTTTAGTCAATCAGTAATAATATATACATCTTCGCTCGGACGCTGCATGTGATAATGCTCGCGGACTATCCTCTCCAATTCTTCCGGATTGGAGTCAAGACGCTTATTCAGAGCTTCGTAGTGGCGCAAAGTGTCCTCACATTGGGCGATCTTTGCCTCCAGCTCACGAATCTCTGACGCATAGTCCATTGACTTCATCAGCGAGTTCTCATTAAAAAACAAGACATACGCCAAAAAGCCCATGACTATAAGCAAGGGCAGCGAGATATAGCGTTTCAGCCAGTTAATCATAGGCGCAAAGATACGAAAAAAAATTAAAAGTTAAAAATGCAAAATAAAAAATTTAAAATTGGTTGAAGGTCGAAGGTTTAAAGTTGAAGGTATAGAGTTTATAGTTTATGGTGATTCTTCCGTATTATTTTATCTAAGTAGTCATAGTCCGGAAGGCTTTAACCGTTATTAACCGCGGGTTGCGCTTTGAGAGCGCTACCCGTAGATTATCAATATCCCGGGCTATTATGATTGAACCTTAAACCTTCAACCTTCAACGCCCCGTCTGCCTCCCCTCAATCCCAAATTTTGGCTGTTTCCGAAATTTTTACTAAATTTGTGGTCTGAAACTTGACTGAAATTTTTATCCGTTATGGGAAAAATTATAGCTATTGCTAACCAAAAGGGCGGTGTGGGCAAGACGACTACCGCCATCAATCTCGCTGCCTCACTGGCGGCCGAGGGTAAAAAGGTATTGATTATCGATGCCGACCCTCAGGCCAATGCGACCAGTGGCTACGGCATAGACCCGCGCAAGGTGGCCGGCTCGATTTATGACTGTCTCGTTGACGGCTATCCCGTCAGCGGCTCGCAGATGGCGACGTGTGTTGACGGGTTGGAAATCTTAGGCTCAGACATCAACCTTGCCGGTGCCGAAATCGAACTGGTCAATAAACCCGAACGCGAATCGCTCCTCAAACGCGCTCTCCAGCCCGTCCTTGACCAATATGACTACATACTGATTGACTGCTCGCCCTCCCTTGGACTCATTACGGTCAATGCGCTCACTGCCGCCCATTCCGTAATTATCCCCGTCCAGGCCGAGTATTTTGCCCTTGAAGGTATCTCCAAACTCCTCAATACTATCCGAATCATCAAGTCAAAGCTCAACCCCAATCTGGAAATCGAAGGGTTCCTTCTGACCATGTATGACGCCCGCCTGCGCCTTGCCAATCAAATCTACGAAGAACTCAAAGGCCATTTCGGCGACATGGTGTTTGACACTGTCATCCCCCGCAATATACGCCTCAGTGAGGCCCCCAGTCATGGTCTTCCCGTCTTGATTTATGACCCGACCAGTCGAGGGGCTACGAGCCATCAGCAACTTGCTCGCGAAATTATTAAGAAACACACTCAAAAGTAATCAATTATGGCAGCTCCCCGACGTAACGCTTTAGGCCGTGGCCTTGACTCGCTCATATCTATGGACGATGTGCCCGCCCGCGGCTCTTCGGCCATCAATGATATCCCTCTGGAATCCATCAAGCCGAATCCGGACCAGCCCCGACGCACTTTTGACTCCGAGGCGCTTGAAGAACTCGCCTCCTCAATCCGCGAATTGGGTATCATTCAGCCCCTTTCGCTCCGCAAGGTCGGTCCCAATGAGTATCAGATCATTGCGGGCGAGCGCCGTTACCGCGCCGCTACCTTGGCCGGACTGACCTCCGTTCCCGCGTATATCCGCACGGTCAATGATACGGAACTGACCGAGATGGCGCTGATTGAAAATATTCAGCGTGAGGATCTTAACGCTATTGAAATTGCCCTTACGTTCAAAAAACTTCTTGAACAGTATGAGATGACCCAGGAGCGCCTGAGTGAACGTATCGGTAAAAAACGCGCCACTATTGCAAACTTCCTGCGCCTGCTCAAGCTTCCCGCTGAGGTCCAACTCGGCCTGCGTGACAAGCGCCTCGATATGGGGCATGCACGCGCACTCCTGAGCATCGAGAATCCAAAGCTGCAGCTTAAACTCTATGGCGAAATTCTTGACCAGGGCCTCTCAGTGCGTCGCGTTGAAGAACTTGCCAAGGCTTATAATCAGGCTGATAGCAAAGGTGAGGACGTTGCCGCTGAAAAAAATGCGCGCTCAAAGGTTGCCGGCGAGTTCGAGCAACTCAAGCGGCATCTTAGTGCGGCCTTCCAGACCCGAGTGCAATTCACTTGTAATAAGGATGGCAAGGGAAAAATCACCTTCCCTTTTGCCAACGATCGGGAACTCGAGCGGCTTCTTGCCCTCTTTGATTCAATGAAATCCGAATGATGACTTTAGGAGCCAAATCAAATATCTATTTAGTGAACTCGGTGAGAGCCCTTCTTGCCGCCCTCATTCTGCTGTTCATGGCTCCTTCTTCCTTTGCCCAAAGCGAACAACCGGACTCCCTGGAAGTAGTCCCCGAAGTGAAGGTCGACCTCCTTGGAATCACCTCTCCCAATCCCGCCGATACTCTCCCGGCTATTTATGTCAGTCCGGATACTCTGCTGATTGCTCACGGCGGCGGAGTCCGCGTGTTCAACCCGGACCCCGTCAGGGCCGTATGGCTCTCCGCCCTGTGTCCCGGCCTCGGACAAATTTATAACCGTCGCTATTGGAAGCTCCCGATTGTCGTCGGCGGTTACATGGGCTTGGCTTATGCCACGGATTGGAACAACGCGATGCTTCGAGATTACACCAAGGCCTATCGCGACTTGATGGACAATGACCCCGATACGAAAAGCTATATGGACTTCTTTGCCCCGGGAGTCTCTGAGTCGCAGCTGAGCAAATCTTGGCTTGAAAGCGTATTCCAAAGTCGCCGAAACTATTTCCGCCGAAACCGCGACCTTTGTATCATAGGTATGGTCGGCGTCTATATTCTCGCTATCGTCGACGCCTATGTCGATGCCTCCCTCGCTCATTTCGATATTTCTCCGGACCTTAGTATTAATTGGTCTCCGGTTTTAATACAGGAAACACGCTCGCCCTTGCCCTCGGTCGGCATCCAATGGGCCTTATGCTTTTAACCTTAAAACAACTATTTATTTATGAACAAATTCATCCGACATACTCTCCCGCTACTTATGGCGCTGATACCGGCGGCAATCTCCGCGCTGAATATCCGTGACCTGCGCTATGAAATCACCGATACGGCCATTGTTTTCCCCGAATCAATGCAGACCGACGTCCATCAGCTCCAGAAGAATTGGTATCTCCAGAATTATACCGTCTTGGAGCGCGAATCGTCGCCCACGGCCGGAGATATGTCTGACGAAACTATCATCAAGAACCTCCGGGCTATACCGACTACTATCGAGATGCCCTTCAATTCCGTGGTAAAGAATCATATTGACCTTTACGTCAACCGCAGGCGTTCACTCGTTGAGGCTATGCTTGGCATGAGTCTATATTATATGCCTATCTTCGAGGAAGCCCTTGAACGCGAGGGTGTACCCCTGGAGCTTAAGTATCTCCCCGTGATTGAATCGGCCATGAACCCTGACGCCGTCAGCCGTGCCGGAGCCACCGGTCTCTGGCAGTTCATGCTTCCCACGGCCAAAGGACTCGGTATGGAGGTCACGACCCTTGTGGACGAACGCCGTGATCCCATCGTTTCTTCAGCCATGGCAGCAAAATATCTCAAGCAGCTCTACGGTATTTATAATGACTGGGGCTTGGCTATCGCGGCCTATAACTGTGGCCCCGGTAATATTAATAAGGCGTTGGCCCGCTGCGGAGCATCCGCCGATAATCCGAAAAGCTATTGGGATATCTACTATCATCTCCCGGCTGAAACCCGCGGTTACGTCCCCGGATTCATCGGTGCCACTTACGCCATGACCCATTACGCAGACCATGGTATCAGTCCCTCACTGGCCAAACGCCCGATTCTGACCGATACTATCCATGTGAATGACCGCCTGTACTTCAATGCCATTTCCCAGGTGCTGGATATCCCCGTCGAGGAGCTTCAGGTGTTGAATCCGCAGTATCGCCAGCGGATCATTCCCGGCGATATCAAGCCGTATCCCTTGCGTCTTCCCTCGCAACTTATCTATAATTATCTGATGCTGGAAGATTCCATTGTCGCTCAATCCGGCAAGTTGGCGCCTCGCGCCGTCGTCGAAATCGGGCAGCAAAGCAATGGCGGACGCTCCGATTCCGGATATCGCGACGTGACCAAATGGCATAAAGTCCGTCGCGGCGAAACTTTGGCCTCTATTGCTCGGAAATATGGCGTCACCGAACGTCAACTCCGCCGATGGAACGGCCTGCGCTCAGGCAAGGTCTCTCGCGGAAAGAGCCTCAAGATAGTTACCCGGGAGGCCGTCCCGCAGTCTAAGTCTGAACCCGTGGTAACTACTGAATCGGCTCCTGCCGAGTCTGACGGTCAGGTTGACGTGGTCTATGAGGACCCGGAGCAGGAAGCGGCCCCCGCTGAGGCCGTTTCTGATGCCGCTGAAGCTGCCGCGGCAGTAGTGGCCGGAGCCGAACCCTCCGAGCCTGACGTCAAGGTTGATGAGGAGGTTGAGGAACCTAACTATGAGCCTCAACCCGCACCCGTAAAGGCGGAAGCCCCCAAAAAGGCACCCGCGCCAGCGCCTAAAAAGAAGACTGAAACCACCAAGGCCTCAGCCAAGTCACGCGTCCACAAGGTCAGCAAGGGTGATACCCTCTTCTCCCTCTCAAAGCGCTATGGCGTTTCGGTAGACGCTATCAAAAAGGCAAATAACATGAAAAAAGACGCTATCAGTATCGGTCAGCGTCTGACTATCCCTGCAAAATAATAAATAACTAATTAATAATCCCTTAATCCTTATTCAAGATGAAAAAGATTCTTGCCGGCGCTCTCATGATTTGCGCCATGCTCCTCTCGGCTCCCGCCGCTCAGGCTGCCGGATTCAAAGTTGGTCCCAAAGTAGGTCTTAACATCAACAAGTTCTCGATGGACAAGAGCGCACTTGGCTCTGATAACCGTTGCGGCTTCACCGCCGGTGTCGCTGCTCAGTTCACTGTGCCCCTGATTGGCGTAGGCGCTGACGTAAGCGTGATGTACACCCGTCGCAATAACGAGGCCAACGTTCCCCAGCTTGATGGACTCAATGGCATTAAGGAGGTCTTCAATAATAAAACTCATTATGACTATATCTCCGTGCCTGTTCACCTGATGTATAAGCTTGATCTTCCCGCAATCAACAATATCGTTGCTCCCTACGTGGTTACCGGTCCGGACTTCTCATTCCGCGTCAGCAAGGAAATCATGAACGATTTCTATGCCAAGAAATGCAACGTAGCATGGGACTTCGGCCTGGGCGTCGAACTTATCAAGCACCTCCAGATCAGCGCGACTTACAGCCTCGGCATGAACAAGGCCGTTAAATATGTAGGCATGGTGAGCAGCACCGTTGGCAGCATTGATACCAACTCAGGTATCAAGGGCAACACCAACGGCTGGACCGTATCTGCTGCCTGGATGTTCTAAAGTATAATAAGGGGTGGCGAAGATATCGCTACCCCTTATTTTTATCATTTTTGCAAAATTTCTTAAAAAAATTTGCATATCTGAAAAATTGTGCGTAACTTTGCACTCGCATTTAAGCCTTATGGCCCATTCGTCTATCGGTTAGGACGCAAGATTTTCATTCTTGAAAGAGGAGTTCGACTCTCCTATGGGCTACTAATTAATAAAAGAAACTGATTTAAATTATATCAACTTAAAATGGCAAACCACAAGTCATCTCTTAAGCGTATCCGCCAGACTGAAAGCCGTCGCCTGCGCAACCGCTACTACGAGAAAACCGCCCGTACCGCTGTTCGTCGCATCCGCAAAATGACCGACAAGGCTGAAGCAGAAAAGGCATTCTCTGCCCTGACCGCTCTCCTTGACAAGCTGGCTCGCAAGAACACCATCAGCAAAAACAAGGCTGCCAACCTGAAGAGCGCGCTCCAGAAGCACATCAACTCTCTCGCTGCTTAAGCCTTACACCGTCTTTTTTAGAGCGGCCCATTCGTCTATCGGTTAGGACGCAAGATTTTCATTCTTGAAAGAGGAGTTCGACTCTCCTATGGGCTACCCAGGCGCATTACCACTCCCCGTGGATGCGCCTTTTGATTGTTATGCACAAGACCATCCGGATAATTCCCCTGAAGTTAGTCCCACACTCTGACCGCACGGCAATTCTTGCGGCGTATTCCCGTGAGCTGGGCCGGGTAAGCTTCGCCGTAAACGCCGGCTCCGGACCCGCTGCCGCACGACGCAGGGCTCTACTGATGCCACTGAATCCAATTGAGGTGGTCTCCTCCGCGCGTCCGGGCCGTGAACTCCTGACCATGCGCGAGCCACGCGCACTGATGCCGCTCCACCAGATAATATCCTCGCCTGAGCGCTCCGCCGTAGCCCTTTTTATGGCCGAAGTGCTTGAGCGTGTCCTTCGCCAGTCTGACCCCGAACCCCTTATTTTTGACTTTATCATTGACGCCATCAGTCGCCTCAACGATTTGCGTACGGCCCCGGCTAACTTCCATCTGTGTTTCATGATTCGCCTGGCAAATATGCTCGGAATTGCCCCTGACCCGACAGATTTTCACCCCGGGATGATCTTTGACATGGCCGATGGTATTTTCCGCCTCTCCGCGCCTCTCCATGGCCGCAGTCTGTCAGCCGCTGACTCTGCTGTTGCCGCCAGACTCTTTAAGATGACCTGGCAAAACCAACATGCCTTCAGCCTCAATCGCGCCCAGCGAAACCAAATCCTATCATTGATTCTTGACTACTACTCCCTCCACCTGACCGACCTCTCAAACCTCCGCTCTCCCTCAATTCTCCATTCCCTCTTCCTGTAAATATCACCAAATTGTCACTGGTATGACTCCTTGAGGTTGTTAAACGTATGTGACGTGGAATCCTCTAAATTAGACGATTTCTATACAGTAGTAAACAGCGTTTCCAGACGATCCAACAGATTCTGTGGAGTGATTTTGCGTAACCCCATGTCTTTTATAAGACTAACGTCAGGCATATCCGTTTCTACGTGTTGGCGGAACGAAGCCACATCATCATATAGGTTCTTAGAAAGTGCGAATGTCTTCTCTCCTGAAGAAATGGACGCGACAAGACGAAAGACATCATTGCGATGTTTGCGAATATGTTTCTCATCTCCTACGCCGGTTTCCTGCTTGCGCTTCTTCATCTCAAGATAGGCCTTACATTTTAGGGTTATCAGACTTTCAACATTTGAGATATGCACATTTTCTTCCACCGTGCTATGTTGGAGGGTATAGTAGTAATATTCATCATCAAGAAGTATGGCTGACAGGCTCGACAGATCAGCGTCAGTCGGAATCGGAGTGATATGCACATCTTGTGGGAGTTCAATTACATCAAGTGAACGGGAGAATAGCTCCACTTGAGTGGGATATTCCGGATTCTCCGGCTTGTTAAACCGATAATACTGCTGTTTCGGTTCTTCGCCTTTCTCTCCAACTTGTTTTTCCTCATAACGGGCAGCCTTCACAAATTCCCAGAACTCTGCTACAAAATCATGGGAAAGTGCTTCGATTATGAGTATCATATCTATGTCTTTGGTCGCTCTCGGTTTCTGACCGGCAGCATCTTCGTGGACCTCACACGCGGTACCACCTATTATGACGTAGTTATCCTGATATTTGCCGAAATGTTCTTTAAATTTTTCTATTCCTTTTACCATATAATGTCATTTATCATATTTTCAAGTTCTATCTGCACCCTCTCGTCCTCGTAGTCTTTCAAAAGAAGATACAACGACAATTTATCGACTACTCCTGTTCCGGAAAGCAGGGCAGGATCATATTTCCATACTTCAATGCCAGCCTCTCCAAACGGATCCCAATAGATATCCTTTTTCTTTAGATTTTTGTATTCTTCTTTCGATATGGCTATACGGTAAGGGCCTCCGTTCAAAAGGGAATATTCAGCCAATGCGTTTTGTTCTGACACAAGTCCTTTTTCGCTAATTCCCAATTCAGGAGTGTAAACGATAAAATCTACCGGAGTGTCCAGATATGGCAACGCATTTTCCCATAAGTCTTGTCCCTGATAGCTGAATTGTATATGCTTTTCTTTGCCTCCTGTCAGGGTTATAAAACCTTTTTCTTTCATCCATCTGATTCCTCGGTTCACTGTCGCATAGGAGGTTTTCAACTTTTCGGCGAGTGTCTGCATTGTTATTCCATCTATGTTTTCCTTTTCAAGATGGTACAATACGGCTAATTGGAAAAGCACGGGAGGCTTTTCAGGTTCTTTGTGCAGCACCGGCTTCTCACGGCTTACAACCAAATAAATCGATGGTAGAAATAGTTGGCGATTCCCAACAACTATATCGATATTATTTTTGGTGTAACGGTGAAACAGGTAAGAAGGAATCTTATTGAATACAAAAATTGGCACAATTCCTGTTTGCTTTAAAATAACATTTCTATGCTTGGCTAATATTGTAGGTCCAATTTCTTCGTCATCGCCAACTCCGGCTATGATGAAAGACGTGTTGTAGATCTCGGTCTGGTAGTAGTCGTAGGCTCCACTCAGACCGAACGGAATCGTATTTTTTATGCTTGGTTGAAGTTCCTTTACTTTTGTTTGTTCAGGAAGAAACTCGTTAATACGTGCTATAGCAGTAATTATGTAATCGGGAATATTGCTCATAATCTCGTGGCGTGATTTTGTGCAAATTTAGAGATTTTATCCGAATTTTCCAAAAGTTACATGCTTTTTTTATTTCAGAAATGTGATATTGAAGGAGGAGGCCGCCTAAACTTGTTAGACAGCCTCCAAACGTATTTGGGGTGATTTGATTAGAGGCGGATGAGTTTTCCGGCGCGGATGTAGATGTGACCTCGGGCGGGGTTGCTGATCTTACGGCCCTGCAGGTCATAGATTGCAGAGTCAGCTGATTCAGGCGTCAATTCCTCGATGGTTGTGGTATGTTCGAGATATGAGAATGGCGTTTTATATTGCATTCTGTTATCATAGTAAAGGGCGCCTGAATAATAGCCGAAATCCCGGTCGCTAAGGGGTACTTCAATAGTGCATTGTTTGCTTTCGCCAGCGTTAAGATAGGGGCTGACGCTTCGGTATGTTTGAATTTTATCCGCGCTGTCAAGAATGTAGAGGGTCATTGAGTCGTCATAGTAGCCCTCGGTACATGTAATGGTCCATGAGAACTTGGCGATATCGCCGGGTTGTATTCCGTCAAATTTGAAGTCGGTAACTTCGATGGTGGTCTTTGCCGGGCGTTCTGCCAAGATGACGGGTATCGGATCATTGATTGCCTGATTGGATTGCTGACTGTAGAAATATAGGAGATATTCTCCAGGTTCCAGGGTGGCGCTGGCATCAGCAGTAAGCTCCCCTACGTATTCGAACGGCATGGTCTCGCTCCCGGCCAGCTGAATGTTGGTGCTTGAGCCCCATGCCAATACTTTTTCAGAGCCACTTTTGATGATTCTTGGGAACATGCTGCCGAGATATTCTGTATCAGTCTTGTTGGTCAGCGTCATGGAAAGGCTGAAAGTTGTGCCGATATAGATAGTTTTGTTCTCGGGTAGGTCGGTAATGGTGAATCCCGGTGCATTCTCGGCCACGAAGTTGATGTAGTTATCCTTAACCGTGGCAGTCAGTTCGCTGATATTGGATTTGGGAATGAATACGCGTTGCCATTCGCCACCGGGTACTTTGTAGACGGGACGCGCAGTGTATGTACCCTCGGGGAGACTTGTCGGAATCAGGAAGGAAAGGGTAGAATATCCTGCAGTCGTGGGGACGTTCGGAGTGGTCGTATATCTAATGTAGGTGGGTTCGCCGCCATCAGCGGGGATTAATTCTAAGTCAATTTCTGTCCCGGCGGGAATGGGTAATGAGCCGATATTTTGAAGATACCAGTAGAAAACTGCGTAACCACCTAATTGAACTTTGGAATTGTTGGGCTTGAAGTCTTCAGTTGAGCCGAACATATAGACGGGTTTGGAGCCTTCAACCGGCTTTTGTACGCCCAGGATTGCATGTTGGTTCAAGTTGTAACCGCCGTCAAATCCGCCGGTTCCTTGTGCAGCGGGATTGAGGGCATTGAGTTTGAAATAACCGTCGCTCAGGCCTCCCCAGCCCCAGTTGAAGTGGAAGAGCCCATCTTCTGAGTAGCCGTCGCAGACGAACTGGTGTCCGCCTTGTTCGCTTGCACCGCCGTAGATTACAGGCATCCCGGCAGAGATGTCAGCGTAGATCAGGTCTTCCCATTCGGTTGAATCAAAGAAGTTACGCTCGGCTTTCCAGATGGCCTGGTCATAGTCAAAATAATTGATCAGGGCGCCGCCAATACGAACCTGGTTTGCAGCTGAAGCCGAGGTTGAGTAATCCATCTCCACGGAGTAACCGCAAGCTTTCATCAGAGTAGCCACGGCAAGTTTCTGTTCATCGGTTGAGTAGCTGTTATAATTATCGGTCATATTATTCCAGTCGAAGGAAGTTTCGCTGAAATTCATTGATTCGGTTTTGTTGCCCGTTTTCCAGGTATAGGAGATTGAACCTTGACCTTGGACTGGCCATTGGTGATAGTTCATTACCTGGGCCATAGCCGTAGCTACGCATCCTGTATAGCACTTTCTGCCGTAAAGTTCGGGACACAGTTCATTATAGGGATTTCCTTGATCCCACGTGGTTTTCAGCAGGGGCTCAATGGGCTGGCGTTCGGGAGTGGTGGCGTCGGCATGGGTTGAAACTCCGGTTGCGGCAGCGTAAGCAATTTGCTGGGAATAGGTTGAGAGCCACCATTTCAGCGCCGGGATTTCCTCGGGATTAAATTCTCCCGAATCAGCATAAGCCAAAAGGGGTAGGGCAATGTCGTCGGCCGGGAGAATCATGAAGCCGTCGCCGGAGGAGAAGACGTAGAGTTCCGGAAGCTCGGCAATCAGCTGAGGCGTAGCCTTTCTGTTGCCGATAACCTTGCGGGCCTGAGAGTTGCCCTTGACTCGAGCCAAAGCCTGAGTCGGACTCAGATGCTCGGCGGAGATGGTGCCGGCTCCGAGAAGGGACAGAAGAACTAAGGTAAGGGTCTTTTTCATCGTGAAGTATAATAAAAGTTGATTATGAGCGGATGCGTTTGCGTGCGGAGTCCAATCGCAGCAAGATAAAGAGCAGGATGGTGAAGCCCCAGAGCGAGGACCCGCCATAGCTGAAGAATGGGAGCGGTATACCGATTACGGGACAAAGCCCGATGACCATGCCGATGTTGATACACAGATGGAAGATGAAGTAAGAGGCCACGCAGTAGGCGTAGACGCGGCTGAACGTGGCCGGTTGCCGTTCCGCTATGTGGATAATCCTAAGTATCAATATCAGGAAGAGTAGAATCACCGTAGTGGTGCCAACAAAGCCTTTTTCCTCGCCGATGGTACAGAAGATGAAGTCCGTATGCTGTTCGGGGACATACTTGAGCTTTGTTTGCGTGCCGTTGAGGAATCCCTTGCCGTGGATTCCGCCCGAGCCGATTGCTATCATTGACTGGTTGACATTATAGCCGGCGCCGCGTGGGTCGGCTTTGATACCGAAGGATACGAGGATACGGTTTTGCTGGTGGGGTTGAAGATGGTCAAAAAGCACGTTGACCGAAAAGCTGAAAGCGATAGCTCCGATGGCAAAAATCGAACATACATAGAGCTTGGGCAGATGATTGCGCAGGCCGCTCAGCGCCATATAGATTGCCGAGGCGACAATGACACCGACAAAAATCCAGAACCAGGGCAGATGAACCCCTAAGGAATTAAGTCCAAAGGCCAGGCCGACAAGGGCCCCGTAGGCAAAAAACAGATTGCGCATGACCTCAAATGAACGTGCATAAAGTCCGGACATCACCGTCGCGGTAAACATTGTCAGCACGCTGACAATGAATTGACCCTTGGCCATCCCTAAGAGCATCGGGTCTGTATACTTGACCGCAACGACGAAAATCACCACCGCCGCCAATGCCGCTAAAAGAATCAGGCCGCTCATGCCTTCACGATAGAGCACGAAAAACAGCGCTAAATAGACGAGAGCCGAACCCGTTTCATTCTGTAGGATAATCAGAATGATCGGGGTGATGATGATGCCGACGGCCTTGAAAAAATTTGACGGAGGGTCCGTCAGTTTGAAACCGTAGGACGACAGCAACTTGGCCAGACACAAGGCTGTGGCACACTTGGCAAACTCCGCCGGCTGGAGACTCATAGGTCCGAATTTGAGCCATGAGCGGGAGCCTTGGGTTTCCGGAGCTATGAATATGGTGACCACCAATAGCAGAAGCATGATGATGTAAAACGGATAGGCATACGTCTCATATATCCTGTAGTCCGTTAGTAGAATAACCAGTCCAATGACCAGGGCAAGGCCAATCCAGCGGAATTGCTTGCCGGAAAATTCCGCGAAGGAAAATATCGACGCATGGTCAAAGTCATAGCTCGCGGCATAGATACTGATTGCGCCGAGCACAACCAGCACTAAATACAGGCCGATAGTGAACCAGTCCAGGGAGCGGAAGACGGAGTCTTCGGCGTTATTGCTTGGGCTTAAGTTTGGTGACACGGTTTCCCAGAGTATTGGCGTTCAACATGTTTGATTCTATATGTTTTCTCGCGGGTGAAATCTCGCCCTTGAGATAGCGTTCAATGATGAGCGAACCGATGGGGACACCGTAGGTAGCGCCGAAACCGCCGTTCTCGACGTAGACTGCCACGGCAATTTCCGGGTCTTCGTATGGAGCGAAGCCGATGAAGGCCGAATGGTCCTTACCGTGAGGGTTCTGGGCCGTTCCCGTCTTGCCGGCCACCTGGATGTCAGGCAGGTTTGCCGTGCGACACGTGCCGCCCGTAACGGCCATCCTCATGCCTTCGGCCACAGCCTCGAACCATTTCCGATCAATGTCAGGCTTGCGGATGTCAAGGAGTCCGGCGGGCATCACGGTGTCCTCGATCGCCTTGACTGTGTGGGGGGTGATGAAATGACCGCGATTGGCTATCGTGGCGCTCAGATTAGCCATCTGAAGGGGAGTGGCCAAGATTTCTCCCTGACCGATGGAGACGGAGATGATAGTGTTTGCGCTCCAGCGCCCTTCGCCGTAAAACTTATTGTAGAATTTTTCGTTGGGAATGAATCCACGGCCCTCGTTGGGAAGGTCTACTCCGAGTTTGTAGCCATATCCGAGTTTAACTAAATGATTCTTCCAGATCTCAAAGGCGTTGGCGCTGGTCCCGTATTTTGAGTGTCGGTCAATCATGTTTTTGAATCCCCAGCAGAAGAAGGCGTTACATGAAGTCTGCAGGGCGGGCTTGACGGGGATGGGGGAGCCGTGGCCGTGACACCCGACTCGAAGTCCGCCATTGATGTAGCCCCGATAACAAGGGTAGGCTGTCGTGAGGTCTATGATTCCCTCCTGGAGCAGGATCAGTGCCTGACCCGGCTTGAATGTGGAGCCGGGAGGATAGGCGCCCATCAGTGCGCGGTCAAAAAGCGGATGGTCATCATTTTCAACCAACGCCTGATAATTCTTTCCTCGGTCACGACCAATCAGCAATGTCGGGTCGTAAGTCGGCGACGAAACCATGCAGAGAATCTCGCCCGTCTTAGGTTCGATGGCCACCACTGCACCTATTTTATTGACCATCAGGCTCTCGGCATACTGCTGGAGCTTCATGTCGATACTCAAGGTCAAGTTGCGGCCCGAACGGGGCGCGATGTCCATGGCGCCGTCCTCAAAACGCCCCTGAATTCGCCCGTAGGCGTCGCGCATCAGGATTTCAACTCCTTTCTCGCCGCGAAGATAAGGCTCGTAGCTTTTCTCTACGCCCAAGTCGCCGGTATAGTCCCCCGGGCTATAATAGGGATCATTGTCAATATCGGTCTGGTTGACTTCGCGGATATTGCCTAATATGTTGGCCGCGGTCTTGAAATTGTATTGACGGAGGATGCGCTTCTGAGTGTAAAAGCCCGGATAGCGATAAAGCTTCTCCTGGAGGCGCCCGTAATCGCTTGCCGAAAGGTGTGACATAAACCGCTGGGGCGTATAGACCGAATAGCCCGGCTGACGCTTCATCTCGGCTATGCGGTTGTCAAACTGCTCGCGGGTTATGCCGATGGTTTTGCAGAAGTCAAGAGTGTCGATTCCCTTCATGTCGCGTGGAATCATCATGACGTCGTAGGCAGGCTGATTGTAGACCACCAATTCGCCGTTGCGGTCATACATCAGGCCGCGGCTCGGATACTGGATCTTGCGCAGGAAAGCATTGTTTTCCGCAAAAACCGTGTACTTATCATCTGCCACCTGAAGCGAATACAAGCGGGCGATAAAAATTAACGCAATGACGACTATGAAACCAGCCACCACGTATTTTCTCTTCTCTAGCTTATAATCTTTTCTCACTTTGCCGTAGAGAGCTGAGAACGTGAAAAAATAAAGTCTGTGACCATGATGAGCATGGAGGTCAGTAACGTTGACCCTATGGCTCGCTCGGTCAATAGCAGCGGATGGTCAAAACGGAACGATTCAATCAGATTGACCATGACGCAATAGAGCAACGACATAGTCAGGATATATTTCGAAAACACTGCCCATCCTAAGGAGGAAATGCCCAGTATCCGATGAATCACGTCATCTTCGCGGGGAACGTAAAGCCTCAGGACCGTGTGCCGACAGCCGCCCAAATAGGTACATGCCAGCGCGTTCATCCCCGGAGTATCCGAAAAGACGTCGACGCAGAACCCGATGAGAAACGACAGGAAGATAACCTTTGAGGAACTCGTATTCATCGGCAATTTGATGATGAAGTATATGAACAGGAAAGCTAATGCCACGGAAAAGAGCACCAACCGATTGAAGATGACGGCCTGTAACAGAACCATCACGACAAACATCACCGAAAATTGCAAAAAAGTCTTTGACATTTAATGTATGCTACATGTTTAAGACGCAAATTTACTAAAT
>CAMWSN010000003.1 GCA_947176925.1 uncultured Porphyromonadaceae bacterium
GCTATGGAGGAGTCGCAGCCAGATGTCAACACGTTCATTATCAGTAAATTTACTGTGATAAATAAGAACCTTTGATCCGAAGACGCGTTGGAGGCGCTCAGTCAATTGAGTGGTCAGTGCAATTTCCGGAACAAGGAAAAGGACCTGTTTGCCGTCGCGTAACACTCGGTCAATAAGGTGGATATAAATCTCAGTTTTTCCGCTTGAGGTTACTCCGCGCAGCAAGTTAACCGTCTTCCCGTCTTTTTCCCATAGGTCAAGGAGTTGATTCCTGACTCCGGTTTGCGCGGGACTAAGAGTAGGGAGGGGGAATGTTTCGGCTCCTTCCTGAGCTGCAAAGCGGTTAATTACTTTTGTTTCGGCAATGAGTAAGCCCTTGTCGATTAGAGATTTGAGGATGGCAGGAGAAACCTCTGCGCGCTCTAATAGCCTGGACTTTTCCACTAAGCGTTCGCCGGCCGAATGAAACTGGAGCATAGTCAGCAGGAGTTTTTCTTGCTTTGCCGCGCGACCGATAACGGCGAAGGCCGAGGTGCGCCATCCCTGCGAGTCTGCGTCCGGGGGAAGTGAAATCAAGGTGCGTTTTTGTGAGCGGTATCGCTCAATCACCTTCTCACTAATCATGGCTAATCCGCGTTCAATCAATCCTGAGACAGCTCGGTCTGGAGCTGCGCTTAGTCCTGTTTTTTTTGACAGATCGCCTAAGGAGATCCTTCCTTCATTGCACAGAGTTACAAACATCAGGGCCTCTTCGTCCGTTAGTCCGATTATGTTGTCGGGGTCCGCATCTGCAGCTGGTTCAATGAATGTTTCGCTTTCGAGTTTTAGCGCAGAGGGTAGTGCGGCTCGCATCACTTCACCGATTGAGCAGATATAATAATCCGCCATCCAGCGCCAGAATTTCAGCTGCGGATTACATAATATAGGGTCATCGGGGCGATCAATCAAGCGGCTTATCTCTTTTACTTCAAATCCTTTAGGCGCAATCGGGGTAAGCGCCTCAACAATTCCCGTATAGAATTTGCGACGTCCGAATGGAACCAGCACACGGCTTCCTATGCTAATTTTACCGCGCATTGATTCGGGTATGGCATAGGTGAAAACCGCATTTAGCGGCAGCGGCACTATTACTTCGGCAAATTCCATCTTATTTTAAGGTTTAAGGTTTAAAGTTTCCACCTTCAACTCCCCGCAGGGGGACGTGATTATGTTAATTTAAGTATTGTGAAATTTTTAACATTTTGAATTAACGCTTTTTAGTAATAAAATTCTTGCAAGTTTACATAATTATTATTAACTTTGCATTGCTGAAAGCCTCTCTCCTGAGAACTTTTCAGCCATCGTTTTGTTAGACAATAAGAATTATATACTTGAATTTTGGTTATGAGGGAGGTGCGTGTCTGTGAAGATGCGCACTTTCGTTTTTTTATTCCTCAGCGAAATCATCAATGTAAATTGTGGTGTCAATTATGCCGGCTTCGGCCAACGATTCGCGGCGTTCGCGGCATGTCCCGCAGACTCCGCAATGGTGTTCGCCACCTTTATAGCAGCTATAAGTCGTTGAGTAATCAATACCTAAGTCACGGCCGCGCATGGCTATCTGAGCCTTGGTCATGTTGGTATAAGGTGCGCGCAGTTCAATCGCCTCATACGTCCCGGCAGCAATGGCGTGGGCCATGGCGTCGATAAATTCGGGCCGACAGTCTGGGTAGATGCTGTGGTCCCCGCTATGATTGGCAAGCATGACGGCCCTGAGTCCGCGGCTTTCGGCAAGTCCGGCTGCCGTGGCAAGCATGATGCCGTTACGGAAGGGAACGACCGTGGAACGCATGTTCTCATCCTCATAGTTTCCCTCCGGTATCGCATCCCCGCCTTCAAGAAGCGATGAATGGAAGTATTCTCCCATAAAGTCAAGATGAATCTCAAGGAGCTCAATGCCCAATGTCTCACAATGGCGCCGAGCGCATGCTAATTCTCGCATGTTATGGTTTGAGCCGTAGATGAAATTTACGGCCAAAGCGATTGTATCCTTATAATCATAAAGGAGGGTAACGGAATCCATGCCTCCGGAAAGCACTATCAACGCGTCTTTTTCCATAATCTTTTTTTGTATGGGGATTAATTTATACCTGTGAGGCCATTTGGGCGGCGAGACGGATGGGGAGGAGAGATTGATGAGCTTCGTCGGCCCACTGGGCGAAGGGGCGTATGGAGATACCGCCACGGGGAGTGAAAAGTCCGATTACCTCAATGTAGCGGGGCGACATAAGTTTGATCAGGTCTTTCATTATTATGTTGATGCAATCTTCATGAAAGTCGCCGTGATTGCGAAATGAAAACAGATAGAGCTTCAAGCTTTTGCTCTCGACCATTTTTTCGCCGGGAATATAGTTAATAATAATGTGTCCGAAGTCGGGTTGACCGGTTTTAGGACACAGGGAGGTGAACTCCGGACAATCAAGCGTCACTAAATAGTCATGTTCGGGATGCTTGTTTGGAAACCATTCCAGCAACTCGGCCGAATAGTCCGTAGGATAGACGGTATGATTTGAACCCAGAAGGGTAACGTTCTCTAATTCTTTATCTGTACGCATATATAAATATAAAAACCTGAAAATCTCTAAACCCTAAACATCACAGCGTTTTTTCCTTAAACTTATCGCCGGTTTCGTTAACGATGGAGCGGAAATAACGTTCATTGTAGCCGCCATATTCTGGTTGCACTGGGAGGTTTGTCTCCGTGCGTTTAAATGAGCCGTCTTCATTTTGCTTTTTGATATTTCCGTCAAGAAACTTCACCGTCAGGAAATCATTCAGAGCAAAGAAAGCCTGAGTGGCGCCATCGGCAAGATTATGGCTTGCCCATGTCAGCATGGCGCGTTGCTCTTCAAGGGGTTTATCCTTGGTCAACTCCTTCATCTGCTCGTTGGTCTTGGCGGCAAGGTCTTCGCGCTCTTTTTGCACCCGGCGAATATCGGGAATCATCTGGCTGTAACGGTTATATGCCTGATTGGCAACGAGATTGTGAGCCCAGAAGGCCGCGTCGCGACTAATCGTGTAAAGGTCGCCGTTGCCCACTTCGAAACAGTGGGGGACCTTAGTCATGCAGCTGTATACAGGCGAGTAGACCGTGGTGTTGGCGTCGTCACATCCAAACCATAGCGTTCCTTTCATTCCTTCGGGAACTTGATCGTTACATTGGGCCACAAACGAGAAACCGGTCTGCTGAGTCGCGATGGCGCGTTCGTGGAAATACTTGACCGAGTCAACTTCCCAGTTCATCGGACGCCAGCGGTAGGGGACATCAAACGCACCGGCACCTATGTCCTGGGTCATATCCATCGGAGTACCCTCAAAATGGTCTCTCATGGCCCATTGCATGGCCTTGACATCAATCTCCTTTTCAGGCTTTACCCAAAGAGGCATAGGTTCGCCGACCCCTTCCATGGCCCACGGCAGATAGGGTGCGGCGGCCTCGGGAGCGAACATGTTGAAAAAGCTCCATACGCGTGCGTCACATGCTCTGACGGCTCCATGATCATAGACCTGATAAGCTTTAGAGAAGCTGAAGAGCGAATCCGGCCCTTCGTAGTAACCTTTTTCGCGTGCGAAGTCGATTACGTCAGGTGCATAGAGCGTTTCGGGATCGTTGAGCGGGAATTGGTGGATACGGGGATTGTTGGCATGACCGGAAATATATCCGTCAGGGATTCGTCTGGCAACCCAAACGGCTCCTTTGTGTCCGGGCCCTTTGCCTATCATTTCCATTATCCAAGCCTCATTCGGGTCGGCAATGGAGAAGGATTCACCCTCTGATGCGTAGCCGTATTCATTGACCAGGTCAGTCATGATTTTAATGGCTTCACGGGCGGTTTTGGCTCGCTCAAGAGTAATATAAATCAGTGAACCATAGTCTATTCCACCATTGTCGGTATCCCAAAGTTCCTCGCGGCCGCCCCAGGTGCTTTCCGCCATTGCGAGCCCATGCTCATTGATGTGACCGATGGTAGAGTAAGTTTCCGCGGGCTGGGGGATCTCACAGAGGAATTTTCCGGAATCCCAATCATAAACCTTGCGCATCTCACCGGGGCGATGGGCTCCTCCGGGGGTTGAAGGCATGTCACCATAAAGGGTATGAGAGTCAGCTGCATAGGTAATCATGACTGAGCCGTCGTTCGCGACACCCTTAGCGGCGATGAGACTCGTGCAGGGTAGGGCCGCAGAAGCTGACCCAATGGCTGCAAGAGCGATTAAAAGTCGTAATTTCATATTCAAAAGCAATTTTTTCTCTGCAAATTTACGATTTTATCCGCAAACATGCAAGTCATTTGCAAGTTTGCGCAATTTTTATTAACTTTGCGCGTTATTATATACAATGAAAACCATCATATTCACAGATAACGGAACTATTCGAGTCATTGCCGACTCCGCTTTAGGGAGAAACTGCCACCCGTGGTTTCTGCCTGATTTCGGACGTGACTGGACCTGGCATTGCGCTCCTGCGCTGAGGATTTCACGCCTTGGCAAAGGCGTGCGTCCCGAGTTTGCCGCCCGTTATGTTGAAGAGCGCACCTTGGCATGGATTCCGCAGGCTCTGGATAATCCGGCCGCTGATTTCATGGATGGAGCCCTGGTCTTAGGCGATTGGATTCCCGTCGGCGAGCAGGGGCTGACATCTGATGAACGTGATGCGATTGTCACTACAGCAAGGTTTTCAACAATCAAGCAAGGCGATGTTCTGATTCTCGATTCAGCGTCCGCCACGCGCCAACCTATCAATATCAATGAAAAAATCCTCCTGGAGTTAGATGGCCGTAACGTTGTCGACCTCAGGATTAAATAATCTGCCTCAATGAAAAAAATCATATCTCTCCCTTTTCTTATCCTTATGGCCCTTATGGGCTTTACATCGGCTGCCGTTTCTTATGTTGAGCCGTCATCATCAATACTCAATTCCGGAAAGTGGGTCAAAATCCGCGTGGAATCTGACGGAGTCTATCAGTTGACCGACTCGGAACTCGCATCCTTGGGATTCACCAATCCGGAAGAAGTCAAGGTCTATGGTTATGATCCGACGCTTCTGTTGACCCATAACTTCAACGTTATTCCTGCTGATTTGAACCAACTTCCCTCGCTCTTCTCGGCCGGAAAACTCGTGTTTTATGCCAAGTCAAATATTAATTTGGAGCCGGAAATATGGCGTTATGAAAAATATAAGGCGTCAATCAATCAACCCGAGGCAGATTATCCCACCCCGGCTCAGTTTGAACATAAGAAGCATGTTTTCTCCCGCGGAGCAACTTATTTCCTGAGTGATATTGCCGGCAGCAGACTTGAGCCCGAGGACATTTCCGCGCCGCAAACCATTGAGGAGAATGCCGTGAAATTTCATTCTTCCGTTATTCATTTTGAGGAAGATAAGAATCACTTTGGCGTTGGCGGCATAGTGTATGTCGGCGACGTATTTCGTTCGGCGTCAGATACGTTTACTTATCCCTTTGAGCTGAAAAAGGTTGCCAACAGCGGCCTTGCACGCCTTCAATTCCAGGGCCTTGATACCTACGGCGGGAAAAAAGCACCGCTGCTTGCTACCGTTAATAACGGAGTGCGCAGTCTTGAGGCTGTCGGTGCTCAGATGTCAATCGTCGCCACTTCGGCAACCCATCAGGCCATCGGCACTTACCGCCGCTATCAGCAACTCCTTTTCCCCGTAACCTCCGCGCCGACTTCCTATGAACTTACTTTTAGTGTCAGTCCCGAGTTTACTTCCTTCCAGCAGGGAGCCCTTGACTATTGGACCCTGGTTTATTCCCGCGAAAATGATTTGAGCGACGAATCGCAAGTAATGATGTGTTTTGACTCCAAAACTCTATCTAAGGGAACTCAATTTGCCGTCCGTAACCTCGATGAAGGGTCTGACTGGCGTTTCTGGGATGTCACCAAACCACTTGAAGTCAAGCAGTGTCAGATGGTTGAGGGTGATAACTCTCAATTGGTAGGTTGCGTCAAGAACGTTCCGTCCGCTTATGAGGCTTCTTACATTGCCGCTTTCGACCTGAACCGCACTTTGCCTTCGCCTGAAATTGTCGAGACCGTCGCTAACCAGAATCTTCATGCCATGAAGACTCCGGATGCAGTCATCCTGACCTCCGGACTGTTTCTTGACGTGGCTGAGGAACTTGCCGATGTGCACCGTCGGCTCCAGGGCTATGATGTTCGTGTTGTGGACCAGCAGCAGATCTTCAATGAATTCGGCTCCGGAAATATTTCTCCCGAGTCGGTGCGTCGCTTTATGGCTCACTTGAACCGTAAAGAGGGTGGGAAACTCAAGGCGCTGATTATCTTGGGCGGAGCGGTCGTGGACAATGCCAAATCCGTCAAGCCTTTCGGTTCTGCAGTCGTGACATCCCAAAACGAGTGTTTCGACGACGATACCTACGAAGTCCGCAGCTTCTATTCCGATACTTTCTATGGTCGCTTCTCCAATCCCAAGACCTCCGGAAACTGGGGCGTGCGCCATGTCTACTATCAGGTCCATGGCAATGATATGGATATTGCTGTTGGACGTATCCCGCTGACTTCCCCCGCCGATATTCGCTCCTATATTAAAAAGGTTGAGGATTATCTGACGGACAAACCGCATGTACCCTCACCCGGCACTATAGTCGTCGCCTCTGACTATGAGGGAACTCCCGGTGCTCCGATGCACTATGCCGATGCCGAAGCCGTTGCCCGTCCTCTTGCTGACCGCTTTGAGAAAGAATTGACGGTTATTCGACCTGCCGCTAACTTTTACAGTACCGTGAATTTCAAACTCGGCCAGAAAGTTCTCCTTTCGAGCCTGCGTAACGGGGTTGGTCTTATGCTCTACTTCGGTCATGGCCGCTTTGATGAAATCGGCTCTGTCAACGGTGACTTTCTGATGCCGTTGCATCTGGCGGAAAGTTACGTAAGCCCCGGCCGCTATCCTTTCGGTTTCATCGGCTCATGTAACGTAGGTCGTAGCGATGTCAATCCTGACAACGTTCCCAACTTCCTGCTGAAAAATAAAGACGGCGGATTTATCGGTCTTGTGGCTTCTACCCGTGAAGTATTCCAGCAGGAAAACGGTATTCTCGGCCTGCAGTTCGTCAAGGATTATGATGCTGCTACCGACGGCACTCTTTGGGGTGATGTCTACAAGCGAGCCCAATCCAAAGCCGTCACGGCTGCCGCGACTAACCGCCGCACGCTGCTCAATCACCTTTGCTACACTTATATCGGTGACCCATTGGTCCCCGTCTATAAGGCTGACCGTAAAGTCGCAATTCATAAGGTTAATGACGATAACGCCACTCTTTACGTAGGAGCCTCAAACCGCCTTGAAGGGGCAATCATGACTGCCTCCGGAGAACTTGACCCCGGATTTAACGGCACCATTGTCCTTAACATTTTTGATGTTCCATCCGTGCGCCGCAATCTGATTGCTCAAGGGATGACCTCTGACAGCGAATACATGGCACAGATTACGGAGGACTTCACTGTACTCAAGCAGGTTGTCGGTCAGGTTAAAAACGGTCGTTTCTCCGTAGATTTCAATGCCCCGCATCCGCTGACTGAAGGTACTCAGCGAATTCAAGCCTATGCATACAGCAGCGACGAATCTCAGCGAGCCCTCGGTTATATCGCCGGCCTGACATCCACGTCTGAACATAACCGCGAGATGATCCCCTCTAAGGGTGAACTGAAGATTCTCTCTCTCGGGACTGATGAAGCCTCGTTTGACCGTTGCTCCTCCGGTCAGCCTGTAATATTCGCTGAAATATATGCCCCCAACGGACTTTCCACCGAGGGCCTCCTGCGCTCGTCGCTCCGACTCTCGATTGATAGTCGCGGCCATGCTGACGCCATGCAGTTGGTCAGCTACGTGGGTGATGACGTCTATAAACTCGTTTATCCTGCCGGGACACTGCCCGGAGGACGTCATACGGTGGAACTTCTCGTTAAAGACGAATATGGCAGTGAAGACTACGCTGAACTCGAATTTGCTGTCAATAATGTGACCGAAGTTGAAATCAAGGCCGAACAGTCCGCCCCCGGCGAAATCACTGTTGAAAGCGACTTGTCAGCCGATGCCGATGCGCGTATCATAGTTGAAACCCTTAATGGCGAACTTGTCAAGGACCTCAAGGCCTCGACCCTTCCTGCAACCATTACAGGCCTTACCCCCGGGGTATATCGCGTCTATACCCAGCATCGCGGCGAACGCTTCATCGGTTCTTCGCCCAAATCCGTTGTCATCGTCAACGACTAACATCTCTGAATTACTCAAGGCCGAAGGTCTTGCATTAGGTTAACCCCCCGCTAGCATCATTGCTCTCGGGGGGTTAAAAATGTAAGTTCTTCAGCCTTTGAAGTGAACTTTTAAGCGCTAAAAAGCGTTAAATTATTGCAAGAAAAATTAATTGGAAACTATTTATTTATGCTGATGTCAAGGACTGTTAAACTATTCTGCCTCATGGCTCTCGCGGCCGTGGCCGGTCGCCTTCACGCTTCGGAGGCCGAGGTCCGATACATTGACATATATGGCGACAAAGGTGCTCCTGCTATTCCAGATACGATTATTGACGAGCAGCAGCGCCACGATATAATTTATCATCGCCCTTCGTTTATCCAAAAGATCTATCGCTATTTCGCCGAGTCAAATGATGTCAAGCCCGCCAAAAAGTTTGACTTCTCAGTTATAGGCGGTCCATATTACAGCAGCGACACCAAATTAGGCATCGGCATTGTAGCTGCCGGCCTTTATCGTCATAATCTCAACGATACCCTCAATCCTGCCGGTCAGGTCAATATTTATGGCGACCTTTCGATTACGGGATACTATAAGGTAGGTGTGCGCGGGTCGCAATATTTCAGCGGCCATAAGTATCGTATGGCTTATGACCTTTCTTTCGAGTCTATGCCTGATAAGTTTTGGGGTATCGGTTATGA
Source organism: uncultured Porphyromonadaceae bacterium (assembly GCA_947176925.1). Taxonomy (GTDB): domain Bacteria; phylum Bacteroidota; class Bacteroidia; order Bacteroidales; family Muribaculaceae; genus UBA3263. The sequence continues at coordinate 8,974 of CAMWSN010000003.1, forward strand.
TATGGCGTCAAAAAACTCAAACATGACCAAATATAAGCGTTGGCATGCTCAACTCGACGCCTCTTTCCTTATTAACATAGGACATCCGGGACTTTACATAGGTCCGCGCCTGCTTGTTGACTATCTTGATGGCAAAAACATCAAGCGCCCCGAGCTTTGGAACTATCAAAACAATAAGACTTTTACGGATGCCGTTGGCGTGGCTATCGAGTTTGATACCCGTGATAACGTCTTCAATGCTTACAAGGGTGTTTATGCCCGTGTAGATCAGCTCTTTGCGCCTCGGTTTATTGGAAATAAGTATGCCTTCTCATCAACGGAATTCACAGTTTCCTATTATCATCAGCTATGGAAATCCGGAGTTTTGGCCGGTCGCCTTCATTCTCGTCTGACTTACGGCAACACCCCATGGGGCCTGATGTCAAAACTCGGCGGCAGCTATACTATGCGCGGATATTGGGAAGGACGATACAACGATAAATGTGCGGCTGACTTCACCTTGGAGCTGCGTCAGCATCTTTTCAGCCGCTTCGGTGCCGTCGTCTGGGGCGGCGTAGGTGAGGTTTTTGCCAAGCCTAAGGATATTTTTAACACTCACTTGCTGTGGAACGCCGGCGTCGGCCTGCGCTGGGAGTTCAAACATCGGGTCAATGTCCGTGTGGATTATGGATTCGGTCAGCATGAAAACGGCCTTATTTTCAGTATCAATGAAGCATTCTAAGACTCGTAAGCAACAGAAAAAATCACAGTCTCCCGCGCCGGAGCAGCGTATTCTCCCCATCGTCCTGATGTGGAGCGTCCCGGTCATTCTCGCAATTCCCGCCATCGCTCTATCAATTATGGGCCATTACAGCTGGGCGTCTTCACTGACCCAGGTTCTTCTCCCTATGGGAGTGATGCTCGCCCTATTGGGCTGCTGGCGCAGGGTGGGAATCACCACTCTCTGCCTGCTCCCGTTTATGGTGCTTGCTGCTTTCCAGATTGTTTTGCTTTTCCTGTATGCCGACGGGTCTATTATCGGTGTAGACATGTTCCTCAATGTGGCCACGACCAATAGCTCCGAGGCCCTTGAACTTCTTGGCAACCTCCTGCCGGCTATTGCTGTAGTCGTGGCGCTCTATCTGCCTGTAATCGTGGTCGCTATTGTGGTGACTCGCAAGGGGTGGGGCGTTGCTGCTCCCCGCCGGCGATTGGCCGCATTTGTCGGCTGCCTTATTGCCGCCGTGGGTACCCTCGCCTTGGCGACAACTCTCTCCGGCGAACGCTCCTATAAGATTGACGAAGACCTCTATCCGGTCAACGTCTGCAGTAATATGGCCGAAGCATTTAAGCGCAACCATGACACCGGAGATTATTATAAGGACTCTGCCGACTTCACCTTTGGCGCCTCCTCCGAGCGTCCGGACACCATGCGTGAGGTCTATATAGCCGTAATCGGCGAAACCTCACGCGCCGACAATTGGCAACTGTTTGGTTATGACCGATTCACGACTCCTTATCTCTGCTCGCTCCCTGACTCCACTATTGCTTCATACGGCCGATGCCTCTCCGAGAGCAACACCACTCATAAAGCTGTCCCCCTGCTGCTCTCAACCCTGACTTCAGATAATTTCGGAAAACAGATCAATCACACCAAATCGGTCATTACGGCCTTCAAGGAAGCCGGCTACGCAACTGATTTTATCTCAATGCAGGCGCGTAACCACAGCTACATTGATTTCTTCGCCAACGAAGCGGACTCAACCGTCTTCCTGCGCGAGCCTCAGCCCGGGGTGGTCAATGCCGAAGTCTCTGATATTGACGCGCTTCCCTTGGTTGATTCTATCCTAAGTAGTGGAAAGGGAAAACAGCTTATCGTGGTCCATCTTTATGGCTCCCACTTCAATTACTGTGACCGCTATCCGCGCGAGCAAGCTTATTTTCTCCCTGATCTTTATGATGAGGCAAATCAGGCCAACCGTGCCCGTCTGATTAACGCTTACGATAACTCTATTCGCCAGACTGACCATCTGCTCTTTGAACTCATGGCGCGCTTGGATTCAATCGGATGCCCCGGCGGACTCATCTTTGCCTCAGATCATGGCGAAGACATCTTTGACGACGAACGCGGGCGTTTCCTCCACGCATCGCCAACTCCGACTTACCATCAGCTCCATGTTCCCATGATTATTCATTTGACTTCGGCACTCCGTGAGGCTCATCCTGAAATGTGGGCTGCTGCCAAAGCGAATGAGGATCAGCAGATCAGTTCTTCGGCCAGCTTTACCCCGACTCTTTTATCCATTGCCGGAATACATACCGCCAAGTCAGACCACACAAAGGCACTGACTGATGGCGAATACGCCGCCCCCGAGACCCGCATATTCCTCAACGATCTCAACCGCGCTGAACCCCTTGAGGATGCCGGCTTCACCTCCCGCGACTTCACCCTCCTCTCCCGCATCTAACTACATGTAGATGGAGTGGAGTTCTTGAAGGATTGAGGGGGCGTTGTTTTCGAGTTTGCGTTTGATTGACGATTTGGCATTGTAGACGGTGCGGGGGGTGATGTTCAGGATGAAACTGATGATTCTGGTTGAAAGATTGGCACACAGCAGGGCCAGGATTGTCCGCTCGGAGTCAGTTATTGACGGACATTCGCTCTTGACGCGGTCAATCAGATTATCACAGTAACCGTTTATCACCTCTTTGAGGTTATCAATAAATTCCGTAGTTTTGACCGTATCCAGTCTTTTTTTCAGGTCCTTCATGGCTCGGTTTGTTGACGCCTTAGATGCTTCGGCATCAATGAAAATATTTCCGAGTTCTTCTATCCAGGCAAATTGTGACATGAATAATTTCTGCGCATCAATTCGTCCGTCTTTCACCTGTTGATTCAGCGCATTAACCTCTTGTTGTTGCTGATTTAGATTCGCTTGCATTTCGGTGAGCTCAGATGAAATCAGGAGCACTTCGTCCTTGGTCCGCGCAATCTGTTCTTCATGCCGTTTGGACACTATTCTAAAATGTAAAATTCCAAAGAAAATAATCAAAGAGATAATAATGCAAACGAAAACGAGAGATATACGTTGAACGCGAAGATTGTTCTCCACTTTTGCAGATTGCTTAAAAGCCTTGTCCCTTTCATGGATATATCTGGCATTTTCCAAAACTTCACTATTATGGGAAGTAATTGCCTGATTGTGCTTGATGATGTGTCTACGAAGTGCCTTTAATGCTGAATCAGTATCTCCTGCCATAAGATATGACAACGTAAAGGCATAGTCACAATTTATATCTTCTTCAGATATTCCATTTTGTATTATATAGTTCTTAAGAGAATCTAATGCTCCTTTCGGATGCATTTCTGCTTGAGTTGTAATTACTCTGATAGTAGGCTGAAATCCGGCATTAATCATTTCCGTTAAAACCGAGTCTGCCGTTGAATAATTTTGCAAGAAACAATTTGATAAGTATTGCACTTCCATAATGTCAATATCAGGACCGGTTGAATGTAGAGTCGCTGAATCTAAATATTCAATTGACTCATGGAAGCGTTGTAAATTATAATATTCAGAACCTATTATTGAGTATAACCCGGCAAGCCATTCATTCTTTTTTGCAATTTTAGCATGCTCTAATGAACGTAATTCCCAGTCAATAGCATTGTTATAAGAAAAGCAATTACTATATAACATACCAATAACGTTTTCTATACGCGAAAGAAATGTCGCGTCATTTAGCTTTAACGCAATATCATAGGCCATCAAAGCGTCATGCATTCCCGCCTCATAATAATTGGCATTAAGATAAATTGATGCTCGATAATGATAAGCCATCATTTGATGATATTCATCATCACTGTAAGAAAAGTAGTTTACAGCAATAGAAATCAGCGAGTCTGAGGTCAGATCTATGTAGTTTTTGTCATAGGCTTGCGATAGCAGAAGGGCATGGCGCGCTTGAGTTTCACCGCGTAGGGTTTGCCCATCAATTTCTTCGAGGATGATGAGGGCTGAATCCGGCTGATGCTCCATCAAGGCCTCGGCCAGGTCAAGCTGCTCATTTACCGGCGACTTCCGACACCCCGCCATAAGGGCGCATACCAATGTGATAAAAATAATTGCTATTTTCGGCATGAAAATATCATCTCTTTTTTGGAGTGACAGTAAGACTATAAGTTACGGAAAGGAGGACGTATGAGGGCTGGGCGTTGTAGCGACTCATGCTCATTGATGTGGTGCTAATGTAGCGGGAGAACGTCGGAATCTGTTGGAGGATGTCATAGCCGTAGATTTTGACGAGCCATTTCGGTGCAACTTTTTTGCTCAGCGAGAGGTCCCAGACCCAGTACGGGCGGTCAATTTTGGAGTTGCCATAACCATAGCGAGAGTTGAGAGTCAGCGATGTTTCAAGCCCGATATTCCAGGGCAGAGTGCCCTGCGCTTCGAACGAGTAATCAATGTCGGCATATCGGGAGTTGGTAAACCTGTATTTCTCCGAGTGCTGGCGATTGAAGCGCATGTCAATGTTTCCGCGGATAACGAAGTCGCGGATTGACAGTGACAGGGTGAATTTGTCGCTAAACGTGCGGTAATCAGAGCTGAGAGTGCCCGGATTGTCTAATTCTGAGGAGTAGTCAACGGTATGGCGAAGCGAATGGGAGAACGAGTTTTGGAAACTGAATCGGTTATTTGGGCCAAAATTTTGACCGTAAGAAAGCGACTCGGACGTTGACCGGTTGCCATTGACGTTCATCGGGGTAGTAATGGTAACTCCGGTTTCGGGATTGAGGAAGTGAGCTCGGGAGATTGCGTTGTCAACCTTGCGATAGCTGATGGACGCACTGATGTAATGGTGACGTTTGCCGAATCGCTTACCGTAGGAGAGAGAGTGGTTCCATGAGCGCGTGTCTTTCAGCCGCGGATTTCCCCGATAGATGTTCATCGGGTCGGTAGTATCTTCGGCGTCATTGAGCCAGCTCATGTTAGGCAGGTTCAGGTAAGTGTCAAAGCGATAGCTGAAGCCAATCACGTCAATTTTCACCGATGGAGTCCAGAGTTTGGAATATCTATGCAGGTCAATCCGGCTGTGGACTCGGTTTTCCTGATATTTTCGGTAATTCAGTTCATAGGTTGAACCTAAATTTACTTTAAGGTTCCAATAGCGCAAATTCAAGTTGGCCGAAAACTTGTTGATATTCTCGTTGTAGTGAGAGTCGTAGCTGTTAATTTCGTCAAAAAGCAGCGCCGACGAAGGGGTCAGGAGCGCAGGCTCCGAGCCTGAAAGATTCTCGTAATAGCGATTGAGGTCGCCTCGGTTGTCATGGACCAGGAATCGGTAATCAATTCCGCCCTCAAGGCTGAATTTCTTATGAACGTATTTTGCCGAACCGATGTTAACACTGAGATCTACGGAATTATTGGTCCGTTTCTGTAATCCCTCAGCCGTCTGATGGTAATTATCAGTCCCGCCGGCCGGGTAGATAATCTGTTGCGTGGAGTTATAGTCCGAGCGGTCGGTCTCGGCGTTATAATCAGCCGAGAATTTCATCTGGGCAATTCCCGGAATGAGGTGAGGGTCAATGGCGTAACTTACGCGTCCGATTCCTTCAAATCTTCTTGAATTGTCAATGTTGCGCGTGGATTGATAAGATTGAATGTCAGCCGTCAGCGGGTCGTCAGGCGCACTGTCCTGAGCGTTAAGCGCTGATTGGCGCAAAGTGCGTTCTCCGTCTCTTTTATCTCGTTGAGTTGCCAAGATCATCTCAGTCTTGAACAGTCCGGAGCGGAAATGGCGCGTCAGGACGTTGTTCCAGCTCATATTCAGTGCACGCGAGTAGCCATGGCCTTCAGAAGTGGACCATCTGGTGCCCTCGGTGAAGAACTCGGTCATTTCGCTTTCCGACCTGGAATGGTTTTCCCTGCCCCGGACGGTCAGGTTTGAGTTGAAGCCCTCGCGCTTTTGGTCCTTCCATGTGATTTTAAAGTTAGCGCCGGCCTTGGCGGAAGTGACGAGTCCGGCATTGATATTGGAGGAAGACCATCGGCCCGAGCCATCGACCGAGGCATCGCTGTTGACGTTATTTCCTTGAATATAAAGGCCATATTCCATATTTGAGTCGTAGACCAAAGCGAATATTCGGCCTAACCATTTCAGCGTCGGGTCGTTGTTGACATTCACGCCGCCTCCGAGAGTGTAATTGGTAATCAAACCTTTCATAAATTCTCTTTTTAGGTTGACGTCAAGCACCAACGGGTCTTTCGTCTTGTCTCGCTCTTCGACTTTTCGGCTGTAAGCGATTTCATCCGGAGCTTTTTTGTAGACTTTGACATCCTTAATGGTGTAGTGGGGGAGGTTTTCCAGGGCCACGATAGGGTCACCATTGAAGAACTTCTTGCCGTTGACCAGCAGCTCCCTGACGGGTTCGCCATTGATGGTGATATGTCCTCCGCGCGAGAGTGTGGCGCCCGGCAGAGCACGAATCAGGGCGTCAAGCATTGACCCGTCAGGCAGGTTGAAGGCGTCGGCATTATAGACTAAGGTGTCGCCGTTATAGAACATCTTCACCTTCGTAGCCGTCACTGTTACCTCATTGAGTCTCAGTGACTTCTCTCCGGGGTAGATTCCATAGTTTCCGGCGTGATAATATGCCGTGCGGTCATAGACCTTGGCATCAGTAGTTTTGAATCTCATAGTGCGCCCCTCAAACCCTTCTTTGTTGAGACTGACAATCAGGACGCTGTCATAGGGGATCATTCCCGAGTAGCGGACATGGTTTTTCATCGGGTCGTTGATATCATCAGGGAGTTGCATCGTCCATCCGCGCTCAGCCCCGCGCTTTGCCTCATTCATCAGATCGGTTTTTCGGTCAATCCACTCAAGGGAATCCACGGAAAACTTGCCGGAAAGACCGCTGACCGATACTTTTACATCCCGCAGAGGCATCTTGTTCGACGAATTATAAACATACATCGAAAACATGATGGAGTCAGGCGTCTGCGGCGCTTCCTGAGCCTTCAAACCGAAGGCGCAGAATAAAGTAATAAGAAGGGATAAGATCTTGGCTCTCATAATCATATAATTTCTAAAATATGGCCGGAGGCAGGCGTTTGAAGCGCCGAGAGTTTCTCCTTGATTCTGGCTTTCAGGTTATAGATCGCGCGGGTTGATTTTTCTAAAAGCACTGCAATGACGGCAGGCGATAACCCGCAGATAAGACAAATCAGTGTTTCCCGTTCCGAATCAATCAGCGGGAGGCTGTCAATGGCAATCATCAGTTTATTATCATATTGAGTAATGAGTTCGGTCAATTGGTTGATAAACTGATTTTTGGATAGCATTGAGGTCAATTCTTTGGAGATTAATTTATTGAACTCCTTTTTATCGGCTTTCATGGTGTCAGACGACTTTAAATATCTCGCGCCAACACGTTCAACCCATGAGAACTGATTGATGAATGCCTGATAACTCAGTTTGCGCAGGTCTTCAACCTGGGCGGTAAGGGCGTTGATTTGACTGAGGTTTTCAGAAATCTTGCTTTCGGAATGCTCCAAGTTCGCTTTAATGGAGAGATATTCGTTTTGCATGACGTACATGTTATGCTCCCACTCTAATTGCTCAGTCCGGTGCCGATTACGTAAATACTTGATATATAGCAGTGAAACGGCGGTAAGCAGTCCGATGATGACACAAAGCGCTATGGAAAACCTTTGAGACTCCTTTTTGCGTTCTTTTTCCTGCTCGAGAATCTGTCGGGAATGCTCTTGCTGAGCTTTTTCCAAAGGATTGTTCCCCATCAAATAATAGAGTTCATTACTGCTGATAATATGTTGTCTTAACGTCTGCAATGCTTTTTGATTGTCGCCCTGCGACAAATAGGTCAGCGCATAGGCCATTTGGATATCAGCCTCGTCGGTTATATCAATATTGTTTTCTTGAACATAATTATCAAGTATCTCCAAGGCATATTCGGGATGCCTCTGGGCCTGTGATGCAATCACCATGGTTGATGGTTGAAACCCGTGGCGGATTATTTCTGAGTAGATTTCGTCAGACTGTGAAAATCGGTTCAGGAAGTTATTATTAAGATATTGAATTTCAAGAATGTCCTTATCCGGGGTGGGGGAGAGCATCGCCGCAGAGTCGGCATAAGCCAATGATTCATTAAATCTCTGCAAATTAAACAGATTCTCCGCGATATTTGTGTAAGATGCCATCATCCATTGCTTATTGTCAATCGTCTTAGCGAAGGCAAGAGACTTCATCTCCCAATCAGTCGAGGTTTGATAGTTAAAAGCATTCCGTTGGATTCGACCAATCAGAGACGTAATCCGACTCAAATTCAGCGTGTCAGTCAGGTTTGCAGCAATATCGTAAGATTTCAGGACATATAATAAAGCGTCATCATCAAATCCTGCCTGAAATTTTATTGCGCCCATATATTGATAGGATAGCATTTTATGGTGAGAGTCGTCAGAGTTTTCGTAATATTTGACGGCGATGGAAATGAGCGAGTCGTCTGACTCGTGAATGACGTTTCTGTGTCGGGCCTGAGTAAGCAGCAGGGCATGGCGCGCTTGGGTTTCGCCGCGAAGGGTCTTCCCGTCAATCTTTTCAACAATGGCGAGGGCCGAGTCCGGGCGTTGCTCCATCAGGGCTTCGGCCCGGTCAAGTTGCTCATTGACCGGCGACTTCCGGCAGCCCGCCATGAGGGCTGCAATCAGAATGATTAAAAGTAGCGCTTTAGGCTGCATTATTTTTTCTTCTTGGGTTGGATATCAAGGCGATAGGCGAGGGTTAGCAGGGCGTAAGCCGGCTGTGAGTTGTAACGGACCTCGGAGCGGCCTTGGGCGTTGAGGGTGCGTTGCACAGTAGGCAGCTGCTGGAGCAGGTCAAATCCGATGGCCTTGACCGTAAACTGCTTGGCGCGTCCGAAGGTTTTGCTGATTTCAAGGTTCCAGACCCAGTCCGTGCGGTTCATCGTCGGGTCGCCATAGCCGCGGCGGCAATAGGCCATTAGGTCTGTGTCAACGTACACTTCGCCGGGAATCTTGGCGTGGGCACCTATGCCATAATTAATGTCAAGATAGTCAAAGGGAAGGAAAAGTCCGTTGAGGCTCTTCATCTTGGTCCAGTCGACTGTGACTTTGGCGCGGAAGTTTAAGTCTGAAGAAATTCCGTAACGAAGAATAAGATTGTCATTGACATTCCAGCTGTTGACGGCAACGGGTTCGGGAATATCACCGTCTGACGAATAGTCAGTACTATGGCGGAAAGTGGGGCGCAATCTGTTTTCAAACACGAAGTTACCATCGCGAGTGAGAAACGTGAAAGCATTGAAGTCAATAAATGCGTCCCAACGTCCGGAAATGTTGGCAGGTTGCCAGGTAGTGACACCAGTCTGGCGATCATAGGTGCGCGCCATTGCCAACGCGTCGTCAACCCTTGACCAGCCGCCCGAGAAGGAAAGTGACGGTTTCAGGCCTGTGGCTTTCTTGTAGTCGACGTGAGCGCTTAGTTCGTATTTCTTCTCGCGCTTGAGATTCGGATTGCCAAGGTTTACGACCAAGGGATTGGAGGTGTCAATCACGTCGAGCATTTTCAACATTTCCGGTAAACCCTGATTGAATCTGCCGGAAATTCCGCATGCGAATCCGGGCTCCCATGAGTCGCCGTAGTCAAGTTTAAGATTCAGGGAATTTTTCCAATCATTTCGAGCGACTTCACGCAGGGTGGACATGCGGAAATCCGTCAGTCGGCGAACGGAATAATATGATTCGTCATAGATGGTAATTGATATTTTGTGGGGGAAAACAAAGCCGAGATTAGCCTCGAAGCCGTTGTTCCATTCGCGGCGGGTGGTGCGATAGCTGTTTGCTTCGTCAAGGAACCAGCTTCCGGCCTCGGATACTGAGGGCGCGGCGTTTGTCCCGGCCTGATTATCCATTTCTTCCAAGGTGCGACGCCCGTAGTTGTATTTTTGCTGATATTTATAGGCTATGTTTGCCCGCATTATCTGTTTTTCACCTAACTGTATGCGGTATTTTCCCCAACTTGGACGGATATCAAAAGAATAATCCCGCGAGGGCGCCAAGTCGTGCCGGAGCAAGGAAATATCGCGATTCTGCTCATTGGGGTAAGTAATTTGATCTGAGCCGTTTGACTTGACGCGTGAGTTATGGTAAGCGACGTTGGCTTCCAAACTGATAAAAGTTTTATATAAGGAAGAAAGCAGTCGGCCCGTTACTCCGAAAGTTTGGTCGCGGCCATTAAGCCGCTCACTCCGATAATAGAGCATATCGCGTACAAAGTCAGCCGAGCCGGGAACCGTGAAATTCTCCGGGAGCATTGAGTTGCTATCGGCGGAAGAAGAAGTGCGTTGGCCGGTACCTTTGTTGAAATCAACCTCCGTGCGAAACCAAATACGCGCCGCGGTCTTGATTCGGCGGGAGATTTCACCGGTCCATTTCAGATTCCAGGTGTTTCTGTCGTTGGCGAATTGCGAGCGGCTGAACGTGTTTCCTCCCTCCATAAATTGCTCATTCATGGACTGTTGGCCGGTAAGGGTCGTTTGGCGCACGATGTCAAAAGTGGTGTTTACGCCATTACCTCCCTGATCGGCCCAGTCAGTGTTGAACTCCAGTCCGGCGCGTTTGGTGGTGGTTTGTCCGGCGGTTACGCTTGGCTTGCGCCATTGGCCTCTTGAGCCGGCTTTTTCCGGGTCGTTGAGATTATTGGCCATGGCGTATGCGGCAAAATAATTCAATTTGGTGTAGCGCATGGCAAACACTCGGCCCATCCATCGGGTGTCCCAGGCATTTTTAAGCGCTGTCCCGCCGCCGATTTCGCCGTTGGCAAGCCATCCTCCCATGTATTCTTTCTTTAGATTCACGTCCATTACCAAGGGGTCATTCGAGCGGTCCCGGTCAATTTTTCGTCCGCGAAATTCCTCCGGTTCGCGGCGATAGACCTGGAGATTTTTGACCGTATATGCCGGCAGGTTTTTCAGGGCTATCTGCGGGTCGCCCTTGAAGAAATTACGCCCGTTGACAAGCAGTTCCTGAATGAATTGGCCGTTGACCGTGATGCGGCCATCGTCATCAATCTGAGCCCCGGGAAGCTCCGCAATCAGATTGTCGAGCATCGAGCCCTCGGGAAGTTTGAACGCCGTGGCATCATACTCTATTGTGTCGCCCTTCATCACCATCTTGACCTTGGAAGCCGTGACCGTAATTTCCTTCAGCCGGTTTTCTTTGCGGGGGTATTGCATGTAGACTTTGCCGAAGTCGACAAAATATTGCTTTCCGTAGTTATTATAATACACTTCTTTTTTCTGAACTTCAAAACTTTGAGGTTCATATCCTTTGGCTGAAACGCATATCTGATACTTACCGCGCATAGGCACCTGCCCATGGAATGAAATATCTGCATATCCGGAACGATAACCTGATCCTTCAAGCATGCGGAGGGAATCCACCAAGACCCTTCCGGTGGAATCCTTGACCTGCACCTTTGCATTCTTCAGCGGAAATTCGGTATATGCATCATAGACGCGGCCGCTAAGGTTCACCATTGAGTCCGGTTGCTCCTTTGCCTGAATTTTATTTGCGCACAAGAAAACAATAAGTGATAAGAATAATGCGATTCGTCTCATAATAACGGATTTTTATTTTATTATGCTGCAAAGTTACGAAAAATCCCACTAAATGGCAAGTTTTCCGTTTACCATTGCAAGTGGTTAAGTTCTTCAATATCAGAGGGTATGTAAATCCATATTTACCATTGCCGCATAGGTGACGCAAAAAAACGTAGGGAGGGTAGGGCGTCATGAACAAAAGCGTAGGTAAGCGTGTTAATAAAAGTAAAAGAAACTTACTATTTATTCTATGAAAAAACACATTACTCTTGGAATTCTTCTCGGGGCTGTCGCGCTTGGTGCGTCAGCATCTCCCGTCAGTCCCTCACAGGCTCTTCAGCGTCTCAAAGGTGACACCGGTGCTCATAAAATGATTTCAAAGCGCCATGCAGCTAATAAAATGACTCAGGTAGCCGAGCTTCCTGAGCTCTACGTCTTCGCTCCCGAAGGGGGTGAAGGCTTTGTGATTCTCCCGGCCGATGACGTCGCTCAGCCCCTGCTTGCCTATTCCGATTCGGGCGAGTTTGATATCGAGGGAAATCCTGCGCTTCAATGGTGGCTATCGACCTATCAGGAGCAGATTGCCGCCGAGGCAAATTCCCCCGTCAAAAGCAGTCAGCTTTTCCGTGTTTCCCGACCGGCCATCGCTCCCCTCATCCAGACCCGATGGAATCAATCTGCTCCTTATAATGACATGACCCCTGAAATCAGCGGAAAACATGCCGTGACCGGATGCGTGGCTACGGCTATGGCTCAGGCTATGAAATACCATAACTATCCCGTTAAGGGCACCGGTACTCACAGTTATAACTGGGCCACCGGCGGCGAAACCCTCAGCTTCGATTACGGAGCCACAACCTTTGACTGGCACAACATGCTCAACACTTACGACGACTCAGCCACTCAGGAACAGCGTGATGCCGTGGCTACCCTTATGAAGGCCTGCGGAGTCAGTGTCAATATGGACTATACGGCCGATGAATCCGGTGCCGCTTCTATCCTTATTGGTCCGTCTCTGATTAATTATTTCGGCTATGACCAAGGTATCTGGCAACCCGAACGTCAATATTATGGTCTTGAAGAGTGGGAGGATATGATTTACTCCAACCTTGCCGAAGGGCTCCCCGTGCTATATTGCGGCCAGGGTACTGCCGGCGGACATCAGTTTATCTGCGACGGCTATTCTTCTGACGGATTCTTCCACTTCAACTGGGGTTGGGGCGGACTTAGCGACGGCTATTTCCAGCTTACCGCACTTGATCCGCCGAGCCTTGGTATCGGTGGCGGTGCCGGCGGCTTTAATTCAAATCAGGCCGTGGTCCTCGGGATGCGTCCCGCTCAGGCTGATTCCAAGCCCGTAGTACTGATGTACTGCTCAAGCAATTTCATCCCCGAAGTTCAGAGTGTCGGTCTTGGCACCAAGACTTTCTTTGAAGGCGGATTCTACAACTATAGCTGTACAGCCCTCCCCGCAGGTACTGAATTCGGTATCGAAGTGACTCCCGCTGATGGTTCCGAACCTCAATATCTCAGTTCCGGCAAACTCACCGAAGAACTTAAACCTATGTATGGTACAGCTCGCCTTTCGGCTACTTTCCCCGCATCAATGACCGAAGGAATCTATACGGTAAAGCCTGCGTACAAACCCGTCGACGGCGAATGGCAGACCATGCGAGCTCCACTGAGTGCCAATGGCGAACTGACTGCAACGGTCAGCAACTCTATGGTCTCTTTTGCAGCCAATGACGTTCCCGAAATCGAAATCTCCGACTTGAACCTGACTTCTGCTCTATATTGGGGTTCTCCTTTCACTTTAACTTTTAACGCCACCAATGCCGGTGAGGCCGAATACTTCGGCACTTTGATGCCTTGTCTCTTTACTGCCGACGGTCAGAATACTCTCGTGGCCGAAGCAAGTAGCTATCCCGTTGACGTTCAGGTAGGTGAGACCGCCGCCCAAAGCTATTCCGGCACTTTCCGCGCTCCTCGCGCAGTCCCCGAAGCAGGTACATACTACTTGGTGATGATGAACGCCGAGACCGGCCAGGCCGTCAGCTCTCCCGTTGAAGTAACTCTCAATGCGGCCCCGGCTCAGACTTCCATTGCCGTCAGCAACTTCAAAATAGATTCTCAGACGCGTGACGAAGCCGTATTCTCCATGACAGTCGAATGTACCGAAGGTTACTTTGCCGACAAGTTGACAGTGGCCATCTTCCCGACCTCCGGCGGACGCTCCATAACTTCCGGTGCAACGCCTACGGCCTATATTGCCGCCGGAGAATCTGCAGCCGAACAGACCACTATTTCTCTTGCCGACCTTGAATATGGAGAATATATGGCGGCCGTTTTCAATGGTCAGAACCAGATGACCGCTCCGGTATTCTTTACCGTTACCGATTCTTCAACCGGAATTAACGCCGCGGAAGCGACAGCCTCGGCCTCAATCTATGACATTCAGGGTCGTCGGGTTACTTCGCCTAAGACTCATGGAGTCTACATCCAAAACGGCCGGAAGGTTCTTCTCTAATCCTTGAGAATCGTGACTTTCATCCCGAGGCGGATGTACGGTTTGAGCTTACGCAAATCCTCATTCCTAAGCCTTACGCAACCTTCGCTGTCGCGAGTGCCGACGGAAGCAGGGAAGCAAGTCCCATGTATCCCGATTGAAGTCCACTCAGGCATTTTCAGACGGAAAAACCATGGCCCGTAAGCGCCTTTGCGCGTTCCCTTGCCATCATGAAAATCATGGGTCCACCAACTTGAATCCTGAATCTGACATATCGTGAAAGTACCCTCGGGGGTCCTCATATCGCCGGTACGCTGTTTATTTCCGAAATTTTTACCGACACAAACGGGTGCTCTGAAAAGAGTATCCGTTTGGTTTATTACATATAATTCAAGCTTATGCTTATCGATGACAATATAGGAATAATTATCCTTTGCCGATACATTGACTGCAAAGAACAAAAAACAGGAAACTATTGCGATAAAATTTTTCATAGGATTATAAGGCATCAGAAATTATCAACAAAGGTACGAATAAATTATTCAGAACTCCAAATTATCCGCCCGACCGTAAATTTGAATGTAACCACTTTGTAACTTTATGGATGGTTTGAAACTCAATAATTATGTTTATCTTTGCACATTAAAACACAAAACACAAGCATTACCAAAATCTTAAATGGAATATACACTAATAGCAAATTCCGGAATTCAGTTATTTACCTTTAGACTGAAGATTAATACTCAGGATCGTTTCAAGCAATGGTTTCATGAGTGGTATGATTCGGAGAGTGGTGAATGGAAACTGGAACTCGTTCATCAGATAAGCACTGACTTCGGCACTTTCTTTTTCAAGAAGGCTGACCTGCTGAAAAAGGGTTATCTTTCAAATCCCAATATTGAGATTGACATCAATGATTTGAAGATGGATGAGATTTTCCCTCTTAAAGTTGATGATCAGCTTTGTCCCGGAGTAAAAGGCGAGATTTATAGTCTTACTATGTCTGACAGGGATAATAAACTCAGCGCTTACGAAAATGAGTGGCTTCCGGCGCCTTATTTCTTCAAGCGTACCGAGCGCCGGTTTAAGTTTGGACCGTTGAACTGGTCACGCTTCAAGCTTATTCCAGTCAAGGAAGAAAAGGGCGAAAAGATTTATGATGTGCTTTTGGCTTTTGATACTCAGACCACTTATGAGGATGAGGTCAACAATGAAAATCCCGTCTTTCCTGATAAGTTTCGCAAGGATATAGACCTGGCCCTCTGCAGCAATGAGGTCTATCTTTTGGACTATTGCTCGGGCGGAATGGAGTGGAGCTATGTCGAGGAGCGCCTGATGCATTTAGCTCATCCCGGAATTACACGCATTTCTCAGCTTCGCGGAGCTAACATCAAGCGAATGAGTTATGCCGCATCTTATATTTTTCTGATATCATTCCTGGCCCAGAACAGTCTGTTCCCGTCGGTCAAGCTTTATAAGGATATTGATGTCGAGGTGCGTGATGTCGATATGGTTGTCGATATAGGTAATTCGCGGACCACGGCTCTTCTCATTGAGGATAATTCCAATTTCAATCAGGTAAGACCGCTTTCATTGATTGATTTTACGGATATGCTCACTGAAGCCAAAGAAGGAATGGCGATACATACTTATGATGAACCTTTTGACATGCGTTTAGCCTTCCGTAAGGTCAACTTCGGTGATTTCGGTCCGCTGGACAGCCGTCAGTTTGTCTATCCGAGCCTTGTACGTCTTGGTCAGGAGGCCAACACCTTGATTCACCGTGCCACAAATATGGATGATCGGGTGGATTCCTTGTCAACATATTCGAGCCCCAAGCGCTATCTTTGGGACTGGAGACCCAACAAGGAGGAATGGCAATTCCTGGTTCTCCCCGGTGAGAAAGATGACCATATAATTAATCTCCGGGGAATCACTTCGCAACTTAAAAGCGACGGGCAGTTAGATGCCGATAATAATGGCGGAGTTTCGTTTCATTATTCCCGCCGGTCATTGATGACACTTTCTTTCCTTGAAATGTTGGTTCAGGCTCATACGCAAATCAATAGTTTCAAGCATCGGTCCGTGCGTGAAGGCTTTGGCTCGCCTGACATTCCCCGCAAAGTCAAGCGAATTATAGTCACGTGTCCTACGGCCATGTCGAAACTCGAACGTGAAGCTTTGATAAAATGCGCCCGTGACTCCGTCAGGATTCTTGAGCGCTTCAATGGACGGGGTGATTCAGGTCACAACCACGTTGAGGTGATTCCGTCCGTGAGGACCAGAAAAGACGCTGACCCGGAATGGTATTATGACGAGGCAACATGCTCCCAGTTAGTCTATATGTATGGCGAAGTAGGACACAAGTACAAAGGATGTTGCAGCGAATTCTTCAACCTTTACGGAAAGATTGAAGAGGGCGATACGCAACATTCTCTGACCGTAGGCTCGCTTGATATCGGCGCCGGTACCTCGGATTTGATGATAAGCAAGTACACTTACGAAAAAGGCGATATTACAACAATTACTCCTGATCCGCTTTTCTACGATAGTTTCTACTTTGCCGGCGACGATATGCTCAACGGTATGGTCAAAAACATTATGCTCCTGAATGAGGAGAGCGCGTTCCGCCTGGCCCTTCCCGCTCTTTCGTCGGCACAATATCGTCAACTTATCAAGGATTTCTTCGGCCCTGACCATAACGGGCAGACCGTTGCTGACCGAATTCTACGCAAGGACTTCAATATTCAGTATTCTGTTCCGCTTATGTGTCACTTCCTGGAGTTGCTGAAGAATAACCATAAGGATTGCACCGTCAGCTATGAGGATGTGTTCGCTGAATGTCCGCCGAATCCGGCGATTATTTCCGGATTCCTTGAAAAGACCGGAATTGACATTACCCGCCTGGAGTGGAAATTCAATAAAGAAGCCGTTTCGGCTGTCGTGGAAAAGGAATTTGAGCCTTTGTTGAAAAAGGTGGCTACGATGATGTATTCCTATGCATGTGACATCGTCTTGCTTTCCGGGCGCCCTGCATCGCTGCCGGTTATCCGTGAGATATTCCTCAGATATTATGCTGTATTCTCGCCTGACAGACTTATTGTTTTAAACAATTACAATGTCGGTGACTGGTATCCCTTTGACAATAATACCGGATATATTACAAATCCTAAGACTATTGTCGCCATGGGCGGCGTAATCGGACACTATGCTTCAGAACTCTCTAATCTTAATAAGTTTGTCATTAACCTTGACAAGCTGAAAGAGGGGCTGAAATCCACCGTGAATTATATCGAAGCTACTCGTGAAGGCCAGCCTATCGAATACTTCATCACTCCGGAGCAGTCCAACGGTGACCTGACCGTAAGTCGTATACCTGCTTATCTGAATGTTCGCCAGATTGGAATGGACACTTATCCGTGTCGCACGCTCTACTCGATTGATTTCAACGTGTATAAGATTGCTGATAAAATCCGGAGAGATGCATTGATGAATGATGAAATGACCCTTACGGATGCAAAAGTCCAAGCGCTGGTTCACGAGCAGGTCGACAAATTGAAGAAGCGTATGCCCTTTAAGCTGACCATCGAACGTGATGCGGATGATAGCGAATCGTTAATCATCTCTTCAATCCGTGACAGAGATGACAACGATGTTCACGACGGAAACGTCGAAATAAACATCCAGAGTCTTGGCGTTAATGAAAAATATTGGCTCGATTCGGGCGAATTCAATTTCTAAAGCAATGATTAAAGATATAGATAACCACATAAGCATTATCAACGATTCGCTCGAATGGGCTAAAGAGTATGGCAAAGAATCCTTTCCCGCCGAGCAATTCAAGGAGTATCGCCGCAAGCTCTCCAAAATCCGCAAAGCGCTGACGGGTAATTGTTCTGCCGCTGCCTATGGTGAAAGTCAGGTGGGTAAATCCTATCTGATGAGCAGCCTGCTGTCGTCGGCCGAACATCCGTTTGTAATCGAGTTTGGCGGACGCGAGTATAGCTTCATTGATAATATCAATCCCAGCGGAGGTAATAACAAGAAGATTGAATCAACCGGCGTAATCACCCGTTTCACTATCCGCAAGAGCCAATATCCCATGAAGGATTGCGTCAAGATTGAGAATCTTTCGGTCATTGACCTTATCTTGCTTTTGGCCGATTCTTACTATAACGATATAAAAGTAGATGTAGAGACCAGCCTAACTGTTGAAGCGATAAATCGTGAGTTGGACGCTCTTGCTCCTCTGTGGGCTTCAAAGATTCCTCAGCATCAGGTTATTTCTGAGGATGATATCCGCGACATCAACGATTACATCAAGGAGGTAATCGGAAATAAGGCTGCGGCTGTCTATCAGTCGAATTTCTGTCGCGTAATTGTTCCGGTCATTCAATATATCGCTTATGATAAATGGGTTGACGTGTTCAGCTTGCTTTGGAATAAAAACCCTGAAATGAATCGGTTGTTTGCTACCCTTATCAATGCTTACAAGAAACTGAATTTCCAGCAGATTGTTTACGTGCCGTTCACGGCTGTTTTGGAATCTAAAGGAACGTTGCTGAAAATCCAGTGGCTCGATACCGTTTGCGGAGCCCAGGTCGATACCGGAAACGATGAGATTTATACTGATGTCTATGATGTTAACGGTCAACTCCTTGCATCTAATTTCAATAAGGGGGAACTCTCCGCACTGATTGCCGAAGTAACCTTCGAGCTGTCTGATTCTCTTGCCCAGGACCGTAAGTTTTTGAAACACATGGACCTCCTGGACTTCCCCGGAGCCCGTTCGCGCGAGGAATACAAGGAAAGGGAAGTCGCTACGGTGCTTTCCAAAATCCTGCGCCGAGGAAAGGTAGCATACTTATTCAATAAATATTCCCGTTCGCTCCAGATTAGCAGCGTACTGTTCTGCCATCATAACGACCAAAAATCCGGTCCGACTGTTGGGGAGACCATCAATAGCTGGATTGAGGAAAATATCGGTAAGAAACCTCTGGAAAGAGCCCAGATGCTGCGCTTGACCAACGGAGTAGCCCCTCTGTTTTTCGTCGCTACCAAGTTTAATATCGAACTTGAAAAGACTAAGAATGACAGAGTAGGGGACCGGCAGGCGTTAGACAAACACTGGGACCGATTTGACACTATCTTCCCGGAGATTATCAAGCCAAACACCTGGTTTGAAGAGTGGGCAGCTACGGTCGGAGGCCAGGTTGAGCCTTTTAAGAATATATATCCGCTGCGCGACTTCTATTGGTCATTTAAGAATCAAATATTTGATGGATATAGTGATGAGGGAGTAAAATCGCCCGAATTGTCCGTACATCACCATGCGGATTATCCTGATTTTTTGAGTGAGGTTAGGGAGAGCTTCCTGCGCAATGACTTTGTCCGTCGTCATTTTGATGATCCCGAACTTGCCTGGGAAGGTTTCGCAACTCTAAATAATGATGGCTCCAAGGCTATTATCCGAGACCTGGACATTATTGCTCCGGTACTGGATAACGCCCGTAGGCAGCGCTATCTGACTCAGCTCAAAGAGTTGAAAAATGATGTGGTAAAGGCGCTCCAAGTTTATTACGAGCCGGAGGATACCGAATCGAAAAACAAGAAAGTCAGACTGATTGCCGGTGATATCCGTCGCTCGCTGATGCAGACCGTAGCCACCAATCCCGCCGTGTTCGGACGTATCCTTGATAGTTTGATGGTCAGTTCCGAAGCCCTCAGAAACATTGCCTATGACATTATAGTTTGCCATACGGATACACCTAAAGACTTCACTGCCGCCAATTTTATCCGCGCTACGGCCGGAATTGACATTGCCGATTCTCGCGAGGTCAATATTGAAAAGCTGATGTCTTACTATATCTGTGAGACCTTCGATGACTTGAATAACTACCTCAAGGAGCAAGGTCTGGAACTTGACGACGTCATCTCTCGCGAAACACATACGCTTTCAACCATCGGCGACGTAATTACCAAGCATATCGTCGAACATTGGATTGAGCATTTGAATGCTACGGCCCAATCTATTGTCAAGATTCTGCCTCACGCTGATGAGGTTGTCTTCATGCTTATCAATCTCTTTAACAAACTCGAAGTCAAAAAAGAGATTTCGGCCAAAATCACCCGTTATACGGAAGTATTCTCCGAGGCCGAACAACCCAATGCCATAGGCGATTATGCGGCTCTCGTGTTCAATAATTTTGTCAGCACCGTGGGTCGTCAATACATGTCGGATAATGATATTGATGGTCTTAGAGTCAAGGCTCAGAATTGTCACCTCCAGGTTGACTTTTCTCCCGCCGGATGGAATAAAGTGCGTAAACGTCAGCCGCTGATTGACACGCTGAAAGTGCTCGATGAATCGGCCCGAATAATTAATCAGGGACGCATTGATATTACGATTCTCCGCCAACTTCCTTTCTGGAACAACTATCAGCGCTGGGAAAACTTTGTCATTATCGGCTTGATTTATTCTTCCGACATCTCTCATTGTGATCCCGTCTGCAATGGTCGGGTTAAAGATTTGATGGATCGTTCCGAATCCCTTTATACTGCTTAATATGGATAAACATACTTTTATTGGCAAACGCAAAATAGGCTCCACTGAAATCTGTGATTTCACGGATTACCAGGGTATAGGTCGTGACCCTCTCTATAAGCGTTATGATAGTGTTTACAGCATAGTCAGGAAAGTTATCTCACCCGAATATACCCATTTCTTTGCTATTCCGGACTATTCAACTCAGGACGATTCCGTCAACTGGTATATTGATGAATGGATCGAAACGCCCGAGGTGTTGACCGCACTCCCTGAGGAGCAACAGGCCAGATACCGGCAAATCAAGGAGCAGACCGTGGCCCATTATAAGCAGTCCCTCAATGCCCTTTCAGGCGAGGAACTGCAGGTGATGGCTTGTGCGCTCCGATATATCGACGATGACTTCATCTTCTGCTGTGACGGAAAGGTCTACGTTGTGGCCTGGGGCATGACTCCTGATACCCGTAAGCATATAAGCAAAGGGGAACTCATTCATGAAGCGCCGACTATCAACAAGTTTAAACTGACTTTTGATTTCGGCGAAAACGGCCGCCCGGCCGACAGATGCACCCATCGGATCTCGTTGCCTGAGGGCTCGGTGGTGACTGCCAATGATGTCCCGGTAGTTGAAGCTAACGAAGGCTTCACCTTCAAAGGATGGAATCCGGATCCCGTTGGCATGAAAGTGACGTCGGACATGACGTTTACGGCCATGTATGATGGCGCTCCCCCGACGGTCCCGCCCGTGGTTCTTGATCCGCCGGAAATCCCTGAAAATCCTTTGGTGACTTGCCGGTTTGATGCCGGCGAAAACGGTATGCTTCAAGGTCCGGCGGAAGTTACTCTGCCGTCAGGCTCGCGGTTGATGCCGACGAGTATTCCCCCCGTGACTCCGCGGAAAGGTTTTACCTTCCAGGGATGGAACATCAATCCGCTCCAGACCTTCATTAACGAAGACATGACCTTCCATGCCGTATATAAGGAAAACATCCCCTGGTATAAGAAACTTTTCGGCCCTGGTTGCCTGAAGTGGCTCCTGTGGATTCTCTTGGCCTTGCTGCTGCTTTTCCTGCTCGGATGGCTTTTCAGGGACCGCCTGGGCTGTACTCGGGATGTTGACGAAGAAAATGATGTCGTCCAGATTGACCCGGTTGTCACCGATGACGGGGATACGATTTATCCTAACGGACCGATAGAACCAATTGAACTGATTGACGGTGAACTGCCGGAAGATCCCTTCATTACTTCTCCCGTAATTGGAGAGGGTGGTGAATTACCTCCGATCATTCGTGACCCTTACGTACCGCCGGTAGTTGCCAACCGCTTGATTCTTTTCCTTGAGAATGATAATGGTAACGTTGACGCGTTGGCTGATGACTTTAAAAAGGCCTATCCCGGCAATCAGTATAGCATTATCGGCTATGACCGTGACGTCAAGTCGCTTACTATCCAAATTCCTGAAAATGAGCGTGATGAAATCCGTCGCACGATAAACGCCAAGATTCCTAATCATCAGTTCATTGTCTTCGACGAAGAAATCTATGAAATCAACGGCCGTCAAAGTTCTGATGTAACCGGTCCGGCCGGATGGCACCTGAAGGCCGTAAAAGCTCAGCAGGGCTGGGAAATAACCAAGGGTAGCCCTTCGGTAGTTGTTGCCGTTGTCGACGATGGTATCGACGCCTCTCACCCCATGTTTAAGGGTCGCATTGTTAGCCCCTATAACGTTTTCACTCAAAACAATAGGTTGAGTCCCGGTGCCGGACATGGTACCCACACAGCAGGATTGGCTGCCGGCTCCATGGAGTTTGTCAATCAGGGCGCCGCAGGAATCGCCCCGGAGTGTAAGCTGATGCCGATTCAGGTATTTGACAATCAACTGTGTCCGCTCTCCGCTCTTGTAAGCGGCGTGATGTATGCCGTCCATAAGGGCGCGGACGTCGTTAACATATCTATCGGCCCGTCGTTACCCGGACTTAATGCGCTGCCGGTGCCTGTTCAGCAGGAAATTGCCCGTGACCAGTTCAAAAATGTAGAGCGCCTGTGGCTGCGTGTTTGTCAGATTGCTGCGCGTAAGAATACCATTTTGGTCTTTGCTGCCGGCAATGATGACATTATTTCAAGTATTCCTCCTGAAAACCGCACTAATGTCGCAATTACTGTTGGCGCCGTTGACCAAAAACTGTATCCTACGGAATTCACCAACTATGGCCCGTGTACTGACATTTCCGCGCCCGGTAAGGATATTTATTCCTCATTCCCTGTCAAGGACTTCCAGATGCAGGACGGCACCAGCATGGCCGCGCCCATCGTTTCCGGAGCCATTGCCCTGATGAAGTCACTCAAGAAGGATCTGACCGTCAAGCAAGCGCGCAATGTCCTTTATCGAACCGGATGTGATGTCTATGGATACATGCCGCCTATGATGCAGATAAATCTTGCCCTGGATGCTGTCAAGCGCGGTGACTTCAGCGAACCGTCGCCCCGTCAGATGCCCCCGGTCCCGGAGGATGCCATCAGGGACATGGATGGCAAAGCTCCCGTTTCGTGGACTGATGATCCGGGTGTTGCCGTGGTTCTTCCCGGCGATAATGGAGTGGTTAATCCCGGAGGCGACGGGGTAGTTCTTCCCGGAGGTAACGGAGGCGTAAATCCCGGTGGTCCGGTCGGTTCAAATCCCGGAGGACAGGTCGGTACCAATCCCGGTGTTGCTCCGACTCCTCCCCCTGCCGACGAAACCGATTATGAAGCAATTCGCCGACTCATCGAGGAATACAAACGGAAAATCAAGGACTTGGAAAGTCAACTTCCTGAAAATAAAAAGTAATGAACAAGAAACTTAAATTCTCTTGGGGTCATATTATTGCTTTCGTGGCCCTGATTATCGTCAGCTATATTTCTTTCGTAGGATTCACGTATCTTACAAACGGCAACTTCATCCTGGCCCTCATAGGCATGGGACTGACCGATATATTTTACATCATATTCTTCATTGGTGCCCAACAGATGAAAGCCACTGATGAAAAGTTTAACAAGAAAATCATTTGGGAGCGAATCCTCGTGTTCGGTTCTCCTCTGATTTTTGTTGTCGGCATGATTTCAATGTCTCACTTCTGGACGGTGTTCAGCCAGAACGATGAGATTGTCAACTCCTTCCAGAGTTCCATAAATGGCTCCAAGCAGCTTTTTACAGACTATGAAACCTACGCCAATCAGCGAATTGAAGACTATGACAAGGGCCTTTCGAAGATTATAGAAAATCAATCCGTAAATCCCAAAGCCTTGGAGAGCGCCGGATTTGCTGCCGATGTTCCGGCTCATATTCAGAAAGAAAACATGGTTGAAACGCTGCGCCTTCAGTTGCTCTCCAAAAACTTTGAATCCCTCCAAACCTCGGCAAATGAGTGGATCGACAAAGCCTCGCATGGAGCTCATACGGCCAACGTTTTCCTCTTGGGTAACACCCGTGAGATTAAGGAAGCGCTGACCAATTGGGAGAAGCAACTCAAGGGATTCTCTGAAAAGGAAATGTCAAATGAATCTCAGTTTGGCCCCGTGGCCCATTTTCAAAGTGACGGTGCTCGCAACGCTATCAAGGGTATTGACAGCCTGACTTCCGCCTTTACCACTCAGAAATCTCCCACGCTCTATGCCATAATATTCGGCATCGTCATGTATCTTTTCCTCCTGTTCCCCTACATGATTCAAGAGCGTCATACCAAGACCATCCAGCGACTTGTCGGTAAAGAGAAGGAGGTCAAGACAGTTAAGGCAAACACAATTAATCCCACTTCACCTGTGCCGGCGGAAGATGCCGATTACAGATCATTCTAAACCGATGGCAACAAAGAAGCAATTACTCGAAAATCTGCGCGAATTCAGCGCCTCTGAGGTCGCCGAGGCCATTCGTGCAGGTGAGGTTACTATGTATGAGCTGAGCAAGAGCGGCCAGCTGACTCCCCTGATGCGTCGCCGTATTGAAGCCCAATTGAGCGGGCCTTCAGGCGAGGTAGCTCCGGCACAAACCCCTCAGCCTGCTCCCGTCCCAACCCCTCAGCCTGCTCCCGCGCCGATACCGGTGGCTGATCCACATCCTGCACCGGCACCTCAGCCGGTTCAGCAACCGGTATTTACTCCGGAGCCGACTCCCGCACCGGTGCAGCAGCCGGTGTTCTTCTCTGACCCGATGCCTCAGCAGCAGTATGGTACCGCACCGATTGCCATGAACCCGGTACCGGTAATGGATAACCGCGGAATGTTTAAACGCATTTTCTCATTTAAGGGCAGAATCCGAAGATTAGAATATGATCTTTCCTACATTTTCTTTTTGCTTTGGATTTTCCTGATAGTACTCTTGGCCTTTTTGCCCGATTTAAGTCCCGAGTTGGCTGTCATCATTTATGCTGTCATGATGATTCCGGGATTGTGGTTTATGTATGCCCAGGGTGCCAAGAGATGTCATGACCGAGGAAATTCAGGGTGGTTTCAGTTAATCCCGTTCTACATTTTCGTAATGATGTTCGGCGATAGCGACTTCGGCGACAACGAATATGGTAATAATCCTAAATCTTAATAAATCAATCATATAAAAATGCCAAGTAAAGAAGCAATTATTGACAATATCGAGCAATATACTGCCCAAGAACTGATAAAATATATCAGGGACGGCATTGTAACTCTTCCGGAATTGATTTCTGAAACAGAGGGATACTTTCCCGCTCATGTCCGGAGAGAAGTTGAACAAATGCTAAAAGGTTCGGAAAGCGACGATTGGAAAAAGGCTCAGGAAACCAATACGGAGGAATCCTATCTGAATTTTATACAAACTTATCCTGAAAGCGTCCATGCCTCCGAGGCCCGTAATGCCATCTTCGCCCTGAAAGCAGCTGCCGAACAGAGCGTTAAGGATGGATTGTGGAACTCTGTTGACAAGAACGATATCCAGTCACTGCGCGAATTTATCAAGAGCAACCCTTCGGATCCTCATGTTACCGAGGCGCGCCGAATGATCAACACTCTTCAGGAGGAAGAAATTTTCGGATTCGATATTGACGCCTTGATTAACAAGATTAAAGCGATTCAAACCGATAAAACCGTACTTGATCCTGATGCGCTTATCTTCCGGGAAATAGTCAATTGTATCGACCGGCAGAAGATAACCCATGAAGATCTCCTTAGCGTCATCAGGCGTGACAATAACCTGCTGCGTGCCTCAGTGGTGAAAAAACTTATTGAGGAAGGCTATCTTGAATATATGGAGCTGATTCAACCGGAAGTTGGTATCGACCGACGATTTGTTCAGCACTTAGCCAAAGGGGCTCCCACTCAGCAGTTTACCAAGCCCGCAAAATTAGAAAAAATCAATAAGCAGTCAACCGAGGTCTACTTCTGGGGCATACCGTCGTCGGGCAAGAGCTGTGCGTTAGGCGCGATTTTAAGTGTCGCCAATAATGGTTCTATAGCCCGCAGTATGGCCAAGGATGCTAATTGTCAGGGTTACGGCTATATGACCCGCTTGGCTCAGCTGTTTAAGGCCGATGGGAAAGTCGGAACTCTCCCTCCAGGCACTCCGACCACCTCTACCTTCGAAATGGCTTTTGACCTGGAAGATGAAAAAGGTGTAATTCATCCGATTACGTGTATTGACCTCGCCGGCGAGCTTGTCCGCTGTATGTATAAGTATGACGCCAATGAGATAATGACCGAGGAAGAAATGGAGGCCCTGGACACCCTGACAAATGTCCTAATTGATAACCGTACGGTCAACCGCAAAATGCACTTCTTTGTCCTTGAATATGGCGGCGAAGACCGCACTTATGAGGGACTGAGCCAGACAGAGTATCTTGACGCCGCTCTACGTTACATTGAACGCACCAAAATCTTTGAAAAAGAAACCGATGCCATTTATCTGATGTTGACTAAGGTTGATAAAACCGGGGTAGTCGGCGAGGAGCTGGTCAAGGTTCTAACGGAATATATTGAGAAAAACTACCTTGGATTCTTTAACGGTCTGGAGCAGATTTGCCGAAAATGTGAAATTAATGGCGGTAAGGTAGAGCGTATTCCCTTCTCGTTGGGCCGGGTATGTTTCCAGGACTATTGCCTCTTTACCGAGGCTCCTGCCGCAAATGTAGTAAGAAAAATTTTAACCAGATCTTGGGGTTACAAAAACGGTAAACTTCAAAAAGGTCTTAATTTCTTTAAAGGATGAACAAATTAGGATTTCAAATCAATCGTTTCTATGGCGGTCCCGGTATTGTTATGACCGTCAACGGGGGTGACTGGACAAAAAAAGTCGTTGACATTCGCAATATTCTCACTTTATTTAGCGAAGATGCCTCGAAGTTTGCAATGTTCATGAGCTTCAGCGAATCCGGAGCCTATCTTTGCGTCGCACGCATGATTTCCGGACGAGGAGGTGATAACACTGCCGGCTGGATCTTTATCCCTAACACCGTCGAAATCTCCGGTAATGAGTTGATCGACGTGATTAATGTTGTCAAAGAAGAACTCTCCGCACCTCAGATTAATGCTGAAAGG
This sequence comes from uncultured Porphyromonadaceae bacterium, assembly GCA_947176925.1. Taxonomy (GTDB): domain Bacteria; phylum Bacteroidota; class Bacteroidia; order Bacteroidales; family Muribaculaceae; genus UBA3263. Next base: position 36,181 of record CAMWSN010000003.1, read on the forward strand.
GTTAACTCTCTGTTTGATAAAAACTACCCGGCAATTGAAGCGGCAGACTTCCGCCCCTCGTCGGCTGAAAAGGTTTATGCCAAACGTAATGCCGGATTCTATCCCCTCTGTGACATTATCGGCATTAACCGCTATCAACCGGAATACTCGAAGTATAACGCCATTCTTATCCATGACAAGGACAGCATGGAAATCATTGACAAGAATGTCGTGGACCTGACAATGGCGGAGATGATTAATACTTTTGTTTTCTGCCCGCCGGTAAAGGCTGATATTCCCGCCGGAGTGACCGTTCATTTTGCCGCTCCCGGCGAGCCTCCGTTCAATAAGCCCGTCAGAGTTAAGAAATCCACTCCTATTGACATCATTTTCAAGCGTAGAGGTTACGAAGACATCCATTTTAAGGAAAGCGTCGAGGAGAATAATCAGATTTGCGGAGTGCCTAAGGTCTTTGACTGGAAGATGATTATCAGCCGTGCTGCCTTCAAGATCGTTTCCGCTCAAAACCGTGATAAGGACCTTTCCGCTGAGTCCAAAATCAGTGTCAACGGTGTGGACGTCACCATGAACAAACCCCTGAGGATTTCTGAGCAGGAAGCTGCTAACGCGGAGGTGTCTGTTACTCGCAAGGGCTACGTACCCAAAAGGGTCAGAAAGAATCTGCTGAACGTCAATGGCCCTGTCACGATTGAATTAACCCGCGCCGAAGAGTCTCAGACCTGGACCATCGAACTGGCCAACGGTCATCACGCCGAGATGACTCTTACTTCAAAATACCTGTCAAAGTCCTCCGTGAGTCCGCTTAAAGGCTATTCTATTGGAGAGAGAGCGGGCCAGTTAGATTATACCAACTTTGGCGTGCTCAAGGAACGCATTATCGGTTTTGCGATGGGCCTCGGTGTTTGCGCCTTCATCTATTTGCTTGTAGCCCTTTGGGGATACTTTGACTCTCATAATTTCGAATGGCAACTCGGATGGCCTCCGCTGAAAGTCACCGAAATCGTTGACCAAGGCAATAGCCCGACTTCACCCGCAAACTCCTCTAAACCCGCTGAGAAAGATGACAAGACTAAGGCTAATAACAAAAAATCCGATCCAGCCAAGGCGTTGACCCCTAAAGAGCAAGCTATTAAGTATCTTGAGGAAAACGAAACCTGGACTAAGGACGAACTTGATTCTCATACTGAATTAGTAGGTTTGTTTGATGACCTGAATGAATTTAATATCGCGAGCCTTAAAAGCAGAGAAAGAGGTTTAAAGGATTCAAGCCGCTTCATGGAAATCATTGAAGTGATTAAGGATTATCCCCGCGAAAAGATTCCCGGCTCATATATGCCTAAAAATGACACTAAAATAACTGTCAGCAATTATATTCAGGCCCTAACAAAGAAGGTTAATGAAGCCAAGGCCCCCGAAAAGAAAAAGGAGACTGCCGGCGCCGGGAAACAACAGCCAGCTCAGCAGAGTTCTACAGATAAATCCTCTCAAGACAAAGATAAAGGTCCCAGAGGCGGTATATAATTTTAAGCACCTATGAAAACATTCTACAAAATTTTGCTCCTGATCCTGTTTTCAGTGGGAGCTGTTGCCGGGGTACTTGTGTTTGCCAAAACACAAGTAGCTCCGCCAATGAATATCGACCCCGTGGACCAATATGTCGAGGACCTGAAATCCGACTGCGATTCCTACGAAGGCTCTAATGACTATCAAGAAAGCCAAAGCGAGTATGTCCGCCTGGACAATAAGCTCAAAAGATTTATCGCCGAGGATGTAATTACCTCGGAGACATCTGACGAGTATCGCCACCAGATTGACGAAATCTATGGCAAAGACCTTTGCCGCTACGGTTTTCGGTTCTTCCAGCGCAATGAATGGCCCGATAAGGACATCAAGGAACTCTCCGAAAGAATTGCCGCTCTGCGTGCTGATAAGCTTTCTACGGGTGAAACTGCCGTGACCGGTGAGTTTATCACTCAGTCTGACAACATCAATAATATTATTGCCAAGTATAGTGACGCCCGTCAATTGGCCCGCAATACTTCATTCACAAGCGTTGATAATTCGCGCTCTAAAATCAACCGGGCTGATGAGTTTACCTCTGATGATTACCTGAAAAATAATCGTTCGCTCGTTGCTGACCTGAATTCCTTGCGCGGAAAACTTGCCCGGTCTCATTATAATTATGTGGCCTCAAAAGTTAACCAACTCGCCGGCAAGCATTATTTGTCTGAGGATGAGTTCTTGTCCCTGTTGCAAAATGTCAACGTAGTTATCGATGAATATAAGAACAC
>CAMWSN010000004.1 GCA_947176925.1 uncultured Porphyromonadaceae bacterium
GCTTGCTGATAATCATTGAGACTCATTTGGCGCTCTGTCGGAGCCTCACATATCGCGGTCACTCTGTAGGTAGGGGTTGGTTCGCTCATGGTTAATCGTCAGTCAGTTTATCAATTAGTTCCTCTGCCAGCAGGCGGGCATAGTCGGGGTCGGAGTCGTAGCGGTAAGTCTTGACGTCGTGCCATAGTCCGAAGAAGCGACCTTTGACTTGAACATGGATGCCGTCGTTTGTCTCCAGTGTGCGATACTCACGATGCAGAGTTGTGTTAGGGCTGCGGAGCGTGCGCAGGTCAATGAGGTCAAAGTCGGATTCATAAGCGATGATTTTGTCATTGCAAACGGCATTATGTCTAATGCCCCGACAAAAGGGGCAATCGTCCCAGCCTATGCCGAGAACTACAGCGTCACAATGGTCCGCGTCAAGAAGATCCGCTCCAAGCCACCCCTCGTGAACCTCCGAGTAACATTGATGGCCATGTTGACTGAGGCGGAGGGCTATGCGGTCAACTGCGTCAGATTGCGCCCGTTTGGGTACTGCGATAAATACGTTCATTGTAGATTATGATTATTTGTTGGTTTGGTTATTATGCGGTAAATAGTCCATACAGAATCGGCGGGGATTGTCGGCCTTGCGACATTGCGGAGGGCGCTGAGGCTCGGTACATCCCTTGCCGTCAAAGAAAAAGCAGTCGGTCATATCTCTATCAGTCCTATTTGGTTGGCGAATACGGCAACCCAATCAGCAATGGGAAAGCGCGAGGATGCGGGGCGGTCGCCGATATAGAGTTCAAGCAGGGAAGTCATGGCGCGGTATTGTCGGGGCAATAGGTTGGCTACATTGACCTCCCAACCGGCCGTCTTCGTCAGCTTGCGACTTTGCTTTTTGATATACCCGTTAAGGGCGCGGGCGAGGATGATTGCCTGATAGGCTGCGTTCAACACCTGCATTGATTCCTCGTTGAGGTCGGGGTATTGGGTTTGGAGGTCGGCCAACAAAGCGGTCAACATCTTGCTCCATTGCTCTGAAAGCGCTTCCTCAAAGATGTAGGCGTTATCCAGGACTTCGCCGTTTTCAAGGTCAGCCTGAATCATTCGCGGCAAAGCTTTGAGATATGCCCGACGCAGATTGCGTATGGTTCGGGATAATTGGGCTATCTCCTTGTTGCGCTTGCTGCAAATGATGATAGTGTCGGCATAATCCCAAACGAGTTCGGCGATAGCAAACGGGATGTAGGCTATCTTGGTGCGCTCCTGCTCGCTGATGGAGCGGTTTATTTTCTCGTTGGCCGCTGCTGAGGCGAAGTCTTTTCTCTGACGTTGCTGGCGACGCACGGAGCTGATGATATCCTGAGCTGAGGCCGTTGTCGGGATAGGCTTGGCCACGGGAGAGGAATAAAGCGGCTCGGCGCTTGCCACAAGGGAGAAGTCATTCCTCAGCAGTGCAAACAACTCGGCTTGCTCCGAGGGGTTAATCGTTGTAGTCTTGGCGCTCGGTGTCATAGCAATACGGGCAATAATGGGTTTCAAGTTCAGATTCGGTGATGTCTCCGCCTATCATCCAAGCGTAGACTTCACATTCTTGACAGATTGGCATGGTCAGTGAATTTGATTTGGTTATTTTTCAGTCATAAGGGTTGTCTACTTCCATTGCGAGTTGAGCATTGACCTTGGCTATTGCACGCTGAACGCCCCTTAGCTCTCCTGAGACCTCGTCAAGAGTCAGCAAGGTAAATCGTATCGCTTCCTCGGCGTCAGGGTGATTGGCGGCAATTTCTATTAGCTGGTTCATTGTCGCCAAGAGGCCGTTGGCAATTACGATTGTCTTGCCAAGCGCTTCATGGAGGATAGCATGTTTCCCTTGCGGGGTTCTTTTGTCAGGTTGTGCCATTGGTCAGAGGGTGTTTATTTCGGGGCGGTGGGTATAGCCGTCAAGGTGGACAAAGTTGAACATTTCGCCGCAACGGTCGTAGATTCTTTCGCCGTAGACCTCGCTGATTTGCTGAGGTGACAGATTGGTCGTGACGTGGGTTTGGAAGCGGTCACGCATATCGTAGCGGCGCAGAAGTAGGTCGCCGATAACGTTGGCGGAATTGGTGTAGTGGCCAGTAATGCGGTTCTCGGTGCCTATGTCGTCAATGCCGAGACGTTCAATGTTGATTATCTCGTGAAGTCCGGCTATACCCTTTTCGGCGTATGCGTCGCAGATGTCTATGGCTCGGCGTATGCGGATGCAGAACGGCAGCTCATGTCCTCGGTAGCCTATCGGTTCATCAGGGCGCACCTCGTAGCAGAACTTGTTGACGATTTGCAGCAGCGTTGACTTGCCTGAGCCTATGCTGCCCCAAATCCAAAGTCCTTTGTCGTGGTCGTACTTGCCCGGCAGTCGCATACACCAGTTGAAAACGTCAAGGATAACGGGTTTCTGCTCCTCGTCAAGTTCATAGCCGGGGCATACCTCACGGGCAATTTCCATGAACCGAAGTTTAGCCCGTAGGATTTGGGCGTCGCTTAATTCCGCAGTCGGGCGTGACGGGGAGTTTTGCCGCAAGGCCGCTTGCAGGTCTGCCTGAGTTATTTCTTGGATTTCTTGTTTCATTTTGCGATGAATATTTTCGCTGACTTACCCAGCGGTTGAAGTGAGATTTGAAGTCGCTGATGTCGTGGTGGCGCTTGTCTTCGCGGATGCAGTGGTCGTGGAAATCGCCTTTGAGCAATGTACACACGGCCTCAATGTCGCTTTGTAGATTCTTGGCAATAGCCTCAAGCCAAATCGGCGAATTTAAAGCCTCGGCCAAAAAATCTTCAAAACTTGACGGCGGTGACGATGGCGGCTTTTCTTTATCTCCGTCAGGAGATTTCTTTTTATTTTCTTTTATTTTATTTTTATTAGCAGGCGTTTCGCAGGCGTTTCGCAGCCATTTCGCAGGCATTTTCAGTCCGTTTTGCTCGCAATATACTAACCGATAGTCAGTTGAATCAGGGCCTTTTCGCGAATTGCAACTTTGGCAAAGGGGTTGAAGGTTGTCTATCCCATCACTCCCTCCCTGGTATATCGGAACAATATGGTCTTTGACTAATTTTGCCTCATCGCTGCTTGCGCCACATATAACGCAATGCCCGAAGAAGTCTTTCAGTTCCTCCCATTCCTCTTTACTATGCGTTCCTTTAGTTCGGGCAATCGCCAATCTCTCGCTTCGCGTAGCGGCGTGGCTGTCAGATGTGTTCCATTTAGAGGAAGCCGATTCCCTGGCTTTGCTGCTTTTTTCATCCTTGACGGCCATTCGCTGAGAGAAACTTTCGGAGTAGAAGCACTTACCATCCTCGGTAAAGGCAAATAACCCAAAATCCTCAACGACGGATTTAATTAGCGAGGCGTCAACACGAAGGTCAAAGGCTATCATATTATAATCTTTGACACTCATATAATCATCCTCATCTCTAAGCCGTTCAAGAATCATAAAGAAAACACCGTAGCCGGCAGCGCCGTGACGCATACGCAGACGTATCAGCTTATCGGAATTGCGCGCATTGGAGTCGTGGGAGAAGTATCGCGCCGATTCTTTACGTTTTGCAGCCATTGTTGTGATGGTTATTCATTTGTCAAGTCGTTTTTTGATGGTTGAAACATCCCGCCTAAGCAATCTCAGGGCATTGGCGGTGCGGGTATCGTCGCGGTCGGCCTTGCAATAGGCGGCTACGCGCTCCATGTGCGCCAGTGCGCCTTTGATTATGTAGTCGGGTATTTCCATTGTCGTTTGTTTTAAAAGCCGCCCATATCCTCACGGACGGAGGCGGAGAAAATAATACTTATGACTAATTATATTTCTTCAAACTCAACTTCCTCGTCAAAGGAGTCTTGCTTCGGGGCGGCTTTCTGCTCGGCGATCCAATTTTGCTCGGCTTTTTCGTCGTAGTCAAAAGCGGCCTCCACCACTTTCATGCGCTCCTCAGAGATTGAACCTTTGGGGAGAGATTTGAAGCCACGGCGAAGCACCGTCTTACGTGCCATTTCAAGAAAGTCAGTGTCCCAGGGTGTCGGCACCGGTTTGCCATCCTTGTCTTTTTTACCCGTAGACGGAGAGCGACGCATAATAGCATCCACTTCGGCGGCGGTCATGTTGTCAAACAACTTCGTTCCGTCAGTAAGCTCCGCTACCCAATACCCGCCGAGGTATTTTTCTTTAGTGCGCTCGCCCCACGGATTAGGCTTGTGTATGAGCTTTTCTTCCGTGCCGTGCTGCATTTCAAATACGTCATCCTCAAACACGTTGAAAGCTTCTATCTTTTTGACGTGTCCGGTATTGGCGAGTAAGTCAGTCATACCCATATAAGAGGGCATGAACTGAACCTTGCCCTTGAACGGAACGAGGTAGCCTTGTTTGAGTGTGGGCGATAGAGATAAGCCGGATAGCGCAACGTTTTTGAGAGCATTGACAAACTCCATCGGGTATTTCTGCGCACATGAGATAAGGAAGTTGTTTGTGAGCATTGCCTGAGCCGCATAGGTGATTTCCCGCTGCATTATGCGGTCGGCTTCTTTGGGGTCTTTGAACGCTGCCTTAAAGGACTCCCAGGGTTGTGCAAAAAGATTCTTGATTCCTTGTAGCTCGGCGGGCAGTTTGCCTATTGCCGTGCGCACAAGCTCAGGTGAGTATTCTTGCTTTTTCACCACTGCGGTAGTGGTCTCTGCCTTTGGTTGCTCGGCGGGTTGTGCCTGAACATCCATAAGCGTAGGTTGGTTGGTCTGTTCGGTTGACATTGTTATAGTTTGTCTGCGAGTTTTGATAAGATTGTTTTGAGTAAGTCTTTTGTTGATGGGTCGGAGGTCTTATCCTCGTTCTCTTTGGTTGGGGTTTCGCCTTGCTTGGATTTTTCAAGTGCGGAAATTAGCGAGATAGCGGCGATTGGATTTTCTTTTGCGGTCAATGCGCCTTTGCATACATTAACCCACTCTGGGTTTTCAAACATAACTGCGAGCAATGCACCAATAAGGGTTAGGCTCTTGCCGAAAAGAGTGTTTATTGATATGCAGTTGTCGGTAGCTATGCACAGCACTGCGCGTTGCTCCTTGTTTTCTTCTTGCCACTTGTGCATGTCCTTGACCCATGCGGGTTCATAGGGGGGGGTAGTTTGTTTCTGTTCCATTTTGATTGAAGTGATAGTGATTAATATTCGTCAATGAATTTGTTCTGATAATACCTCGGCGGCTCAATCTCCATTATGCGGTATTTGTCGCCGGGAATGAATGTTTCTGCTCCGGGACACTCGCCTGACTTGACGCATTTTGTGTGCAACTCCAAAAGCCGCTCAAACTCCATTGCGCCGGGACCGGGAATAAGCATATCCCACTCCTTTTGATAGCGGTAGCCATAGTTAGCCATATTGACCATCACGCAGTCGTAGGGGGCTTGCTTTTGCACGAACACAAGGTAAAATTCAACCCACTTGCCCGTGACTTTATGATACACCCACTGATACTGAGCGGCGGATATATGGTAGCCATAGCGGAGAATTGTGCGGTTGATACTTTCCTCGGTCAAGTCGTCAAGCGTGGTAGACTTCCAATCCACAATCTTTTTCGGGGTCAGCAGGTCGGGGCGTATCTTGATTTTGACGCCGTCCTCGGTCTCGTAGAATATACTGACTTCGGGCTTGCCCCACTTCAGCAACATACGGACTTGCTCGGAAGTCGCACCGCAGTTGTACATCAGCGAGGTCAACATACCGGTCAACGCTTCCTTGTCCTCACGGCTGACAATCACGCTACCTTGCGTTTTCTCGGCAAAGTCAAGATATGCTTGCTGGTAAGCGAGAGTGTTGTTTCCGTAAGGTTTGCCCGTGGTCTTGTTGATAGGCGGATCAAAGACAACAACGGCGTCAAGCACGTCATTGACCGAACCACCCTGCCCCATTCCTGCCATGCAGCCATGGAAAAGCGAGCCGAAGCGCATTGCGTCGGTTTCTTCATGCGGGTGTTCAAGCATAAACTTATAATGCCGTGGCGATTTCAAGTACCACTTTAACTGCGAACTTGAAAGATACTCATTATAAGGTGCTGAGTGGTGATAGTCCTCGTTGGGTAGATTGTGGATAATTTGGGTCATTTAAAACTTTATTTTGTGTACTTTTGTGTATTCTCCTTCAAGGTGAATCTTATACCCTCGGCACTCCAGCCATCGCTTTGCGCGTGTCATAAGCTGTATGACCTCAACCGGGTCTTTGCCGTCAAATTTAGGGTCGTGGGAATTACCCCCCCCGATTTGAGCCTTAAGCGCTTTATTTTCACGCAGTTTGGCTTTTATGCACTCGTTGCAGGTTTCGGCGGGTTGACCCCAGCGGGTGAGTCTGAACGCGGCTTTTGGCAACTCGCGTCCGCAGATTTTACAGATTCTTGTTTCCATACTTAGATAAAAATTGATTGATTGAAAAATTAGTGAGGCGAGCGGGATTTGAACCCGCATCGCACCGGGCTGTCGTCTCCGGTGGATTCTGACCAGTTGAACTATCACCTCAAATGGGTGGAGGCAGCGGGCACTGACCCCGCGGAACGACGCATAATAATATTCCTTTATAACCAAATTTCACGTTTATGAGCTTCTGCGTCATTCATCCGGCTCTTGCCTCCAGGTACGCGCCTAATCTCACGACTTGGCGCGAAAAATGTAAATATTCTGGTCACATTATCCTATATTAGGTAACAATATCTATAAATGGAATCACTTTCGCACCTCTGTGCAGGAGTCCTCACGGATTGTCCCTTTTGAAGTCGCGGGGAGAATCGAACTCCCGATGATGGTTTTGCAGACCATTGCCTTACCACTTGGCTACGCGACCAAATACCCCTTTCATTACGGTATTCAACTCAGCTAAAAGGAGGTGAAGAACTGAGCCTTATTCCCGCAACTATCCTCTTGCGAGGGCGTGGTAGGAACACGCAGGGGATATTTTCAGCGTCTAATATTCCACATGGTATTTGATGCGCCGCCGTCAAACAACACATCAATGTTAGCGCCCGACTTAGAGGCTATTACATCCCATGCTTTAAGGTTGATGAACTGCTCGGCAGTCAACCCCATTTCGTGCTGATAGGCTTTGTCAGACACTGCGCGCTGACGCTCGGCCTGCTCACGTGCCACCTCTGTTTCATAGCGGCGTTCCTGAGTCTGCTTTGCCTGAATCTGCGCGGCGGTGTTGTTCATCTCCTTTAGCTGCGCTTCATTGGGGATTGCCCTGCCGGTTATCACGTTCTCAACTACCACGGGGAATTCCTTGTCAGCTGAGAGTTTTGCAATATATCTCACCATGTCGGCCTTGACGCAAGAATCAATATGAGCGACAACTTCGCGGTTGCTTGTCAGGTCAAAGGGCGAGTATTGAGAAACATAGTGTCGGGTAAGGTTGTTGTAAACCTCCTTGACGTTGTTTTCATACCAGTTGACGCCGTAATTTTGGAGCAGAATCGGACTCTTGCCCTTTTGGATTCTCAGGATAATCTGCGTCTTGAAGTCAAGCGGCGTGTTCTCGTTTGAGATGATGTCGTCAAGCGTCTCCTCGTAGCGGATAGGCGTGATTTTGAATGTTTCCGAAGATGTGCTCCAAAAGCACCATGTAAGCCCCGTTGTTGCGGGTTCTGTTTCCACGCCGCCATGACCGAAGAACCACGGCTTTTTGATTAACACTGCTTCCTCATCTGCTTCGGGGCGAACGCCGTGGCAGCTTGACATTCCCGCGCATAATGCAAGTGCGAGAAGTAAATTGGTAAAATGTTTCATTGTGAATTAAGTTTGTTAAATGTTGTTTTTGCGCCCGCGGCAGGACTTGAACCTGCGACCTACCCCGTTTTCAATCCTATGAGGCATTGTTATATGACTACCTCGGCGATTGGGGTTACTCTGCCAACTGAGCTACACGGGCTGTGCGGATTGCTCCGCGTTATATTGTTGTCCTGCTACATCCGCGTTGCGCGGCAGTGTGCGAGGCTCTGTATTACTTGTTAATACTCCTTGCATTTCGCCGATGCCTTCATCGGAGCGAGTATGCAAGTCCGCGATGTCAATGTTCTCAGTCGTGCGCCCGTTTGCGGCAGGGCGCGAGCCGTAGATTGTCGGAGAGAGGTTATTGCGGGAGTCAGACGGCCTTGCGTCTGCGGTTGATTATGACCTGCGCATTTTCCGTGGCCAAAAGTGTGCGCAAGTCCGCGATAGAATAATAGCATGTGGAGTTCCTTGCGTCACCCTCGCGAATCGGGCGAATCTGACGGCGGCTGACCCATCCCTTGACCCTGCTTTCTCCGAACATCTCATAAGCCTTGCGCTGGGAGATACGGTCTCTGGCGGGCGTTTTCTCGCGTATGTAAGCGGCCACGGCCACCTTTGCGGCGTCCTCAATTATCGCTTTCAACTCGGCAAGTTCAATGATTAGTGACATATTCGTTCAGGGGTTAAAGTTAAATCGGGAGCGGCGTGGTTGTCTAATTAATCATCACATTTATGGAATGGGGTTTGCTACTCCCGATTATTATTGTTAAATTTGCAGTGTCTAATTTTTAATTATCACGTTTATGATTACCTTTAAAGAATTTATTGATGCGACTCGCAATCCGGTTTCAATCAACGTCAATGCCATTTCCTATATTGAATGTGGTAAGGAGGGTGATTGCTATATCCACGTCGGAGGTGCCAAGCCCATTCATATCTTACACTCATATAGTTTAGTTCTAAATGAGTTAAAGGCATTTATTCAAAAGCCGTAAATAGCCATTTATCCAATCCTCCACTTTTGAGGCGGCTGTTGGCTCTGCTGACGGCTTCCTCTATTTCTTCATGTAGGATATGCAATGCCTGAGCCTGATTCTGCGTGGCGCTCGTAATGCGCTCATCTTCGTGTGTTGCAATTTCGTTGCAATATACGATTTCGCCGCATGTTGAGTCCTTTATGCGTCTTATTTCAAAATGACCTATCAGTTTCATACGCTTTACTTTATCAGTTAATAATTCTTATCCCGTAGCCCGAGGGTTCTTTCGGGTTCCCGTACTCATCGTAATTCGGGGTAGCCAACTTGTCGGTTAGCTCCTTTGGCAGGGAGTCGTTGATTTCGTCAATGACCTCCTTAATGTCTTCATGTACCATAGTCAGCACTTCGAACCGCGTTGACGTAGCCTCATTTAGCGGCTCTTTGTCGGCGGTCAGCCCTCCGGCATATTTGAGTTTGCCGTCCGCTCCGATTGATATTTCTGCTATCAGTTTCACTTGGGGTCTCCTTTCTCCGCGAGGGCGGCTTCAAGGGCTTCAACGCGCTTGGCAAGAGTGACAATAAACTCATCGCAGGTCATTTGTGGTTCCGGATTGCTTGCTATCCATTCCTTTATTGATTCAGGCAATGGAATTATGCGACGTTCACACGTTGGGCTTCCAACGGGGCGTGCATCGCATCCCTTTTCTAATGAGTAGAAATAAGACAAAATCCATCCGCAGTTTTTGAACTCTGCTCTTAATGCATCAGTCCACTGCTCTTTGTATAACCACTTAGTAGATTTAATGACGTGTCCGCAGCACGGGCAAACGTTCTGCTTTTCATTCATTCCTGACCTCCTTTCTCGCGTTTAAGTATCTCCCGCGCTTTCAGCGCCGCAGGTATAAGGCACACTCCCGCAAACGCAAGGTAGAGAGCCGCGCCTACAATGCCGTGAACCACGTACATCATTACGGCGATTGTGCCGATAATGACCGCGCCGAAAGCAAACTGGGTAAAGATATAGCGTTTCATTTACTCCTCGCTTTCGGGTTCACATTCGGGTTCGGGGTCAGCGTTAAGCGCGCTGTCCTCCTGAACTACTACGGGAGATGTCGCGCCCAGGCGGGAAGTGAAAGCAAACACTTTCATTACAGCGTCCTCGAAGTCGGCGGGGTCAATATCCTCCACCTCCACATAGATTGAACGCGCTTTATTGTTGATTGCTATTTGTGTAAACATAAAGATAAAATTGATTGGTTAGTTGATTCCGGTTCTTACTACCACCGAGAGGGTTTTCTGCGATTTGGAGACTTCGGGAATGACTTTAAGCCCCTCCTCCTCCATCTCTTTTCTTGACTGAATGGCAGTCTGATAAACCGACTCTACCTCGGCGGCATTGTCGCAGGGAATAAAGATGCAGTCCTTGGGAAGCATCGCCCTGACCTTGTCTCTTGATAGTTTTGCCATCTTTCTTAAAGTTTGATTGAAGATTTTTTGTTAAAAAATTTGCAAAAACAAAAAGGAACGCTTAACTTTGCGGTTGGAAATATGTAAGATAGCTCGGAAAAGCTGTCCCTCTTTGTTGTTGTCCTTAGCGACTTTGTTTGTTAAAGACACTGCAAAGATATATGAACATCACAAATAAACCAAATAATCTTTGAAACTTTAACATATATTAACAATGCAGACCATTCAAGATAGACTCGCTCGGTTCTTAACCGAAGAAAATATTTCTACCCAAAAGTTTGAACGCTTATGCAATTTGGGTGTAGGTGCGGCTTCTAAACTCTCATTAAAGAGTTATGCAACCACATACGCTCGTATCGCTAAGGCGTTCCCGCAATTAAATATTGATTGGTTGAAGACCGGAGATGGAGAAATGCTTAATCCCCCCTCACCGTTAGAACTCAATGTTGATTTCAAAATGAGCGGTCAGTCGCAAATGGCGGTTGGCAACATCACAAACATGAACGATGCAAAAACGCAAATCGCCGTACTTCAAGAGCGCATTAAAGCCATGGAGTCGCAGATTGCCGAGAAAGACGCCCGTATTGCTGAACTAACAAAGATGAATAACTATTTGATGGAGAAGAAATGAATTGCCCTTGTCGCAACGCTCTTATAGTAACATTTTCTGCATCTGTATGTATCATTGTATATACATTAAGACATGAAATATCCGCATGGCTGCTAAACTTAAATTTCAATAATATGGGTAACAATCTTACATCGCATTGGTTTTGGGTTGTCATCGCATTGGCAATACTTCTCGGTGTATGTGTCGCATTTATAAGTCAAATGCGAAATTACAATAAAAGCATTAAAGAATTAAATTCAAAAATTGAACGGCTAACGGATAAGTCTCAGGTTTCTATTGACGTACACGGCATTAAAACTTATGTAGCGATAATTGCCTATATTGCTATTACATTTTGTTTGGGAGTAATTATTCATTATCTTGCAGTAGGCTTGCCACGAATACAAAAGTATTATGATGATAATTCCCACAAACTTGTTGACCTTGGAGTTGACTATCTTGGACTAATTGTAGCAATATTTTCAGTGATAGTCACTCTCCTTGTTGGGTGGCAAATTCTTAGTACAATTAAAACAAGAGAGGAACTAAAATCATTTGAAACGACAAAAGATGAGTTCGAGGAAATAATTAAATCGCATAAAATCGAAATCGCCACTAAGATCCACAGCATTGAAACAAACATGATAAAAATACGTATGGATACACTTACGGAAATCATGCTTGTTGTTCCTTTGTGTATTTCTGCACATAAAGAAGATATTGACAATTTGAGCGAGGCGTTACGTATTTATGGAGAATGTAAAGCGGAAAACCTCGCTGCCGGATTGTTTTCAAGAGAAACTGCATTTGGGCTATTGAGATATTATAATGCTTTTAGCGACGATGAACGCAAAAAGGCGATTGAACTTATCAAGAAAAAATGTGACAAAAACGCGATAGTAAAATTGTACTCGGAATATCTAACCTATTCAGACGAAACTAAAGCAAAACACCAAGGCGTTAACGACATTTTTCTTGAACTTCTTAAAGATTAACCCCGCCCAAAACCAACCAACCCGAAACATAAAATAACTAACAACAATAAACCAAATAAACCAATCATGAAAAAGTTACTCACATTGATTCTGATGCTGCTGCCGATGGTGGCTGTACTGACCGGATGCAATGACAAAGACGAGCCGGTTGATTACAGTTCTAAACTTGTCGGAACTTGGGTTGCCGAAAGGTCTACGACTAACGAAAACCTCAATATGACCGTCTCGATAGAATCCATATGGGCGTTCAAAAACACCGGCAATTGCACGTGGACTATTTACTCAAAACTCAACGGCAAGGTCATAGAGTCAAGAGAGAACAGTTATAAGTATTCATACAACGGAAATGAACTATCTTTAACAGCAAACGGCCAAACCTCTAAATTGTCAGCGGTGTTAAAAGGGAACACTTTGACTATAATAACGAATGAGGGCACAACATTGACCCACTATAAACGGTAATCCGAAAAGATTCTCAGCGTTAAATAATGTATAATTCACAACAAATTACTATCTTTGTATGTTGATATTGGAAATTAAGATTCAGACAATGAAGTGTAATTTCTCCGACAGAAAAGCCATTTTGGCCAGACTGAAACGCTCATTCTCTATGGGCGTGGGGAGCGTTATATCGCTGCAAGGTAGGAACACCCGTATCTCACTTGGAACCGCAGAAACTGATGCAAAGCGGATACGTGAAGACTGGGAGGTAGTGGGCTGCGAATTATGGTCGGCATATGACAAAGAAAGAGACAACTATACACATTCATTGAACGATGACAAAGCAACTAAAAGTTAAAGACAAAAGAGCAAAAAAAGTACAGCATCTTGAAACAGAGCGTGTGCTTAACCCCGAGGTAATCAACCCCGAGGTAATCAACCCAGGTCTTAACGAGATTCTCAACGGTCTTGCTCCGAAACAACGGGGCATGGTTATTCAGGCAATAAAACAAGAATCCTTTAAAGGTCCGATACCACACCCTGAATTATTGCAGAAATACGAAAACATTCAGCCCGGTTTTGCGGAGCGTATGGTTAGTATGGCCGAGCAGCAACTTGACCATCGGATAAAATGCGAAGACAAGATTGTTGATGGCTCTATTGCTGAATCAAAGCGCGGGCAGACTTTTGGGTTAATTGTGT
The DNA here is from genome assembly GCA_947176925.1 of uncultured Porphyromonadaceae bacterium. Classification (GTDB taxonomy): domain Bacteria; phylum Bacteroidota; class Bacteroidia; order Bacteroidales; family Muribaculaceae; genus UBA3263. The sequence goes on from CAMWSN010000004.1 coordinate 12,950, forward strand.
CATTGTTCTTTCTCGGAGCCGCTGTGCTTCTCGGCATGTATAATCACGAATGGCTTGCGGGTGGGCTTGGTGGAGGTACGTTGTTAGGTCTTGTCACTGTATTTGTAACAAACAAACCAAATAAAAGTGATGATAATACCCCCCAAAATGGACTTCAAAAGATAAACAACGCTGATTAATTAACAAACTGCTTTCAACAATGAAAAAACTACTATCACTGACCCTGCTGCTCGCAACGCTGCTGACGTTCTCGGCGTGCGAGGATAAGAACGAGCCCGAGCTGACAAACAATGCCTTTGTCGGCATTTGGGATCATACAGAAATTCAGACAGACGCATGGGGATATACCTCTGAACGACATTATATATACGAAATTAATAATGATTATACTATTACATATCAAAATGTTGGTCTGGTTAACGGAGAATTGAAAGGAATGAGTTTTTCATATTACACATACGAAATCAAATATGACGCATCGGGCAAAGAGTATATTTATATCCACACATATAACAATTCGGAATGGGATGAAGGCTACTTAAACAAAGAAGGCGTTCTACAACTTAAGCGTTGTATTTTAGTAAATGGAGAGATTGGCGAGGGCTATGCCTATGAATACGTGAAAATCAAATCCAATCCATGGGCAAGGTCTGTTACAAAATAAAAGATGTCGCGGCCATACTTGAAGTCCCTGTTACCACATTGCGCTGGTGGGAGAGCGAGATTGAATCGTTCAGCCCCCAGCGCACCCCCAGCGGTCAACGGCGCTACACTCCCGAGGACTTGGAGACAGCCCGCAAAATCAAGGCTTTGCTCAAAGAACGTGGACTGAGCATTGAGGCCGCCGCCCGCCAACTCAGGGAATCCGTGCCTCCGAGACGCCGCCCCCGCTGCCGAGACGCCAACGATGCAGTGAAACTGCTTGGACGGCTGGGCGAAATCGTCAAGGACAACCCCAAAGCGCTCCTGATGATTGAGTCCGTGGAAAAGTATCTCAAACAAAACCTAATGTAAAGCTTTAGGTTTTCCTTTACAAATCCTTTACATCGTACTTTTTAAACAACCTAAATCATTATATATCAGCACTAACAAGTCTATTCCTTCAGTCCAGGTTCGAATCCTGGTAAGACAACACAACGGATGACGCAGCTGCCTGATTTTCAAGTAGCTGCGTTTTTTTGTTTAACAATATTTAACAATTGGGGGGGGTAAATGTTGTTACTTTGAAAAATATTACTTAACTTTGCCGGGTAATCTTCCATAGTTCTGAAGATTGGGAATATTCATCCATTTTAACCGCAAAATTCATCCCGCAATGAGTAAACGAATCGTAAAGTGCTTTCTTATAGTCGTTTGTATGCAAATATGTTTTGCTGCGGCTGCCCAAATCAGCTATAAAGTAAACGTTTGTGATTCTTTAACCGGCCTGACTATTGCTCCGGAAAAAGTGAATTTGTTTGTCTTTAAAGAAAACACCAATGAAAGCGCCACACTCTCACGAGGGACCATGTATTCCAGCGATGGTTACAATAACACGATAATATACCGCACATTCACCCTTCCCCATCGCAATGAAGTTTATGACATGACAATCGATGCCGAGGGATATATTCCGCGCTCAATGAAACTGACTGCAAGCACAAAGGAAACAGACGTTGATCTGGGGAAAATCAAGTTGGAGCGAATACCTAAGCAACTCGATGAAATATCGGTAGTTGCCACAAAAATCAAGGTGTTTTTTGATGGAGACACCATGATATACAATGCCGATGCATTTATTCTGCCGGAGGGTTCAATGCTTGATGCCCTGGTCAAGCAACTGCCCGGAGTGGAACTAAAATCCGACGGTCAGATTTTCCATAACGGAAAGAAAGTTGAGAGCCTGCTTTTGAACGGGCGAAAACTCTTTGACAATGACCCGAGTATCATGCTTAACAACTTAGCGGCATATACTGTCAAGAACATCAAAGTATATGAAAAGGACTCGGAATCAGCCTCTCTGTTGGGATATTCCGATGACAAAGAGTACGTTATGGACGTCAACCTCAAAAAGCAGTATATGGGCGCGACCTCAGTCCTTGCCGAGGGTGGTTATGGTACTGAAAACCGCTATTTAGGGCGACTCTTCGCAACAACATTCACTTCGACATCCGCCGTTGCGGCTTATTTCAACGCAAATAACCTCTCTACTCAGCGTCTGCCCTGGAGCAATACCGATGTATGGAATACAGGTCAGATCTCTCGAACCGGTGTGGCATCATATATTGGCGGAGGCATGAATTATTCGCTGAACAGTTCGAAACGACAGGAGTCATTGCGAGGAAACATTGAAGTGACCCGCACCACTACGGATGCCCGCAGCGGAAGCCAAGGAATCCTTTTCCTGCCTGAAGGCGACAACGTTTCAACCTCATCATCAAGAAATTGGAACCGCGCGCTAAAATTGAACACCTCGCATCGATATATGCGTCAGTTTAACATTTGGCAACTCTCTATTAACGCGAACTTTGATTACGGCAACTCACGCACAAAATCAAATAGCGACTCGGAAGTGAGCCGCGCGACCGACCATAATTTAGTGAACCGCTCTCTGCGCACCGCGTCCTCATTATCCCATAATCTTAAAGGAGGGCTGAACATGAATGCTTTGGTGCGCCTCCCCGACCTTGGAGAAACAAAACAGAATCTGTCGGTATATGCCAGCGGAGACTACACCCGCTCTCATGGCAGATTTGACTCGTTCTATCGCATAGACTATGGCTCGGATCCTGATGAAATCCAGTCGGAACAAGCTCGCCGACAGGCATATCCGGCCTATAAAGTATATTCCGGAGGTAATTTAAGATATAGTCTCCGCTTCCCGCGTAACTATTCACTCTCGGTAGGCGTAATCCACGACCACGTCTGGGACCGCAACACCGACTTCCGATTCCTATTACCGGAATATGCGCTCGACCCGACCAACAGTTCCAAAAGCAAACAGAATGATGGCAAATCTAAAATATATCTCGATGCGGGAGCGCGTTGGGGCTATCCTTCAATGGCTGATGGCGGTAAAGGGCAATTGGAAATAAAGATAAGTCCTTCAATCACATTCTTGAACAGGTCATACGAGTTTATGCGCCCCGAAGCGGACGCTCTGAATCCGATACGCAAGGAAACGTTTTTGTCATTAAACAACTTTACGCTTGACTACAAACTGACTCCCCACGGACGTAACAAGTTATCAATATCGCTGAAAGCATCCTCCATCGTCCGGCCGCTCGATATGGCATATCTGATTGATGTGGTAACAGATGCAGACCCTCTGAATATCCACCGCGGTAACCCAAATCTGAGCAATCCGCGCAACAACTCTATAGAATTAAAGCCTTCCTTTGAATTGATTACACCTGCCTACAACCTGATGAACTATCTCACAATCCGCTACACAACGATTGATAATGACATAGTTAACGGCTGGGTCTACAACCCCGAAACCGGAGTGCGACGCCACAGCCAATATAACGTCGACGGTACGCGCCACTTCAACATTGGGCTTTTCAGTTGGTTCTATGGAGACTCTTGGGATATCCGATGGTCAAATGAATATGCAAACAAACGCAACGCGGATATGGTAGGCACCTCTACTGCTGATTCCGACTCTTTCACGCCCATGCAGGAGTTTGTTTATAACAACAGTTACACCGGATCATTAAAAGCGTCTTATAATCCTTGGAAATGGCTTGAACTTTCACCCGAGGTTAACTCTAATGTATCTCACTTTAAAAGCAGAGGCGAAGACTTCATCCCGTTTACAGCCATTGACATGACCTACAAGATGGGGTTGCAGTTCAAAATGCCGCATAATTTATCGCTGACAACCGATCTTGCGCTGAATACCCGACGGGGCTATGCCGATGCTCATCTAAATACTAACGAATGGATACTCAATGCCGGAGCGCAATGGCACTGGACACGTCCCGGCTTGCGCTTTATATTGGATGGCTACGACTTACTTCACCAAATTTCGCGCATAAGCTATGTAATCAATGCCCAAGGGCGCACGGAAAGTTGGGACAACACCATTCCCCGCTACGTTATGCTCCGCATCATCTATCAATTCAATGCCTCCAAATAACCTTGAATTAAGTAAAAAATCTCCATGAAATGAGAAATAACTTACTATCTCCAATGTATGAGCGTAAAACAACGAGAAAATTTCATCGTTTTGCGCTCATGGTGGTATGTTTTATTTGTTTTGCCTTGAAAGGCAACGCACAGTATATGGTGACGTTTACGCCTGTAGATTCAATTACGCGATTGGCATTGCCGGAATGTGAAATTCTTGCGTTTCTGCCGGGAGACTCAGTGGTAGTTGAGGAAGGGCATTATGTTGAACATAGCAGGCAGGGTGAAAGTAATCCTCACAAGAGAGGAACGATTAACTTGCCGAAAAAGGAGGTAGAATACCATATTATGATTGACGCTCCGGGCTATAATACACGTTTATTGCCGGTTATTTTGCCGGAAACGCAAGAAAAATTTAAAATGACTTATCTTGGGGAGGTTGGGGTGCAGCGAATACCCAAGCAGTTAAAAGAGGTTACGGTAGAGGCAACTAAAATCCGGTTATATTATAAGGGTGATACCTTGGTATATAATGCCGACGCTTTTTTGTTGCCTGACGGGTCTATGCTTGATGATCTGATTCGCAAATTGGATGGCGTGCGTATTGACAGTAATGGCGTAATTTGGTGTAAGGGGCGACGCGTAAGCAGTCTGCAGTTGGAAGGTCGACAATTATTTGATGGCAACCCTCGCACTCTGCTGGAGAATCTTGGTGCGTATACAGTGAACAAAATTAAAGTATTCGAGCAAACGACTCAAAGAGAGAAGTTTTTAGGATATAGTGAGCAGCAATCAGATGAAAAGCCATTGGTAATGGATGTGATTCTAAAGAAGGAGTTCGCTATGGGTAAATGGGTGAATATTGATGCGGGATATGGTTCCTCAAACAGATATTTAGGCAGAGCATTCCTGCTCGGGTTTACTAAGACATGGGCCTTATCGGCGTTCTTTAATGCCAATAATTTATCCGGAAGGAGTAACCCGGGACAGAACTCTGTATGGCAAATGGATGATACCGGTACTGATGAGTCGTCTTATTTATCAGGCGGCTTGTCATATCAGTATGACTGGAATCAGGGGGTTCGAACTCGGAAAATCCGCGGGACAGTCGAGGTGTTGTCGTCAGATGTAATATCGCGAAGTGGAAGTGAGCGAACCAATTATCTTTCTACCGGCGACACTTATGAGACACGTTTTTATAATGGTCAGGACAAGAGTTTTAAGATAAATACTAATCACACCCTTGATATAACTCCATCAAAGGTCGTTACCTTTTCATTGGCACCGGCGTTTAACTACTCTAAGAATTCGACGTCAGGTAAAAATGTCAAGATTACGTTAGACAGATATATGTCTGATCTATCGGCCAACGATATTGAATTCGTTTATTCAGGAGATGATTCGACGATTTTTCGCAGTCTGATTAACCGCAGTCTCAGTAGAGAGAAGGAAAATGAAAACTCATTGATGGGCTCACTTGCAGCGTCAACAACGGTAAAACTTCCGCAACCAAAGGAGGCCGGGTTTATACATAGTTTGACATTTGACTTGCGAGGGGATTATAACCGGGTAGTCAGCAAATCATACGCTCAAGACGTCATTAACTTTGGGGATAATCCGGCACCTGCTGATAATATATATTCGTATACAAATCGCGAACCAACATTCAATGGAACTGTGAACGCCTCTGCGAAGTATGCGATAAATATTAAGGGGAATTTCAACACTTCGTTAAAATATCAATATGAGCATAAGCGAAATGAGAGCACTATGTCTCGGTACCTGTTGAACGAACTCGGTGATGAAAACTTGTTGGACATTAAGTTCGGAGAATTACCAATTTCCGGGTCCTTATTGGATGACGTTCTTGACTTGCAAAACAGCCATCGGTCACAAGCGTGGAGCAATGAACACTCGATTTATCTGACTTCCAACGGGCGTATTGGCAACCCGGATTTTGATAAGGAAGGTCACGGAGGCATTGTTTATTCAATCAATCCCTCATTGCGAATCAATGAACGCAATCTAAATTATATGAAACATGGACTGGATACTCTTGCCGTGCGCCATAGTGTTCTTCCGGCTATCAACGGGTATGTTAACTTCATTGCAGAGCAAGGGAAGAAGGAGATGGATTATGCACTTGGTCTGAGTTGGAACTCGACTCCGTCATATTTATCCATGACTAACTTAATTAACGTCACGGACAATACGAATCCTCTCTATATTACCCGAGGGAATCCAAATCTACGTAATGCTTATTCCCATACCGGCGGCGTTTGGTTTAGTATTCATAATAGCGGGAGGAATAAACGTACTCATTCGCTCGAATACCAATATAGTTTTATTACCGACGCTATTACGTCCGGGACTGTGTATAATCCGGAAACAGGCGTAAGAACGTCTTCGAAGTATAACGTCAACGGCAATCGCACGCAAACAATTACTTTTCACACCGACGGCCCGATAGCGAGATGGAACGGAGGAAGAACCGCCATGATAACATACGATTTAAATATCAAATGCGCAGAGCGGCGTATGGTAGATATGTTTACCTCAAATGATATTTTCTCAAAACCGCTTCCAACATTTGTTTATAACCGCAGCCTTTCGCCGAACGCAAAAATCAAACTCAATTTTCATAACTTCGCTCACAATATCTCACTGTCATTTAATGGCAACTGGCGTCGATATACCGGCGAGGCCGAATATTACACTCCATTTTCCTCAGCGGATTTAGTTTACACTCTAAGCGGTTCATTCTCGCTACCCAAGAATATTGTACTCTCCACAAACTTCAACGTGAATCAACGCAGCGGATACAATGACCCCAATCTCAACAAGGCGGAATATATCTGGAATGCCTCAGCGTCCTGGCATTGGAAGAAAACCGGACTAACATTTACTTTGGATGGCTACGACCTGTTACATCAACGTTCAAACGTCCGGTACTATGCCGATAATATGGGTCGCATGGAAGTCTGGACCAACACCATCTCCAGTTACGTCCTGTTCCGCGTCCGCTACCACCTGAACCTCACAAAAAAATAGTAATTATTTATGAGCATTATTTATTCAGATCTCAGGGGAGGAGAAAAGACTGTTGATAAAGATTCGTAGAAGAGGATCAGTCAGCGTATATCCGTTTGGGGTCTTTACAATAATTCCGAACTTGGATAACTTTAACAAAGCGCTTTGGACCGCACTGGCCGACGATAGCGAATATTTTTTAATGAAAGCGCCGGAAGTAGGGCCGGCTACAATGCGCTCTTGAGCAATTGCATAAAGCGTCATCTTTTGGCTAATGCTGACATTAGACAACATTTCCTGATAAACGACCTCATTAGCTGCTAACATAGCCTTAATCGAGCGTCTGATCGTCTCATAACCGCAAGTTTCACCACGGAGAGTATCGGCAAACGCGCCATTCATTGTACGCTGCAAATAGAATGTGTTACCATCAAAAAGCCGAAATGACATTCGAATAGGTTCGGACTCGACTTGGCGCTCTCGGGAGGCGAACATCTGCTGAGCAAATTCCACGTATAAATCCTCCGGAATAGGATTGAGATGCATAACTTCAGTTGAGTTATAAAAAGGGCGTTTTGAGGATAAGAACATCTCTCTAAGGATTGACTGCTCACTTCCGGCAAAGATGAATGATACATTGGTAAGCTGCTGAATGTGGGAACGCAAAAGTGCCTCAGTGTTTTTTTCGGGATATTTAGTTATCTGCTGAAATTCATCAATAACCATAATCACAGGTTTTGGACTGTTTTCAATATAGCCGAAAATCTCCTCCAGCGTATATTCAGGGTACTTCAAGTCTCCCAATTGGAGATTAAAAGTAGGAGTTCCGCTCAAAGCATCAAATCCAAAAGACCCCTTGACAGACTTAAGTGCCGCAATGAACTCTTTAACCTTTGAGAGTCCACGCGAGGCTAAGGTATCGAAAACGGTTCTGCCTAACAAATAAGTGAACTCAGCTAAAGAATTTGTTTGAAGTATATCAAAGAAAAAAGTTAAATAAGTATCTTTAATCTCGTCAGAATCATTAATAGAAAGGTAAACCAGGGAGGTTTTGCCCATTCTTCGGGGAGAAATGAGTACTACATTTCGGCCATTAACAACGGCCGAAGTTAATAACTTTTGCTCCTCGAAACGATCACAAAAGTATGGGCGTTGGAGTTTATGGCCCAATATGAACGGATTACGCGGATTTTCCATAATTGAACGCAAAGTTAAGAAAAAAAAACGAATTATGCAAATCGCATAATGTGAATAGCATAATTGGCGAGGAGGTTGCAGGATTCGGGGATTTTTGTTAAATTTGCACGTCAAAATCCTTAAACTAATCAAAATTGATGCGCAAGATGATATTTTTTGCTGCCGTGATGGCGGCGATGAGTGTGCGGGCGGACTATTCCGTCACGCAATGGCGTGCGTCCTCGCCGATTAAGGTCGCGGCCCCTTTCATGAATGACTCGGTTAATTCTTCCGGTGAAAAATTTGCTTTGACTTCGCTGCTTGACAATCCGGTTCGCGCTAAAGTCAATGGCGCCATCGTTGAGGCTGACACCGCAGGAGTGGTCACTCTGAGTCCCGAAAAAGGAACACTTCAATTGCTCCAGACTCAACTCCGCTCGGCCCGATTCGCCAAGCCAACGCTGAAAGTGACGTCGCAGGTTCCTTTTAAGGTCTATGTTGACGGCAATGAAGTGGCTTCAAAGCTCACCGCGCAGAAGGACTCCATCGACGGCTCATCAACGGCTACGGCGTCGCTCCGCCTTGAGCCCAAACATGACGTCACGCTGACAATCAAAGCCTTGAACATGGCAGAGGATTCCATTGCTGCTCCTACGATTCAGGTAACAGTGGAAGGCGATGGCGAATACGCATCCGGAGCCGACATGCAGCGCCGCTTTGCCCTTGACGACACTCAATATGGCAACCGCGTCAGCGGACTTTCAATGAGCCCTGACGGCAAATATTTGATTACCAACTATTATAATTACTACAACGCCCAGCGCTGGAGAGTATGGTCAACACTGACGGACCTCAAGACGGGCAAAGAAATCAATTCATCGCTCCCCGGCAACGTTAAATGGATGCCCAAGGGTTCACGCCTATATTACACTACGGCAGCCGCCGATGGATTCGACCTCTTCCTCGTCGACCCGCAGACCGGGGCCCAGACCCTTTATGCCGAAGCAATCCCCACGGATAACTTCACCTGGAGCCCCAACGAGGACTATTTCATCTACACCCTGGTTGACAACGGCACCCAGGAACAGGGTCCCCTGCGCCGCTATCGCACCCCCGATGACCGCATGCCCGGCAATCGCACCACTTACATGCTGCGCCAGTTTGACCCCAAAACAGGCATGACCCGCACTCTGACTTTCGGCAATCATACGACATCCCTGATGGACATCTCCGCCGACGGCAACCGACTGCTGGTCATGTCTTCCGGCCAGAACCCGCAGGTTCGCCCCTTCTATGAACAGACCATCTATGAGCTTGACCTGCAGACGATGAAGGCGGATACCTTAGTGGCCCGTCAGCCTTCATTCATCAATGGCGGCATTTACAGCCCGAACGGTAAAGAGATCCTTTTCTGGGGCTCTCCCTCAGCCTTCAATGAGTTAGGCAAGAATTGCGGCAACCACCCGATTGCCAACGATTTTGATATTCAGGCATACGTCATGACCATTGACACTAAGGCAGTCAAGGCCCTGAGCCGCGACTTTGATCCGAGTATTCAGCAGATACTTAGCTGGAATCATGCCGACAACCTGGTATACATGATTGCCGAAGAGGGCTTCGGACGCACGCTTTGGAGCCTCAATCCCCGCTCGGGCGAGTTCAAGCGTCTGCCTCAGGAAGTGGCAGTCGTCAACGGCGCCACGATGGGTGACCTTTCGGATGCTCGCCTGGCATACTTCGGCCAGGGTTATGAATATGCCGGAAAGGCTTATATCCTTGATTTGAAGAAGGGACGCAACACGCTCTTGGCCGATCCGCGTGCCGATGACTTGGCACAGGTTAATCTCGGCAAGGTCGAGCCTTGGAAGTTCACGGCTAAGGATGGCACGGTGATAGACGGCATGATGTGTCTGCCTCCGGATTTTGACCCCAATAAGAAGTATCCGCTAATCGTCTACTACTACGGCGGTACGTCGCCCACGCAGAGCACTATCACCCAGCCCTATACGCCGCAACTTTTCGCATCGCGAGACTATGTGGTCTACGTAATCAATCCTTCGGGCACCACGGGATATGGTCAGGAGTTTTCAGCCCGCCACGTCAATGCCTGGGGCAAGCAGACAGCCGATGATATTATTGAAGGCGTACAGAAATTCTGTGAGGCTCACCCGTTTGTTGACTCAGAGAAAATCGGCTGTCTCGGTGCAAGTTACGGCGGCTTTATGACGCAGTATCTTCAGACCTTGACCCCGATGTTTGCTGCCGCAGTCAGTCATGCCGGTATTTCCAACGTCACCTCCTATTGGGGCGAAGGATATTGGGGCTACAGCTATAACAGCGTTGCGGCCGCCGATTCTTACCCCTGGAGCAATCCCGAACTCTTCACCAAGCAGGGTTCGCTTTTCAATGCCGACAAGATCAATACCCCGCTCTTGCTCCTTCACGGTACGGCAGACACTAACGTGCCAATCGGCGAAAGTATCCAGCTTTTCAACGCCCTGAAAATCCTGGGAAAAGACGTTGAATTTATCAGTGTTGACGGCGAGAACCACTTCATTGCCGACTATCCGAAGCGAATCCTTTGGCAAAACTCAATCATGGCCTGGTTTGAAAAATGGCTCAAAGGCGACTCCAGCTGGTGGGATGACCTTTACAAGAAATAAGTAATAAATACAAAATACAAAGTACAAAATACAAAACACAAAGTACAAAATACAAGACAATAAAATCAGCGCGGCCGTTCAGATGGGTCGCGCTGATTTTTTTATTTTGTACTTTATTATTTTGTATTCAATTATTTGTTTTGTATTTACAAGATGCCCTGGGCCATCATAGCGCGGGCTACTTTCATGAAGCCGGCGACGTTGGCGCCTTTGACATAGTTGATAAATCCGTCAGGCTCCTTGCCGAATTCCTCACATGACTTATGGATCTGAGCCATAATTTCCTTGAGTTTGGTGTCAACTTGCTCGGCGCTCCAAGAAAGCTTCTGAGAATTCTGGGCCATTTCAAGACCGCTGACGGCTACCCCGCCGGCGTTTGCAGCTTTGCCGGGAGCATAGAGAATCTTGGCTGCGAGGAACTCCTTGATTGCCTCAGGGGTGGAGGGCATGTTGGCGCCTTCACTGACGGCAATTACTCCTTGAGCCAAGAGGGCACGGGCATCGTCACCGTCAATCTCATTCTGAGTGGCGGAGGGCATGGCGATATCACACTTGGCAATGTGCCAGGGGCGCTCTCCGGGGAAATATTGAACCGATTCGGGATATTCCTCGGCGACTTCACGGATGCGTCCGCGCATGACGTTTTTAAGTTCGAAGACGAATTCCAACTGTTCATGGGTCAGGCCATCAGGCGCATAAATCGAGCCGTCGCTATCGCTGAGGCTGACCACAACGGCGCCTAACTGCTGGAGCTTTTGGGCCGTGTAGGTAGCGACGTTACCGGAGCCGGAGATGGCCACGCGCTTACCCTTGATGTCGATGCCTCGGGTAGCAAGCATATTTAGCAGGAAGTAGCAGTTGCCGTAGCCGGTTGCTTCGGGGCGGATGAGTGAGCCACCGAATTCGCGTCCCTTACCGGTGAAGGTGCCGGTAAATTCGCGGGCCATCTTCTTATAATAGCCATACATATAGCCGACTTCGCGACCACCGACACCGATGTCGCCGGCAGGGACGTCAGTGTCAGGACCGATCTGACGCCAGAGTTCGGCGATGAAAGCCTGACAGAAGCGCATCACTTCCATGTCACTCTTTCCTCTAGGCGAGAAATCGGAGCCGCCTTTTGCGCCTCCCATAGCGAGGGTTGTCAGCGAGTTTTTGAAGGTCTGCTCAAAAGCGAGGAACTTCAGGATTGACTGATTGACGGAGGAGTGAAAACGGATGCCGCCCTTGTATGGACCAATGGCATTATTGTGTTGAATACGATAGCCCATGTTGTTCCGGACCTTGCCGGAATCATCGACCCAGCTTACGCGGAATGAGAAAATACGGTCAGGGATACATAGGCGCTCAATCAGATTGTAACGTTCAAACTCGGGATGCTCGTTATAGACATCCTCAATTGAGCTGACGACTTCCTCCACGGCCTGGATATACTCAGGCTCATTAGGAAATCTGCGCTTAAGCTCATCAATAACTTCAGTAGCTTTCATAACGGATAATTAAAAAGTTTATTTCCGAGCACAAAGTTACGCAATTTTTTCGTAACTTTGCGGATATGATAGAAGAAATCCTAAAACATAATCGCGAATTTGTGGCTTCAGAAGCCTATCGCACCTTCGAGACATCGAAATATCCGGATAAGAAGATCGCCATAGTCACCTGTATGGACACCCGGCTCGTGGAGCTCCTTCCGGCGGCCTTGGGAATCAAGAATGGCGACGTCAAGATGATAAAAAACGCCGGAGGCACAATTACCAACCCGTTTGATTCGACGATGCGTTCGCTTTTGGTTGCCGTCTATGAATTAGGGGTAAACGAGATTATGGTCATCGGCCATACGGGATGTGGTGTTCAGGGAATGGACGCCGAGGAGATGCTTGAACTGATGAGAGCCCGGGGAGTTGATGAGGAACATATTTCACTGATGCGGCATTGCGGCATAGACCTCAACAGTTGGCTTCACGGATTTACGGATACGGCGGATGCCGTCCGCGAAACCGTAGACCTAATTAAGAACCATCCACTGATGGCCAAGGACGTCAACGTCTGCGGCTACATCATGGATTCGACCACGGGAGAACTGACCCCACTGTCGGATTAAGCTTCTTTACCGAAGAACTTGTTGATAATAAGGGCGATGGAACCGTCGCCGGTAACGTTACATGCTGTACCGAAGGAGTCCATGGCAATATAGAGGGCAATCATTAGCGCCTGGTCAGCTTCGCTGAATCCGAGCATAGAGCTCAACAGCCCGAGGGAGGCCATGATGGCACCGCCGGGCACGCCGGGAGCGGCGACGATAGAGATTCCTAACATGCAGCAGAAGCCGATGAACATAGGTGCGGAATAAGGAATCCCCTGCATCAACATCAGGGCGACGGCGCATGCGACTATTTTCAGAGCCGAGCCGGACATGTGGATAGTGGCACACAGAGGGACCACGAATCCGGCAATTTCACGGCTGACCCCGATTTTAAGAGTCTGACGCAAGGTTACGGGAATGGTGGCCGCAGATGACTGAGTACCCAAGGCGGTAAAATAAGCCGGGAGCATGGTCCAGAGCATTTTCAGCGGATTTCGACGCACGAAGATGGCGGCAACACTGTATTGCCCGATAAGGAGTAGTACGCTCATGGCGAAGATTATCAGGATGATTCGCGCGAAGGCACTGAGCATCGTGGCAACCTGGCCGCTGACGGTCATATTCAGGAAAATACCGAAGATATAAAGCGGAAGGAGGGGTATGATGACCTTTTGAATCGTCATGGTCACTATTTCCAGGAATTCACCGAATCCGCGACGCAGGGCGTCAGATTTGAGCGAGGCCATGCAGATGCCCATCATGAAAGCGAAGACCAAGGCCGACATTACGGACATGAGCGGGGGCATTTCAATGGTAAAGTAGGGCTGAAGGGCAGCGTCTTCGGGGACTTCACCGAGCGAGCCGGGGGAAATCAGCCGGGGGAAAAGTGAATCACTGATAGTGAAACTCAGCAGTCCTGAGATAGTTGTAAACGCATAAGCGAGAAGTGCAGTCACAAGAAGAATCTTACCGGCGCCGCGCCCGATGTCGGCAATGGCCGGAGCCACAAATCCGACAATAATCAGCGGAATCAAAAACGAAAGGAACTGAGAGAAAATGGCATTAAACGTGATGAATCCGCGACCGAGCCACTGAGGGAAAAACATTCCGCAGCCGACGCCCAACGCAATAGCCACTAAAATCTGGACTAACAGATTAACCTTAAAAACCTTCATTTCAATTGTTATGGAGTTTTTTTCGAGAATCGTAAAAAAAAAGCAGAGCTGCGCCGATGTCATGACGCAGCTCTTATCGGAAATAGTGGATTTCTTATTTGCTTGCTTCTTCGAGGAGGGTCTTGAACTCGTCGAGAGAAACGGTGTGGTCATCAATGGTGACTGCGTTACCGATTGCTTCGAATAGGTTTGCGTTAGAAACCTGCTCAACGATGTAGCGACGGTTGTTTTCGTCCTTCAGGAGCGATTCGGCGTAATTCTTAAGAATAGCTTCGTCGAGGTTGGCCATGCCATATTGAGCGAACTGGCGTGCGGCAGCATGAACGGCGAAGTTCATGAGGTCCTCTTCGGTCACTTTCACGTCAAGTTGCTGAGCGATCTTACCGCTGAGGATTTCCCACTTCATGAAGGGTTCGGACTTGGCGAATTCTTCATTGATGTTTTCCTCGGTAAGTTCGCTGTTGCGGCGCACGAGCCATTTTTTGAGGAATTCAACGGGGAGTTCGAAGTTGCCGTATTTTTCGAGGAGGCTCTTGCGGGTCTGGCGTTCGAAGAGAGCGGCAGAGTTGGGAAGGAGCTGAGCGGCGATGCTCTTCTTGATGTTTTCAATGTATTGCTCCTCGGTGGTGCAATCAGCGCCGAAACACTGCTTGAAGAATTCTTCGTTATGTTCGGCGGGCTTTAGACCGGTGATTTCAGTGATTGTAAGTTCGAAGTCGCCCTTGAGGTTTTCAGCCTCTTCCTTCTTGACGTTAAGCATAGCGGCAATTTCAGCAGCATTGCCTTCAGTGGCGGTCCAGGGATTGTAGACAATCACGCTGCCGGCCTTAGCGCCTTCAAACTTCTTGGCTTCATCTTCATTTTTGAAGGTCCAGGGAGCAACGATAACGCCTTCGGCCTGAACATAACCTTCTTCCTTGCCGAGTTCCTTGATGTTACCCTTGATAAGCGCGCGGCCCTCGTAGGTTTCGATTGGTTCTTGAGAGCCGAAGCGACCGCTGAGAGCCTGATCCTGCTCCTTGACCATTTCATCGGTAACTTCAATGCGATAGTAAGGGAGGTGGATTTCCTTGTTGAGTTCAACATTGATTTCGGGAGAGAAGCCAAGTTCGTATTCGAAAGTATAGTCGGTCTTGTTGTCAAGGTCAAGCTCGGTAACATTTACGGGGAGCGGTTCGCCGAGGATATCAATTTTGTTTTCGCGCAGATATTTGATTACTGCTTCGTAAACTTCCTGGTTGATAACGTCAGAGGTTACTTGCTTTTTGAAACGCTTAACAATAATTGACATGGGGACCTGGCCTTTGCGGAATCCGGGGATATTAGCGTCGCGGCGAATCTTTTTGAGTTCGGCGGCTACTTTGTCATTGTAGTCTGCTTCAACGACTTCAACGGTGAGCTTACCGTCAACAGCGTTGGTTTTCTGAAGATTTACGTTCATTGGTTATGTTTTGAGTAAATTTTTTATTTCGATTTTAGAGTGCAAAGATAGCTAAAAAATTTAAGAATGCAAAATTAAAAATGCAAAATAGAATTAAAAACGAAAACTGAAAAATTAAAAATGAAAAATGAAATGGCAAAAATGGGGAGGAGAGGGTGAGAATTCTAAAAAATTGATAAGATTTTTTATTATTCACTTTCCACTTTTCATTTTTTTTCGTACCTTTGCGGAATGAAATCGCGAAAAGGTTTTTCGTCGCTGAGCGTTCAGGCTACGGCAACTATTTCCGTAGCCCTGGTTTTATTGTTGCTCGGCATGGTTGCATCGCTCGGACTCTCCGCGCGAAGCATCACTACTGACATTAAGGAACATATGGGTTTTGACGTGGTTCTTGGCGAGCAGGCCTCACTTGACCGGGTCAATGAGTTCAAACAACTGTTTACGGACGCGCCTTACGTTGCGTCGTTCCGGTATTTTTCGCCTGAGCAGGCCAATGATACGTGGCGCGAGGAGATGGGCGAGAACCTTACGGAGCTTCTTGACGTCAATCCTTTCCTTCCGGAGTTTGAAATCAACGTCAAAGCAGCTTATGCAAATCCTGACAGCCTTGATGCCATAGTGCTTCCGCTGCAGCAGATGGAAGACGTCTATGAGGTCAACGCCCATTCGGAAGTCGCGGAGCAGGTCAACCGGAATATGTCGACGCTGATGTGGGTTCTGACCATCGCGGCATTGGCGCTGCTTCCGATTTCGTTCGTATTGATTAACAACACCATACGCCTGACTATCTTTTCGCGGCGGTTCATGATTCACACGATGAAACTCGTCGGCGCGTCGCGCGGCTTTATCCGTCGTCCGTTCATGATCAGCAATCTGCTTCAGGCGTTAATAGCCTCCGTCATTGCATCGGCGCTTCTCGGCGGAATGTATGTCTACATCTGGAGCCTTGACGGCACCCTGCGTTCGGTGCTGACCGAACGGATGCTACTGAATGTTTGCGGCGGCATGTTGGTAGCCGGAATCATACTCTGTTTTTCGGCAGCTCTTTTTGCCACCCAACGCTATCTGACACGTTCCTACGACGAACTTTTCTAACTACCCACCCCAACAGACAATGAAAAACCAATCATCCAAGAAGAATTCACAACTTGACCCGGAGACCTTCGTAGAATTCCCCCTGGTCAAGACCAACTTTATTTTGATGGCAATTGCCGGAGCGGCAATCATCATCGGCTTTCTGCTGATGCTCGGCGGGAGCACTGATGCCACCGGATTTAATCCGGACATTTTCTCTACACGTCGCATAGTTATCGGGCCGGGACTCTCCTTTCTCGGTT
The DNA here is from genome assembly GCA_947176925.1 of uncultured Porphyromonadaceae bacterium. GTDB lineage: Bacteria > Bacteroidota > Bacteroidia > Bacteroidales > Muribaculaceae > UBA3263. Next base: position 29,965 of record CAMWSN010000004.1, read on the forward strand.
TCCTGTCCATGGCATTTGCCATTATTTATCGTCCTAAAAAATAACGGGATATGGATTGGATAGACGCACTCATCTTAGGTATCGTCCAGGGCCTTGCGGAGTATCTTCCCATCAGCTCCAGCGGCCATTTGGAAATAATGAAGCAGATTTTGGGTCTTGACCTTGACCCGGACTCATCGCTGATGTTCAGCATGATGCTCCACGTAGCCACGGTACTCAGCACCATAGTTATACTTTGGCGCGAGTTCTGGCCGTTGGTGGTTTCCTTTTTCGGATTTAAACGCGATGATAACTTCTATTACGTCTGCAAGATTCTGCTTTCGTGTATCCCGGTCGGAATTGTTGGTGTTTGCTTCAAAAAGGAACTTTCGTCTTTGTTTGACGGGAATTTGACAGTGGTCGGTATCTGCCTTATGGTGACTGCCGCCCTACTCTGTTTCGCATATTTTACCCGTACGCGCGAAGCCTTAGGCAATCCCGAAGCACCTCAGGGGCGCGACATAAGCTGGACCGATGCTTTCATTATCGGTCTTTCACAGGCCGTGGCCGTTCTTCCGGGCCTTTCCCGCTCGGGCACCACGATTGCTACGGGTATACTCTTAGGTGACAACCGCGCCAAGGTTGCCAACTTTTCTTTCCTGATGGTCATCATCCCGATTCTTGGCGAAGGCCTCCTTGACCTGAAAGATTTACTATTCCCTGATGCTGACGCAGCAGCTCAGGCGTCCATTGGTCTTCTGCCCGTCGCCGTAGGCTTCTTAGCGTCCTTCATAGTTGGTTGCCTGGCGTGCAAATGGATGATCAATATTGTCAAAAAAGGCAAATTGGTATGGTTTGCCGTTTATTGCGCCGCTGCCGGTGCGTTATGTTTGCTCTGGTAAATGGATTTTGTCAGCGGACAAATATTGCGGGTCGACAAGCCCCTGCACTGGACATCGTTTGACGTCGTCAAGCGAATCCGCGGAGTGTTGCGCCGCCGCCATGGAATCAAGCGCTTCAAGGTAGGCCACGCCGGGACTCTTGACCCGCTGGCCACGGGTGTTATGCTCGTATGCACCGGGCGCGCCACCAAACTTATCAATGAACTTCAAAGCGGGCGCAAGGAATATGTGGCCACAATCCGCCTGGGCGCGACCACTCCAAGCCACGACCTCGAGACGGCTATCGATTCCGAGACGCCTACGGATCATCTGACGGAGGCAGACGTGCGCAAAGCCTTGGAAAAATTTGTCGGGGTTATTGAGCAAGTTCCTCCTGTTTTCTCTGCTGTAAAGATTGATGGCAAACGCGCCTATAAGTTCGCACGTCGCGGCGAAGCTCCGGAATTGAAGTCAAAGCCCGTAGAAATCAGCGAATTGGAACTGCTGAGCTGCCGATTACCGGAAGTTAAGGTCAGAGTTTTGTGTGGCAAAGGAACCTACATCCGCTCCTTGGCCCGCGACTTAGGAACCGAATTGGGAGTGGGCGGACATTTGACCGCGCTCAGGCGGACACGCGTGGGCGACACGAGCATCTACGACTGCGTGAGCGCTCCGGAAATGCTTGACATTCTCAACGAAATAGAAATTGAAATACCTGAAAACAAATAATTTAAACCATAAATATGAAACTGTCGCAATTTAACTTTAACCTTCCTCAGGAGCTCATAGCCCAATATCCGCGGGCCGAGCGTGATGAGGCCAAACTGATGGTTCTTAATCGCAAAACCGGCAAGATTACCCACCATCTGTTCAAGGACATTATCGACTTTTTCAATGAGGGAGACCTGATGGTCTTTAATGACACCAGAGTCTTTCCCGCACGCCTTTACGGCAATAAGGAGCGCACCAATGCCAAGATTGAAGTCTTCCTGCTGCGCGAGCTTAATCCGGACTTGAAACTCTGGGATGTCTTGGTTGAGCCGGCTCGAAAAATCCGTATTGGTAACAAGCTCTATTTCGGTGAGGATGAGAGCCTTGTGGCAGAAGTTATTGACAACACGACCTCTCGCGGCCGCACCCTCCGTTTTCTTTATGACGGACCACACGACGAATTCAAGCAGGCTCTCTACGCATTAGGTCAGACTCCTCTGCCCGAACACATTACCCGCGAACCGGAAGAAATTGACGCCGAAGCTTTCCAGACGGTTTATGCGACCAAGGAAGGCGCTGTAGTAGCTCCCGGCGCAGGCCTTCATTATTCGCGCCTTCTGATGAAACGTCTGGAAATCAAAGGTATCGAAATCGGATTCATGACCGTTCACTCCGGATTAGGTACATTCCGCGAAATTGACGTTGAGGACCTGTCCAAGCACCGGATTGACTCTGAAGAAGTAATCATAGACCGCAAACTCGTGGAGCAGGTCAACACCGCCAAGGATTCAGAGCATCAGGTATTGGCCGTCGGCACCTCTGTCCTCCGCGGCATGGTTGCCGGAGAATCCATGGGCGGACATCTCAAGGAATACTCCGGATGGGAGAATAAATTCATTGCCCCACCCTACGACTTCGGAGTGCCTACAGCGCTGGTATCCAACTTCCACCTGCCACTGTCGACGATGCTCATGATGGTCGCAGCATTCGGCGGATACGAAAACGTCATGCGCGCTTACGAGGAAGCCATCAAGGAGAAATATAATTTCGGCACCTATGGTGACTCCCTGCTAATCCTATAACCAACAGTAATTCCGCATTTTCGCATTTTTAATTATTTTGTATTTTGCATTTTTAATTTTTAATTTATATGACTAATCCCGCAACATACCTTGACCCGGCCGAGGAAAAGATGGAACTCGCCGTGGCTTATCTTGACGAATCGCTGAGCCATATCCGCGCCGGCAAAGCTAATCCGAAGCTGCTTGATGGCATCCGTGTGGACTATTACGGATCGGCCGCACCGATCAGCAATGTGGCCAATGTTTCCGTTCCCGACGCGCGCACCATCGTCATAACTCCCTGGGAAAAATCTATGTTCAAGGAGATTGAAAAGGCCATTATCAACTCCGAATTAGGCATCACCCCTGAAAACAACGGTGAAGTTATCCGCCTGTCAATTCCCCCGCTGACCGAGGAACGCCGCAAGGCCCTGGTCAAGCAGAGCAAAGCCGAAGCCGAAACCGCCAAGGTCAGCGTGCGCAACGCCCGCCGCGACGCTATCGACGGTCTCAAGAAGGCAGTCAAGCAGGGTATGCCTGAGGACGTAGAAAAAGACGCCGAAGCCTCTGCCCAGAAGCTTCATGACAAGTATCTCAAGCAGATCGATGACCTCTTCGCCGCCAAAGAAAAAGAAATCCTCACCGTCTAATTATCCCTTCCCCAAAGATACATCAATAGGCTGCGCTTAAAATAGTGCGGCCTATTGATGTATTTTTTCGGGAGGAAATGGGGGAATTGTCAATTTTTTTTGCTATATTTGCCACAGTAAATCAATCATTTTCTAATTTCATGAAAAAAGGAATATTTTCTCTCGTACTCGCTATGGCCTTAGGCTCGCTTACGCCCCTAAAGGCATCTGCTCCGGCAGTTAATCTCACCCCTACTCCGAAGGAAATTACCGTAGGAGAAGGCGTTTTAACGCTTCCCGGGGCTTTCAGTGTGAAGTCCCAAGGGCTTTCCCAGGAGATGGCTGCGGAAATCACCAAGTTTGCAACTGCCCTAAATGCCACGACCGGCATTGAAGTGGGTGAAGGTCCGGAACTCATTACGGTCATCACTGACTCGTCAATCGCTCCGGAAGGTTATACGCTAAACGTAAGCGCCGACGGCATTGAAATCAAAGCCTCTGCGGCCGCAGGTCTGTATTACGCTTTTCAGACCATCAAGAAAGTACTGCCGGCCAATGTAGCCGCCGGAGTGAAGGTCAGCGGCGAATATACTCTGCCACTGATGCAGGTGAACGACGAACCGCGTTACCCCTGGCGCGGACTGGAAATTGACTGCGCACGCCATTTCTTCGAACTTGACGAACTCAAAAAGATGATTGACGTGATGGCCACTTACAAGATGAACCGCCTCCACTGGCATCTGACCGATGACCAAGGCTGGCGACTTGAGATGGCCAAATATCCCAAGCTGACCACTTCGGCCGCAGCTCCGCTCAATAACTACTGGTGTGACTTTGAAAACCGTCATTCTTATCTCCTCAATGAGCCTTATGGCCCTTATTATTATACGATTGACGAGATGAAAGACCTGGTCAGCTACGCCAAGGAACACCATATTGAGGTGTGCCCGGAAATCGACATGCCCGGACATATGCAGGCCGCCATTGCCGCCTATCCGGAATTCTCCACTACTCCTGAAGGAGACCACCCCGTGCGCTTCTGGCCCGGAGTCAGCACTGATGTTCTTGACATCAGCAACCCTGCCGTTGTTCAATTCACAAAAGACATCATTGACCAGCTCGTTGAAATCTTCCCCTATGAATATATCCACATCGGGGGCGACGAATGTCCTACATCGGCATGGGCCAACAGTGCCGCCTGCCAGCAGTTCAAGAAAGAATACGGCCTGAAATCAGACCGCGCGATTCAAAACTGGCTCACCAAGGAACTGGCCGACTATGCCAAGCAACATGACCGCAAACTTATTTGCTGGAATGAAGTGCTGACAACGGATGGCGCCGACAAAAAGATGGTTAAGGATGCCGACATCCTAATTTACGCTTGGCTTGGAGCCGGCGGCGCCAATAATCCGTCCAAGCAGGCTGCTGACCTGGGTCTGCGCTCCGTCTGGTGCTCTACGAGCCACTATTATCTTGATTATCCTCAATGGTCAGGAAGCTCCGAACCTCTCTCCATGGGCTCTACGATCAACCTGGAAAGAGTCTATAACGCCACTCCCGACTATGACAATTCTCCCTCCAAGCGCGACCTCTATTATGGTGTGAACTGCAATCTCTGGACTGAGTATATTGCCGAACCCGCTCACCTGGAGTATAACGCTCTCCCCCGCATGATTGCTGTGGCTGAAACCGGATGGACACCCGCCGCGCAGAAAAACTGGCAGGACTTCCTCACCCGATTTAACGCTGACACCGAGTATCTTGACCTTGGCGGCTACACTTATGGCAAGCACTATATCTCGGCACCGGTTGACAAGGTTATGCCTCAACCCGGCAAATATTATCGCCTGATTACCCGCGCCACAAACAATGGCCGCAACGACCGTTGCATAGAGCTCGTAGCCGACGGCTCTCCGCTGATTTCTTCGCTCGGAGCCAAGTCTGGCCAGCTCTGGTCAGCACCTCAGGCTGCCGAAGGAGATGCCAACTATGACAATCAATTCTGGCAGTTTGAGGCTGATCCCGCCGGCTCCGGAAAATATGCTCTCGTTTGCCGCGCATCAGAGGCCGGCTCGGTTAACCCCGCTATGGAAGGCTCGTCGGTCAATGCCCGCTGGAATTATTCTCCCTCTGAGAAGCACTATGGATTCGTCATCGGTGAATATTTTAGCGAATTTGAAGGACAATACACTTACTCCATCCGCTCCGAGCAGGGTGCTTCCGCCTACATCAATTGCGGCGTGCAGAGCAATAATCACCCCATTAACAACTGGTCAGCGCCCGACGACGGCAACGGCGGCATATGGTTCTTCAGCCTTGAAGGCTATGTACCCGAATCTATTGTCAACCCCTCGTTCACCCCGCTGGCTGAAGGCACTGACTTCTCTCTGCGCAATGCTCTTGACTCTGACGATTCACAATATCTGACCGTGACGGATGCCTCTCCAATGCTTGCAACGGCTGAGAACGCCTTCTGGGCCAATCGTCTATGGCAAGTTAAGGAAAGCGCCTTTGACTCTGAAACCAACACTCAGACATTCAAGCTCTTCAACCCCACATCCGGTCTCTATCTTGGAGCACCCGCCTCTCAGGCCGTTACGTCGGCCACTCTCGCGGCCGGAAGCTTCTCTGCCTTCGCCGGAAACTTGGGTTATCCCCTCTCGCTGACTGAAAACGCCGCCGAGGCCGCAACAGTTACCATGTATATGGACGCCGACAACGAGTTTGTCCTCTCTGTGGCCGACAAGCTCATCTTCCCCATCTCTCACGGCTCACAGATGCTCCCCGGAATGATTTCCGTCCTTCCAAAAGCCACCCGTCAGGCCGGCGGACGCTGGACCCTTAACTTAGCTCCTGCAGTCACTTATAACGTTTCATTCACTGACGGAACGCCGGCCACTTCATTAGTCTGTCAGCATTCAGAGGCCGAACTCGTTTCTCCCTTCGCTGACTATGAAATTGAATCTGTCAGCAAAGTTGATGACTCCACTTATAACATGACCCTCAAGCGCAAACACTATGCCGTAACTTACATCTGCGTTGACGCAAAAGGTCAGGTCTGGGGTGAAGTAACTGACTATGCTCCCGTAGGCAAGACCTACACTCCCGCCGCCCCAGTGCTTTCCGGCCTGAAAAACGGCAAGATCAAAGGAGAAGCCGCTCCGTTCGAACCTACGGCAACCGTTTCCTTCACCGCAGAATATGAAACGGACGCATATCCCGGAGTGGCCCACGCCGCGACCAAGGTAAGCGAGCTGAGCGCCAACAAATATTACTTGATTCGTGATGCCCATGAAAGCCGCAATGCGTTCCGCTGTGACGCCGGAGGTCAGGTCACCGGGGCGAAAGATGCTTCTGGCAAGGGCGCCAACTTCGTATGGGTTCTTGAGCCGAACGGCGACAACTGGGACATCAAAAACGTAGGTTCCGACCTTTATATTCAAGCTGTTAAATCAGGTGCTACGGCAACTTTGGGCGAAAAGCCCTATGCGTTCAAAATCACTGTACGCGACGCTGACAAGAACTGGTGGACAGTCAAAAATTCCAAGAATGCACAGTGCTGGGACGGCAACGAGAACATGACCATGGTCGGCTGGACGTCTCCCGGTCATCCGATTGAGTTCTATGAGTTTGTTGCCGCTCCGGTCTTCAAAATCACTATTGAGGAACGTGACCAGGACGGTGAGCTCCTCGGAAGCAAAACCCAGTTTGTCAATCCCGGCGGCTCCTACGTGTTTGCTGCCGCATCACGTCCTGGCAAAGCTCTGACCTCAGTGACTGGCAATGAAGACCTTGATGACATTCAAGAGAACAAACTCATTACAGTAACATATACCATAGAGAAAGAATCCGGCATCAACGAAATCGCAACTGACGGCGGCGACGGCATCAAGGGTATCTATGACCTCAAGGGCAATCGTCTGTCAAAAGTTTCGCGTCCCGGAATTTACATCATCAACGGCGTTAAAACTACCTATAAATGAAAAAAGTACTGATCATTCCATTCCTGACGGCGCTCCTTGCGGGGGCACCGTCAGTTTGGGCAGAAGAGGCATTTATTAATTTGACTCCGGCGCCCAAGTCCATGACCCAGACGACCGGCAGTTTTGCCCTGAAAGATGCTCAGGGTGTGACTCTCAGCGGTCTCGACGAGGCTATGACTGAAGAGGTCAACTCCGCCCTTGCTACCATCAATGCGGCTACAGGACTTAACCTCGCGACAACCGATGCCGCAGTAATCACCAATTTCTCGGTCAACAAAAACTCCGCTCTTGCCGACGAAGGTTACAAGCTTTCAGTCAGCGCAGACGGAATAAAAATCGAGGCTGCAACTCCTGCCGGCGTATTTTATGCGTTTCAGACGGTCAAGAAGTTGCTTCCGGCCAATGTCATGGCCGGAATATTCCGCGAAGGAGAATATGAGCTTCCTTTAGTTGAGATTGACGACGAACCTCGCCTGGCATATCGCGGTTTCATGCTTGACGTATGCCGCCATTTCTTTACGGTTGACGAAGTCAAGCGTATGCTCGACGTCATGGCCTACTACAAGATGAACAAGTTCCACTGGCACCTGACCGAAGACCA
>CAMWSN010000005.1 GCA_947176925.1 uncultured Porphyromonadaceae bacterium
TGAGGTGGTGCTTGAGGTCTGGGTTGTCAGTATAGAAATTAGCCATGATTACTTGGAGTTCTTTTTGTAATACTTAATCAATTTGGGAACGATGTCCTCGACATTGCCGGTGATAACGTAGTCAGCAATGGTATTGATCGGCGCATTGGGGTCATTGTTAATGGAGATGATAATGGAGCTTTCCTGCATACCGGCGATGTGTTGGATCTGTCCGGAGATGCCGCAGGCGATGTAGAGCTTGGGTCGCACGGTGGTTCCGGTCTGACCGATCTGGCGGCCGTGTTCAACCCATCCGGCGTCGACAGCTGCACGGGTAGCGCCGACTTCGCCACCAAGGACCTTGGCGAGTTCGAAAATCTGGTCAAATCCTTCCTTTGAGCCAACGCCATAGCCACCGGCCACGATGATGGGGGAGTTTTTGATGTTGATTTTCGATTTTTCAATGTGGCGGTCAATGATTTCTACGACGTAGTCTTCGGGTTTAACGAAGTCGTCGGCTTTGAGATTGATGACTTCGGCTTTGTGGTTGGGGTCGAAGATCTCTTTTTTCATGACGCCTTCGCGGACCGTAGCCATCTGGGGACGACATTCGGGGTTAACGATCGTAGCGACGATGTTACCGCCGAAAGCGGGGCGAATCTGGTAGAGAAGGTTTTCGTAGCTTTTGCCGGTCTTGGGGTCGGTATGGTCACCGATTTCGAGGGATGTGCAGTCGGCGGTAAGTCCGCTGTGGAGGCAGGAGCTTACGCGGGGACCGAGGTCGCGACCGATGGTGGTTGCGCCCATGAGGCAAATCTGAGGCTGAATCTGACGGAAGAGGTTGATCAGCAGCGCGGCATGGGGGTTGGTTGTGTAGGGAGCCATGCGGGCGTCGTCGACTTTGTAAACGACGTCGGCGCCGTAGGGGGCGAGGACTTTTTCGACGTCGCCGAGGTTATGGCCGGCAACGATGGCTTCGAGCTTCACGCCGAGTTTATCGGCCAGGACGCGACCTTTGGTCAGCAGTTCGAGGCTGACGTCGGCCACGTGGTCTTCATCCCATTCGCAGTAGACGATGAGGTTGTTCTTGTCTTGTAACATAGTTAGTTTCTTAGCCGATAGTGTGGTTAGCAATAAGTTCCTTGATGAGTTCTTCGATTTGCTCATCGTTGTTTTCGAGTCGGCGGCTTTCCTTGGCGGTAAAGACAACGTTTTCGATGGCTTTCACCTTAGTGGGCGAGCCGGGGAATCCGATCTGTTGGGGGTCAGCTTCGACGAAGGCGGCGTTCCATTCCTGGATGATTTCCGGGCAGCGGGAGTCGGCTCGCTTGGCGGCTTCTTCACTCAACGCGGTTTTTTCAGTGGGAGAAGCGGCGTATTTGAACTTGCAGACACGCTGGGCATTACGGGGGCGACATTCGTCGGCAGAGCCGGTTACGGTCACGACGCAGGGGAGGGGAGCCTTTACGGTTTCGACGCCGTGTTCGAGGCGGCGTTTTACGATTACGTGGCCGTCCTTGCAATCAAGGATTTCTTCGGCGTAAGTCACCTGGGGGATACCGAGCTTTTCAGCAATCTGGGGGCCTACCTGGGCGGTGTCGCCGTCGATGGCCTGACGTCCGCCGAGGATGATGTCGTAGCCTTCCATCTTCTTGACGGCCTGAGCCAGGGAGTAAGAAGTGGCGAGGGTGTCGGCGCCGCCGAGAGCGCGGTCGGTCAGAACGACACCGCGGTCAGCGCCGCGATAGATTGCTTCACGAATGATTTCAGAGGCACGGGGGAGACCCATAGTGAGCATAGTCACGGTGGAGCCGGGGTTAGCATCCTTGAGGCGCAGGGCCTGCTCCAGTGCATTGAGGTCTTCCGGATTGAAGATAGCCGGCAGCGCAGCGCGATTGATGGTGCCGTCCTCTTTCATTGCATCTTTGCCCACATTGCGGGTATCGGGGACCTGCTTGGCGAGCACGATGATATTTAAACTCATGCTGTTATTATTTATGTTGATAATAATTGATTAAATGCGGATGAATTATGACATAGTCAACGCGCAAAGTTACAAAATTTTGTCCGACTTTGCAAATTTTGGCGCCAAATAAGCCAACTTTCGCGCGGATTAGACGGCTTTGAAGCTCATGTCAAGGCCCTTGACGGAGTGGGTAAGGGCGCCGACGCTGATGAAGTCCACTCCGGTTTCGCCATAGGCGCGGAGGGTCTCGAGGGTGATACCGCCGCTTGATTCGATTTCCGTGGCGCCATTGATTCTCTTGACGGCGTCGGCGGTGCGTTCGGGGGTGAAATTATCGAGCATGATGCGGTCTACTCCGGCGGCGAGGGCCTGGTCAATCTCCTCGGTGTTACGCACTTCGACTTCGATTTTGAGGTCTTTGCCGGTGGCCTTGCAGTAGGCCTTGGCGGCAGCTACGGAGTTGGGGATTCCTCCGGCGAAGTCGTTATGGTTATCCTTAATGAGAATCATGTCGAATAGTCCGATGCGATGGTTTCCGCCGCCGCCGATGCGTACGGCTTCTTTGTCGAGGATGCGCATTCCGGGCTGGGTCTTGCGGGTGTCGATGACCTTGGTTTTCAGGCCGTGGAGTTCCTGCTGATAGCGATGTGTTGTGGTTGCGATGCCGCTCATGCGCTGCATGATGTTGAGCATGATGCGCTCGGTCTGGAGGAGGCTGCGGACGCTACCTTCGACCTCAAAAGCGATGTCGCCGGGTTTGACTTCGGTGCCGTCGGGGATGAAGACGGTCATTTTCAGTTCGGGGTCAAACTTTTCAAACACTTTGCGGGCCACATCGACTCCGGCTAAGATTCCGGGCTCCTTGATGATGAGGCGCTGCTTTCCGCGGGCGTCGGCGGGGATGGTACTAAGGGTGGTATGGTCGCCGTCGCCGACGTCTTCAGCGAATGCGAGCGTCAGGAGGTCATCGATCAGTTCGTCTTTAGATTTCATAGAGATTTATGGATTTTTTGTTAATTTTGCGGCAAAATTAACAAAAAATCAGCAGAAAATCAAATGAAATTGTTATTAATGGCCGTCGGTAAGACCACTCAGCACCTCATGCGTCAAGGGATTGACCTTTATCTGGAGCGTTTGCGTCACTATCTGCCCGTGGAGGTGGAGATTATAGCTGACGTCAAGAAGACTGCGTCGCTGACGTCGGAGAAGCAGAAGGAGCTTGAAGGCGAGCAGATTCTGCGGCGAATCGAACCGGGTGACAGGCTTATTCTCCTTGATGAAAACGGGCGGGAGATGACGTCGCGCGAGTTTGCGGGGTATATGGAGAAGCAGATGGCGGCTGGCGGGAAGAGGCTGGTCTACGTCGTAGGCGGCCCTTACGGGTTTTCGCAGGCGGTCTATGCGCGCGCCGATTCGAAACTGTCACTCAGCAGGATGACGTTTAATCATGAGATGGTACGGCTCTTTTTCGTCGAGCAGCTTTACCGCTCGCAGACGATACTTCGCGGCGAGCCGTATCATCACGATTAAGATTTAGAACGAGAAGGCACACATGACGTTTGCGCGCCAGGCATTTCGGGCCTCTTTTGAGATGTTTTCGCGGCGCCCGTAATCAACCTCGGCTGCCACGCTCAGGCGCGGGAGGATGTTCCAGAAGGCATTTGCGCAGGCAAACGTGCCGCAACGATATTCGTCGGCAGGTGCCCCCTTGCGGGTACTGAGGTATGTCTGGCTGGCGGCGATGGAGATGAAGAAGTCGGGCCGGAAATTGTATTGAACGCCTAAGGACCAACCCATGGATTGGGGTGCATAGAGCTTAGAGGGATTCTCAGGGTCAGAGATGAGGTCATAGCGGCCATATTGAAGGTCACTTCCCAATCCGGCGATGCCGCGTCCGCAGGCCAGGTTGGCATAGGTAGTGAGCGAGCGCGTCGGATGAGCTACGGAACTCAGGTGTAGCCCCCAACCGGTCAAATTGTGGTTGCTTCCACCGGAGATGTCGCGATAAGACAGGGAGCGGGCAATGGCGCTCAGGCGGACGTGCTGGCCTGGGGCCCACTGATATTGCGCGAGAGCGGCAAGGTCAGGGAGCCACTCTGAAAGAGGCTTTACAGCGGGCATGGTTTGGTCAATGGCCGTGGATGGTGTTTCGAGGGACACGCCCAAGTGCCAGCGGTTTTTCAGGCAAGGCATGTATCGGACCAGGACAGAGGTGTGGGAATACTTGTTGTTGTTACCGGCCGCGTCGATGACCACGGGTTGGGCCGCGGGGTCGGAGAAGGTAGAGGCGGCGTAACCGACGGTGAAGTCACGGATCATGGCATAAGCTTTTTTGAGTTTAAGACCGCGTGAATCATAGCCGGTGAAGTCGGTTTCGATATAGAGTTGATAGTTGCCAATCACGCGGTGGTAGCCGATGACGCGGAAGAAGAGCCCGGTTCCGGCTGGGGTCGATGAGAATCGGCGCATTGACAGTGGGTTGGCAGGAATAGGAATGGTGTAGGGGGCAAAAGCGCTTCCGGGAACGGCGCCATTCCAGTCATAGAAGGCGCGCATGCGGACGCTTCCGCCGATGCCCATTGACATGCCGGCCTCTTTGCTCATGAAGAGGAAGTAAGGGGCGTCGGGGTCCTGGAAGTGGCGAAACTGGTCATAATAGAAAGTGCTGATGACGCGAAACATCGAGTCTTTGTCGGCCGCGATGGTGGCATTGTCGGTCGGACGGCCGTCGATATACATTATTTTAGTTGATGCGGCTTTACGATTGATAAGCGAATCGGGGTTGGAGACGGCGGCTTCGGCAGATAATGCGCTGCATGATAAGGCAAACAACGCTATGGCGCACAAGGATTTCAATATATTTCTCATGAAAAAATGTTTTAACGTGGCGCAAATTTACGAAAAATTCTGAGAATCTGAAATTTTCATGGATGAAGGAGTTGTCAGTCCGGATAAAATTGTGTAAATTTGTGGGTGAAAACACGTAAAACAGTTTTGAGCATGAAAACGCCGTTTGAATCTGAAATCGGAAATAAAATAATCTTGGTTGCTTGCTTTGGCCTTGGAGTCTATTTGATGACTTTAGAAAAAGATGTGTCCCTCTTTGGCATTATCTTGATGGGAGCTTTTGTGGGTTTTATTATTTACTTGGTCCTTAAATTCCCGGTTTTGATTTACTTGGAGTATCGTCGCCGCGTTGAAAACGACATCCCGGTTGACGTAGTCTTGGAGACGAATCCGGATGTCGTTAAGGGGCGTATGCTGGAGCTTATGTACTATGGCCATCTGGATGGAGATGATGCGATGTTGGCCGAGTTTAATCAAATATTCCGGTACTATCCGCAGTGGAATCTTGAAGAATGGGATGTTTTTCGCGCCTGGTATAAGGGTTTTATTGACTTTGTGCTTTCTCGTCCGGATTTAATCAAGATAACAAAAAATGGAGGGCAGGAGTATGTCAAAGAGGAAGATTCGCTCTATGACCCTGACGCTCCTGACTGGGAACCGTATGAGTACGTTGTAAATAAAGTATTTACAGAAATAGAAAACGAAAGGGAGCTTAAACGCAAAGAGTCCGAAAGGAGACGAGACAATTACGCAAGGGCTCTCGGCATAGGTATGGGAATAGGGCTTGTCGGCGGTATTTCCGGAAGTAGCGGCTCTTGAGGCTAGTCCTTTATGATCCGGGGTGGGGCATCTTTTTAATTTGGTGAAGAGCAGTGATTTAAAAGCGAAAGACTCCGCGGGTTACGGAGTCTTCAGAGGTCCCAAGCGGATTCGAACCGCTGTACACGGTTTTGCAGACCGTTGCCTAACCACTCGGCCATGGAACCATAAAGTGAGTAGCTTTTAGCGGTGCAAAGTTACGTAGAATTTTCGGGATGCGCAAATTTTTTTTCGTTTTTTTGAAAAATTTTATAAAAGTGTTGTAATTTTCAGGCATTCTGACTAAATTTGCAAGATATTATGGAAAGTTTAATCTACGTGTTGCTGCGCGGTCTTGCGATAGGCGTGCTGATTTCGGCTCCGATGGGGCCAATCGGTATGCTGGTGATCCAGCGCACGTTGAATAAGGGTCGATGGCCCGCTTTCTTTACCGGTATCGGCGCTTCGGTATCGGATATGTTTTATTGTATTCTGACCGGTGCGGGCATCGCGTTTATTACGGATTTTATTAGTTCACAGCAGTTTATTTTGCAGTTGGCGGGGTCGGCGGTTCTGGCCGTGTTTGGTATTTATCTTTTCCGGAAGAATCCGGCGCGGCGGGTTAATCCTAAGGATGACCTTATGCCGAAGAGTTATTGGAAGGATATGGTCAGCGGCTTTTTATTGACTTTTTCTAACCCGCTGATTTTATTTTTTATTATCGGATTGTTTGCCCGGTTTAATTTTCTTTTGCCTGAATATAGATATTATCATTATATTTTGGGCTATTTGAGCATTGCCGTGGGCGCTTTGGCGTGGTGGTTTATGATTACGCTTTTGGTTAATAAGATGCGCGCTCATTTCAATGTGCGTTCGCTTTACATTATTAACCGCGTCATTGGTGGTATCCTCGTGGCTTTTGCGTTAATCAGCCTCGTTACGGCGTTTATTTAGAGTTTTTTCCGTTTCAGTAGGCGGGGAAGGTAGCCGATGAGGAGGATGGCGGCTTCGGCAAGGAGGAAGATGATGGTGTAGCGGGGAAAGAGCGAGGGGGATGCGTAGATTGAGAGGTCTTCGGTCTCAGGGTCAATGGATTGGAGTGTGCGTTTCCAGGTGATGATTCCTCCGTCGGTGCCGACTATGGCTGTTTTGCCGCGAGCTATGGTCTTGAGTGTGCGTGAGTCGGCCCGGTAGATCGGGTAGTCGGCCATGGAGATGTCACGCCAGGAGTCAATTTCTTCAGCTGAGGCGTCGGTCAGGGCTATGAGATCGGTGCGCGCGGCAAGTTCGTTGGCGTTGAAGCTGATGGCGGCTCCGGCGACTTTGAGGTCGGGGATAAGGAGGAAGAGTTGAGTGGAGTCAGGGTTGACGACGTCTTCGGTTATGTCCATGCCAGAGTCGGGGTCAAGAATGGCAAAGGTGTTGGTTCCGACAGGGTTCGCTGCCGGTTGTCGCACTTCAATGAATTCGAGGTCCGGGGTGTCGTCGTCGGGGAGGTCAAACATGCTGAATTCCTGGATTTCACCGGTGGATAGGACCCGGTATACGTAGACGGGCTCGGGGGCGGGAGCGTCAGGGTCATAGAGCCTGGAGCCGACAGGGTAGGGGCGGAAGTCGACGAGAGGCTGCTCGTTATATCCGATAATGCCAATTAGGCCGCAGTAGGCCGCGGCTACTACAATCTGAACCCATTGAATCCAGGGGGCGAAGAGACACGGTGCGCATCGGTTGGTGAGCAGAAGGAATACGCAGAGGGCGGTGAGGAAGATGTTTTTGAGGAAGGTTGCGAAGTTTGAGATAATCAGCCAGTCGCCGAAGCATCCGCAGTCACTTACGGGGTCAGCAATCCAGATGTAGGCGCTCAGGGGGAGCATGACGGCCATGATGGCTGTGGCGCAGATGGCTGAGGTGCGGCGCATCGAGCCGGTCAGGAGGGTGAATCCGGTGAGGAATTCGGCCATGCAGAGGGCTGCGGCAGCCATCAGGACGAGGCCTTCGGGGAAAAGGTCGGCGATTCCCCAGGCAGCAAAATAATCGTTGAATTTGTTGACTGAGCCATAAAGGTCAATCATTTTTGCCATGCCGGAGACTGTAAATGTCGCGCCGACAATGAGGCGGGCCATCCAAACGGCTATGCGGGTCTTCATTCAGTCAGTTTGATGATTCCGAAGATGGAGTAGTTGACCATGTCCATATAGTTAGCGTCGATACCTTCGCTAACGAGAGTATAGCCTTGAAGGTCCTCAATCTGCTTGGTGCGTAGGACTTTCATAAGGATCAGGTCGACGTAGGAGCTTACGCGCATGTCGCGCCATGCTTCACCGTAGTCATGGTTCTTGGCCAACATGAGGGCGCGGATTTTAGCGGCGTGACCGTCGTAGAGCCTGAGGGCTTCGGCGGAGTCAATGTCGGGGGTGACTGTGGGTGGGAGCTCGAGCTGAATAAGACCGATAATCCCGTAGTTGACAATGCCGATAAATTCATTGAAAGAGCCTTCGCCTACGGCCGAGTGGTCGTCGCCGCCGAGCATCTGGAGTTCGCGTATACGTTTTGCCTTGATATATATCTGATCCGTCAGCGAGGCGGGGCGGAGGACCCTCCATGCGGGAGCATAGTCATGGAGTTTGCTCTCAAAAAGTTCCCGACACCGGCGGAGCGCGACGTCAAATTGCTGTTCAGTAGTCATATTCTAATTTCAAATCGTCAATTGTCAGGATTGAGCCGGAGCCACCGACGAAGTAGTCACCATATTTCGAAGCGGAGCAGACCACGAGGATATATCGGGGCACGCGCGAGGTTGAGCGGTAGTTAAGCTCGATATTCATCGGAGTCCAGGCGCTGACGGTCTGGCCCAAGGACATTGAACCGTAGGCAATCACGTGGGGGTCTGTGGGGTCAAATAGCTGACGGTTTTTGGGGTTGGTGCGGATTTCAAAGGGTTCGGTCCAGTCGGTCAGGGCGATGTAGACCTGGCAGGTGTCCGGGCGTCCTTTCCAGTCGGCAAATTCGGGGTCGGAGCCTACGTGGCTGATTTCGGCGCAGTTATACTTATACCAAGCGGTCAGTCTTGTTGGCCTGCGGGTAAACGGCCGGCCGAAGTTGAGGATGCCGTTAGTGCCGTCTGTGCGGACATAAACCCCGGTGAATATATTGCCGGCGGCGATTTTGCCGAGGGCGCCGATGCCTTTGAATTCGGTTTTCAGTTCGGCGGCATAACCTTGGCCGTTCTGTGTGTCGGGAGTGGGCACGGAGTTCGACGGGCCAAGGGTTGCTGCGCCCTTGTTGCCGGTGTCCCAATATGGGGTTCCGCCTTCTTCCCAGGGGTTGTAGACCTTGCCGTCAAGCCACCAGTTATCGAGCGTCCAGTTAGGCATCTGGACTACGTCTTCAGTGGTGAATTCGACCGTAGCGGTGACGTCCTTATTGGAGTAAGCACGGGCTTCGTAGGTCGTCAATGGTGAGAGGTGGATGAGTCGTCCGGTGAATGAGCCGCCGTTTGACGTAATCCAGTAAGCGGGAATCCGAATCCACTCTTCGTCGCCTTTGAGGCGGTATTCAAAACCGTTGTCTCGTCCGGCCTCGGCTTCGCCGTGGAGCCAGGCGACGTTGGTCCACGCGTCAACGGCACCGAGGGTTACGGCGGCGTCAACGGCCTCGACATAGATGGTCCACGTCAGGTCCCGGCCATAGTCGGTCAGTGTCAACTCCAGGGGGTGGGTGAAGTCCATGGTTTGGCCGACGGGGTCGGGGGTCAGGGTGGAGGCCGTAGAGCCTAATTTGGCTTTGGTGACTTTTAGCGCGGCAAGATTTGAACCTTTTGGGACGTAGACAATTACGCGGCGCCCGGGGACGTCAATAATCGTCTGCCCGATTTGTCCTTCGATGGCAAATTCGCGCTCAATGGTCTGGCGGGCGCGGATGGTCCAGACGTATTCCTGATAGAGGCGCAGGGTGACGTAGAGGGGCTTGATGAGGTTGAGAGTCGGCCCGAGTTTTGCGTCGTCAGACAGCACGGCGCCATCGGGGGAAAGGGTGTAGCTGACCAGTTCGACGGCTTCGAGGTTTGTTTCCTCGTCAATGTCGAGAGTAATGACGCGGTTAAGCGTGTCGATTTCGGCCGGTTTGGTCATTCCGTTGACCATAAATGCACTGAAATTCGGCTGAATCCGAGGGTATGGCAGGTCGTTATGGATACACCCGCAAAGGAGCGCAACCATCAGTGCTACAATCGGTAGGATAATATTTCGTTTAGATATGAACACCTAATCCAAAGTTAATGTTAAAGATGTTGAATCGGAAATTGGCGCCGGAGCTAATTCGGGTGCCTTCGTCGACTCCATTGGTTTCCTGATGTTCGGCGCGATATTTGACGCCGAACACTCCGAAACTGAGGTTGAAGCTGACATTTTCCATGATGAATACGCAGACGCCGGGGCTGAAGTTCAGGCTCACCTCATTAATACGCGTGCGCGTGAGCTTCGGTTCGGCGTTATAGAGTCGGGAGAAGTTGCTGTGGCCGGTTGTGAAGTTCAGGTCGGCTTCGTTAAACACGGCGAAACGCTTGTTGCGGTCCAGGCCTACGTAGGCGCGGTAAGTGACGCCGGCAGAGTAGCTTTCAGAGGTATACCTGACGTCTCGAAGGGTGAAGCTCAGGTCGTCGCCCATGTCGAGCCCGAGAGAGCCTAATGAGCCTTCGGCGCGGGTATAGTTGATTTTCATGCCGGCGCTTTGGTTATGGTTGAAAAACCAGCTGACCGATGGCTTGATGGAGTACATTTTGCCGTTGAGGTCAACATTGGTCAGGACCGAGAGCAATTCGATGTCTTCAGTGTTGAGTTCGCCATAGCTTGCCGTCAGTCCGAACATCCATTGTCCTTTCGGGATAAAGAGATAATTGAAGAGTCCGCGGTCATGGCGCCCGAGGTTACGGGTACGTAATTTTAAGGGGATAGTGTCGCCGCTGACGATGACCAGGTCGGGGTCAATGGCCGGGCGCTCGGGCTCGACGAGGGGCTCGATGACGGCGACGATGCTGTCAACTTCAGTGACCTCTTGGGCGTCAGTCACCGCCGGGAGCAGCCACGCAAGAATCAGGATCAGCAATATGTAGACTTTCGCGGGTTTCATAAGTAGAACATGCAGCCAAACGTAATGCTGAACAGGTTGATTTTGAAGTTGGCGCTATGGCGGTGGATGTGAGCCATGTAGATTTGGTCAGTGATGGCCTTGGTGTTGTAATAATTAAAGCCTAAGACACCGATATTTACTTCCATTGCGGAATAATTATTGAGCATCATCATGACGCCCGGAGTCACTCCGACGTGGAGGTTGAAATTCGTTTGGTAGGTGCCGCTCAGTGTCTGGCCGGTTCCGGTGGCGAGTTTGCTTTGTCCGCCGGCCATCTGGAGCTGTACTTCGTTGAAGATAGCGAATCGGCGGCTTTGGCCGAGCGAGATGTAGTTGCGGAAAAGGGCGGTTGCGCCGTAGGTGTGGCTCAGCGAGAAGAGATGATCAATGTCGTAGCCCATGTCTGAGGCCAGGACGAGTGAAGCCTTGTCGACTTTGGCGAGAGTTCGGGAATAAGAGAAACGACCTCCGGCGGCAAGATTGTCCTGAAAGGCATAAAGCAGAGTGGGGGAGACTTTAAAAGTGTAGCCGCGGCCTTTCAGCCCTTCAAGGATGAAAAAGGAGTAATTGTCGAGCTTTTCAGCTGAGTAACTGACGGAAACACCGGTGATCCATTCGCCTTTAGGGACGAAAACAATTGGAGCTGACATTCCACGTTCAAAGGGCACCTGAGAATGGACAGGTGCCGCCATGGCTATGATTGCCATCGTCAACAATGCCGTCAGGCGGCTGATGAAACGAGACATGGTCGGGGTGACAGGATTCGAACCTGCGACCTCCTGCTCCCAAAGCAGGCGCGCTACCGGGCTGCGCAACACCCCGCGAAAATTCGCCGCAAAGTTACGAAAAAAATCGTAAAACATAAAAAAAATATACACTTCTTTTCTACTTTATTGAAAAATTTCGTAACTTTGCGACATAATTATTAATTTATCACATTTTTAACCATGAAAAAAGTTTTACTTTTGTTGTCAGTAATGGCGATGGCAGCCACTTCGGCCAGCGCTTATGACTCATTCACAGCCGGCACCGATGAGGCTCCCAATTATTACCTCATCCGCACTGAACGTGGTAATCCCTTCCTTTCTTATAGTGCGGACGGTGTGACCAATAGCGCGGATGGATACGTTTCTCATCTTACTCGTCTGGCTAATGCTACCGAGGCTTCACTTTGGGAAGTAACTCCCGGCAGTGCAGCCGGTACCGTAGTTATCAAAAACTACGTTGGTGACTTTTACCTGATGAATCTGACAACAACTCCGGCCGATGTTACTGAAACCGGTACTGATATCTATGTTCAGCAACTCACTGATAAGGCTTTCTCTATTGGCGTGGAAACGAGCGGAGCAAACTTCCTCGATGCTAATAACTGGAATAATAACTGCGGCAACTGGTATGCTAATGATGGTGGTACCACTTGGTATGCCACTATGGTTGACCTGACCAACGCTGATGATGTCCTTTCTGCAATTCAAGCCGCTCAATACGGCTCAGATTGTGAGTCTGCTCAAAAACACGCTATTGCTCAGCTTGAGGCTTATGCCGGAATTGAAGTCGTAGCCGATATCATCGCTGAAGGTGTTGAAGCTATTAAAGCCGTAAAGGTATCACCCGATTTTCAGACAGATATTGATGCTGCGCTCCAAGATACATGGACCAAAGCAGCCGCTATGCTTGGAACCGGACTTAATGGCAAGACTTTCGGTATTCTGAATCTGCGCCGTGAGGGGGCAAATAACGCCTATATTTCCGTGAATACAACGACGAATAATTACCCCGGTACAATCAACATGAGTGCCGATAATGCCATTTTTGAATTCCAGTCGGTTGAAACCGGAGGCTATCATATATATAATAAGGAGACCTCTACCTATATGTCAGTGGGCGGTGCTATAACCGACTCTTTTACTCCGACCCAGAATGAATCTGAAGCTGCGGCTGTTTTCCCCTTCTTAAACTCTTTCGAAGGCTATTACGGCATTGTATTTGGTCTTAAGGCTGAACGTTCACAATGGGAAGGTACCTTTAACTATGACTCCAGTACTAGTAATGGAGCTCTCGTCGTATGGTATGCTGATACTGACGGTGCCGGTTCAATCTGGAATCTCATTGAATTAAATGAGGAAGCCGTTGTTAAGGAAATTACGGCACCTTACGCAAGCCGTTTGACCGAATATGCAACCAACGTAGAGCCGGCTGCCGACATTTTCAATGCCGGAATCACCAAGCTCGGCGAGCTGAAGCGTTCCGCTACTATTGTAGAAGAGGCTGCTGCTATCGAGACCGAGACTATCGCTTCGGCCAATGAATTCCTCAAGACCGGTCTTAATGAGAAGAGCGTACAGCTCCGTTCGCTCCGCAACGGCTATATTGTTCCCGATGAAACTCCTACTGCTTGGACTATAAGCGACGGCGTTACTGAAGAAACTTACGGTTATTCGATCTCTGCTACGGCTTCTGATGCTGCCAATTATGACTTCATTTCCGGCGAAGATGGTGGTTACACCGTTTATAGCCCCGTAACCGAGCGCTACTTCGGTCCCTATAAGCAGAATGGTGGCAACAAGTCCATTCCTCAGGTTGACGAAGCTGACGCTACCTTGGTTTACCCCGAAATCAAACAATCAGGTGATTACTATGGCGTTGCTTTCGCTCTCCCGGCTGATGAGAACTTTTCCGCCGGTTCATGGGGCCTTAACACTAACGCAACAGGACTCCACTCATATTATACTACCGACATCGGTTCTATCTTCGCCATCAAGGTTGTGGGCAATGCTACTGAAATCGCTGAAATCAGTGCTTCTGCTCCCGCCGCTCAAGGCATCTATGACCTCAGCGGTCGCCGCCTCAGCGCTCCCGTTCGTGGCATCAATATCATCAACGGTCGCAAAGTCCTTGTGAAGTAAACATTATTAATAGTTTTATTATGACATCAATCCCCGGCAGCCCTTGGGCCGCCGGGGATTTTGATATAAAATTTTGATTTTTAAATTAAAATGTGTAACTTTGCGGCGTTAATTTATCACATTCTTACTATCTTAAATCCAAATTTAACATGAAGAAATCACTGTTGATTCTTTCAGTGGTGGCCTTGGCGGCGACGTCTGCCCGGGCCTACGATACTCTCGAGCCCGGCACCGCCGATGCTCCGAATTACTACACCATAACGGCTAATCGAGGTGACAATAAAATCTTGACTTATAGTTATGATGGCGTGACCGCCGGTTCCGGCAAAACCCATCTCTATCGTCAGACCGAGGTTATCCCCGAAGCAATCTGGGCCGTTACTCCCGGTTCGGTTGATGGTACTATCAGAATTCAGAACTTAGTGTCCGGCCAGTATCTGATGGATTATCAAAATGGTTTTGAAGTTCCTTTTGCATTCACCGGTGCGTATGCCAACACTACATCTACTCCGGCAGATGTCTATTATAAAGCGGATCCATCGGTAGCCGACACTTATGTTCTTTCATTGAGGAATACTAATGGTTCCGCAGTTGTTGATGGCGCATGGAATTATTTTGGTCTTGATGCTTCGGGTGGTCAGGCTAATATTCTTTGTGGTAACTGGTACGGAAGCGGCGGCGGCCTTGCCTGGGGCTTTACTAAGGTTGATATGGATAATGACTATCCGGGTTATCTGGAACAAATCAAGCCGGAATTTGATAAGTATCTTACCGTGTTGATGGATTATGCCAAGTATGTCGCTCCGTGTGCCGAAGGTTTAGGCACGACTATCAAAGAGATTATGGCGATTACAGATCCCACTCAGGCTTCAACCATTAAAGAAAAATATGATGCAGCCGTTACGGCGGCAAATGAAACCCTTCAGAATGGTTTGCTGGACCACAGATATGCTATGGTTAACCTGCGCCGCTTTAAGAATAATAATGCTGCCGGATATTTCCTTGGAGTGACCGCTAACGGAGCTTATGCTCCCACTACCTCGATGTATGACAGTTATGCGTGGTTCTCGTTTGCAAAGTTAGAAAGCGGTGAAACAACTCCTTATTATATCCATAATATCGGTCCGAATGACTATATGGGTGATTCTACCGGGCCTATTGCACCTCATCCTAATTCTGTGTTTACGATCTACCCGGCCCTTCATTCCTTTGGTGGATATAATGGTGTAGCGTTTACAAGAAATGCGGACCACACCGGCAACGCGCTGAATATGGATGAATCTGCCTCTAATCCGGTAGTGTTCTATAACGTTGAAGATACCGGCTCGATCTGGGCGCTTGTTGATGTTACTGAACTTGAGGATTACATGGGACTTCTGACCCAGTATGCCGCCCATGTTGCTCCTGCTGCTGAATATTTTGAGGCAGGTACTGAGTTGCTGAAGGAAACCCGCAGTATCGAGTCCCCGATTTTGCATACACGCAGTGCTATTACTGATGCGATTACTCAAGCGAACTCTTTACTCCAGACCGGTCTTGAAGGTAAAGTCTTTGCTATGTATTATCTCAGAGGAAATGGTTATTTGGCGCCTAAAGCTGATGAATCAGGTTACTCAACAGGATCTGCCAATTATAATTCTGCTTCTACTTGGTTTAAATTTGTTGCTGATCCGGATCATGCCGGTGGATATTTCATACAGGATTATGCTGACGATAAGTATATCTCTGCATCTTTGGCTCCCTCCGAATCAGATAAACAAGTGGTATATCCTTTTGTAAATGCAGGTGGAGGAAACTATGGCGTTTCATTCTCTTTTAACTCTAATCACGCAGGAGATGGTTTGAATTCAAACGGTACTTTGAGCTCATGGGGTGTCTCTGATGCCGGTTCTATCTGGGGCTTGATTGATGTTGAGGATGGTCTTAAGTCGGCTGCTATCAGTGATCTTGAGAAGTATGTCGAGACGGTTGCTCCTGCTGCTAATATTTTCAATAAGGGCATTGAAGATATTGATGCTTTGGAATTTACGGATGACTTTGTTTCTGAAATTCAGGCTGTGTCTGGCAAAGCTATTTCCGACGCTAATGATTTGCTGAAAACGGCTCTTGCTGAAAAGAGTGTTTCTATACGTAGCTTGCGTAACGGATATATTTATGTGTCCGATGATGCATTTAAATCTTCTTCTGAGCAGACCGATCTTGCCAATTATGACTTCGCGGCTGCTGATGGAGGTGGATATACTATCTATAGCCCTGTAGCCGATAAGTATATGGGTCCGGTTGCAAGTGGAAACATGACGCTTGTGGAAGATAAGGCTAATGCTGTTATTGTATACCCTGTGGTTTTCCATTTTGGGGATAATTATGGTGTGGCTTTCCCTCTCTCTGATTCAGATGCTGCCGGAACGGATGGCTTGAACGCTAATTCTGATGCTAATGCTCTGCATAAGTGGCAGATCGACGATCTTGGTTCGATCTTCGCTATCCAGGTGATGGGTCCCTCAACGGAAATCAGCGAGGTTACGGCTGACGATGTTCGCGCCCAGGGTATTTATGACCTCAGTGGTCGCAAACTTATCGCTCCCGTTCGCGGTATCAATATCATCAATGGCCGCAAGGTGCTTGTAAAGTAAATTAAGACTTTTTCCCCGATATCCAATCCCCGGTTGCTTTGCGGCTTCCGGGGATCTTTTTGTGGGGTGGCGGATCCCATTTGGCTTTGGCATGGTTTTTGCTTGGTAACCTTTTGTAGTTTTTTTGTGGAAAATTTTGCAGTCTCAGAATTTTTTAGTAACTTTGCAATTAGAAAAATTTTAACATTAGATTACATTTCACCTTAACTCACCCCTTTCTTATGAAGAAATCATTACTGATTCTTTCGGTGTTGGGCCTCGCCGCCACTCAGGCGATGGCTGTTGACAGGCTTACCGTCGGCACAGCCGATGCGCCGAGCTATTACCTGATTTATGCCAATCGTGGCACGGCTTATCTGACCTATAATCCCGAAGGTCAGGATATTGAAATCATGGGCAAGGATGAGGCCGGCAATGACGTTGTCAAGCAGGCTTTCAATACCAAGCTGGTTCGTTCAAACTCGATTTCTACTGCTGCTGTTTGGGCTATTAGTGAAGGTACCGACGAAGGTTCACTGGTTATTAAGTCGGCCGAGCATGATGCTTATCTGACCGGATTCTTTAATCGCGACAATGATGAGACTTCTTATGAGCTCGATGCTTATGCCAACACGGTTGACGAAGCTACCGATGTTTATTATAAGGAGTTTGTCAATGGTACCGGCGATTATTGCTACAGCTTCAGCCTCTTCTCAGCTCAAGGTTATGAAAGTGTTGCAAATGAAGATGGCGAAGGTACTCACAATATCTTCTACACTCTTGACGCCAGCAACCAGGGTGACTTCTGTACTAACTGGTATCCCGCAGGCGACGGCGGTAATATCTGGTGGCTCGTTAAGGTCCCTGTTGAGCCGGGCGTGTCAATCGTAGATGCTCTTTGCTCTATGGCTACTGAGACTGCCATTACCAACCTCGAGAACTTCAAGGCTAACGTTCCCGCAAGCATTGTGCCCGTTCTCGAAACCGGTATCAGTCAGATTCAGGGTCTTCCCGCCGATGCTGACTATGATGCGTTCTCTGAAAAGGTTAACGAGCTCTATACTTCAACCATCGCTGCTTGTAATGCCGGTCTGATGAACGTGTTTGGCGGCAAGACCTGGGCATTTAAGAACCTCCGTCGCGCTGACAAAAACATCGCAACCGGTGCTTATCCCGCAGCCAGCACCGTGAACACCCTGTTTATTCCCTCAACTACCGTGGCTGACCCCTTCACTTCATTCACGGCTACAGTTGACGACGAAGGCGGCTACACCTTCTATAATGAAGCTTCGAAGACCTACATTGGTACCGTGGTTGAAGGTGAAAAGAACGTTTGCGCTCCTGTGACCTCAGCTGATAATGCTCAGACTTTCTACGCTTGCCTGAAGGTCGGCGGCGGTTATTATGGCATCGGCCTCTGTGTTTCCGACGAATATGAAGGCCAGGGCCTGAATATGGATACTTCAGTTGGTAACGGCATGGTATATTACAATGTTAACGACGCCGGTTCAATCTGGCAGATCATTGAAGTAAGCCAGGAAGCCATGAAGGCAGACATCGTTGAAATGGTTGAAAACGCTCTTTCTCCCTATATTCCCAACGTTACTTGCGTAGCTCCGATTCTTACCAAGGCTATCGAAGACGTTAAGGCTCTTCCTTATAGTGCAGAGATGCTGACCAAGGCTAACGCTCTTAGAGATGATGCCATCGCTGACGCCAACGAATATCTCGCAACCCAGCTCAACGGCAAGGTCTTCGCGCTGAAGTATCTCCGCGGCAACAATTACGTAGCTGTAGCTCCCGGCGTGACTGAAGATGGCGAAGAAGGCGATCTGAACTATCAGCATGTTGAAAATGCCGCTAACCCTGACGCTCAGTTCACTTTCATTGCTATCGAAGACAATGATGAAGGTGGCTACTATGTCTACAATGCTGCTACCGACACTTACTTCGGCCCGCAGCAGGCTGAGGAAGTTGACGCCAACGGTAATCTTCTTGACACTCTGACCATCGTTACCGATGCTGAAGATGCTCAGGATCTCTATCCCACCCTCTACACCTTCGGCGGCTACTATGGTATCGCCTTGCCGTTCATCCCCGGTGCAGACGCTACCACCCCGTCAATCAACATGAACGGCAATCCCGGTCTCCATGCATACATGAACGGTGACGCAGGTTCTATCTGGGGTCTCCTTGATCCGGAAGAAACCTCAATCGAGGAAATCGGCGTTGACGCCAGCAAGCCCGCAGTCGTAGGTATCTATGATCTGAGTGGCCGCCGCCTGAGCAAGCCGGTTAAGGGTATCAACATCATCAACGGCAAGAAGGTGCTTGTGAAATGATAGTTGGTCTCGGTTAACCCGACGAATCTAACTCCCGCAATCATAACCAGTGAGACTGAGCTTTATTCCTTAGATAAAGTCGGCCTCACTGGTGCCAATAAACAGACTTATTTCATAAACCGATCTATTATCACAGAATGAGAAATCGTAATTTAAATTGGCGGAAAGGCATCTTCTTTGCCTCGGCCCTCGCGTTGATGGCCCCCGTCAGTGTTTGGGCACTCCCGGAGCCCGTTAGCGCCTCTGCCGAGCAGGCAGCCGCTAAGCGCACAATCACCGGTGTAGTAGTCGATGCTCAAGACGGCGAACCCCTGCCGGGTGCAACCGTTTCGGTTGTTGGCGATAAATCGGCCATCACCGCAACAGACATCGACGGTAACTTCTCTCTTAGTATTCCTTCCGGCAAGAAGACGGTGCTTTTGGTTAGCTATGTAGGCTATAACGAAATGCGCGTGCCGGTAGAAGACCTTGGTTTTGTCAAGGTGGAAATGAAAGGCGCTGACAACACACTGGATGAAGTCGTAGTTGTCGGTGCAGGTACTCAAAAACGTGTGTCCGTGACCGGTGCCATCACTTCAGTGAAGGGCGATGAGCTCCGCCTCCCCGCCGGTAACCTGACCACGGCCCTCGCCGGTAAAATCGCCGGCGTTGTTTCCTCGACCCGTTCCGGTGAGCCCGGTAGCTCCGCTGAATTCTATATCCGCGGTATCGGTACTTTCGGCGGCCGTCAGACCCCGCTTATCCTCTTGGACGACGTGGAAATCTCCGTCTCCGACCTTGATTATATCCCCGCTGAAAACATTGAGTCTTTCTCAATCCTCAAGGACGCATCCGCAACGGCTATCTACGGTTCACGCGGTGCTAACGGTGTGATGATTGTTAAAACCAAGGGCGGTGATTACAACACTCAGACCCGCATTGGCGTCAGCTTCGAAAACTCCTTTAACTTCAAGGGCGATTTCCCTGACTTCCTTGACGGTCCTGCCTTCATGGAACTCTACAACAAGGCCCGTGTGGCTCGCGGTAACGCTCCTTATTATACGGAGACCGCTATCGAACGCACCCGTGAAGGCCTCAATCCCTACCTCTATCCTAACGTAGACTGGGAAGATATGCTCTTCAAGAAGATGGCCATGCGTCAGCGTGCCAACGTCAACGTCAGCGGTGGTGGCTCCAAGGTGCGCTACTACATGTCGCTCGACTTCCAGCATGAAGACGGCCTTCTGAACACTTCGAAGAACTACTCATGGAACAACAACCTCAACATCTACAACTACACGTTCCAGAACAACATCGCCTATAAGCTCACCCCGACCACCACGATCGAGATGAACATGAACGCTCAGATCCGTCAGAGCTCCGGTCCGAACGTCAACGACGATAACGTAGTCGTTCCCACCAAGGGCATGTTTGCTTACATCCTGACCACTAACCCCGTAGTCTTCCCCGCTTACTATCCCGGATTTGAAGACGACGAGTTTATCCGTTATGGTGCCGTCCGCCGCGCCGAAGTCATGCAGCAGAACCCTTACGCCCTGCTCAACTCCGGTTACGGTCAGACCAACGAAAACACCATCAACACCGTAATCAAGATCAAGCAAGACCTTGATTTCGTTACCAAGGGCTTGAAGTTCGACGCCTGGTTTAACTTCAAGAACTGGAGCAGCAATGGCTTCACCCGCCGCGTGACTCCTTATTACTATACCACCAACGGCGACCGCGATAGCTATGACCTCGTAGACGAGAACGGTTCACCGCTGATGACCGACGACATGTATCAGATCCTTCAGGAAGGTACTGTCTACCTGAGCGAACGTGGCCCGCTGCGTAACTCTGACTCCACCTTCGAGCTGCAGGCTAACTTCAACTGGAACCGCAAGTTCGGTCTCCATGACGTCAGCGCTATGCTTCTCTATCGTCAGCGTCAGTATCGCTCGGCAATCCTCCCCGAACGTAACCAGGGCCTTTCATTCCGCGCAACCTATGACTATGCTCACCGCTACCTCGTAGAGTTCAACGCCGGTTATAACGGTACCGAACGTCTCGCCAAGAAGGACCGCTTCGGTTTCTTCCCCGCTGCATCAATCGGCTGGGTAGTCAGCAACGAAAAATTCTTCGAACCCGTTTCAAACGTGATCACCAACCTTAAGCTCCGTGCTTCTTACGGTCTCGTAGGTTCTGATGACCTCGCTTCTCCCGGCGGTTCACACTTCCTCTACCTGAACAAGATTGAAGACAATACCATCAATAAGATCAGCTACACCACCGGTGATATGGCCGACAACGCATGGTATTCCGGTTCGGGTCCGAGCCTCAGCTACTACGCAATGACCGGTATCGGCTGGGAAAAATCACGTAAGGCTGACGTAGGTATCGACCTTACCCTCTGGGGCAAACTCGTCCTCACCGCCGACTACTTCCACGAACAACGCTATGACATCTTCCTCCAGCGCGAATCCTGGCCTCAGTCTCTCGCTTACCACATTGCCAAGCCTTATGACAACAAGGGTAAGATGCAGAACCAAGGTTTCGAAGTGTCTGCCGAATACAACCAGCGCATAAACAACGACTGGAACATCAGCTTCCGCGGTAACGTCTCCTACTCTGAAAACAAAATCATTGACTGGGACGACCCCGAATATGAATACACTTGGAAAAACAACTATCGTACCAACAAGCCTTATCCCGGCAAGAGCAACGTCTACGGCTATATCGCCGAAGGTCTCTTCAAGAGCGAAGAGGAAATTGCCAATAGCCCCATCCAGCAGGTAGGTTCTTCAACCGTTCGCGTCGGTGACATCAAGTATCGCGATATCAACGGCGACGGCCGCATCACTTCAGACGATATCACGATGATCAGCGAATACGGTACGACCCCCCGCCTGCAGTATGGCTTCGGCGCTACTGTCAACTGGCGCAAATTTGACCTCGGCTTCCAGTTCGTCGGTCAAGGCAAGCGCTCCATCATGGCCAACGGCGTAGATCCCTTCCAGGAAGGCGGCAACATGACTGCCCGCAACGCCCTCACCTGGGTTGCCGAAAACTACTTCGACCCCGAGCTGGGCAACTTCGACGCCAAGTATCCCCGCCTGGGTACTACCCAGACCGAAGTTTCAAACAACACGGTTAACTCTACATGGTGGCTCCGCAGCGGTTCATTCCTGCGCCTGAAGAACATCGAACTCGGCTGGTCATTCCCCTATGGCCGCGTTTATGTTGCCGGCACGAACCTCCTGCGCTTCAGCAACTTCAAACTTTGGGATCCCGAACTTGAAGCATGGAACAGCTATCCTATCTCTAAGGCCGTCACCATCGGTGTTCAGCTCTCCATCTAATCTCCAATCTTATCCACTAAGCAAGAATTTACAGATATGAAATTAAATAATTTTCTGAAATTTGCGGTTGTGGCAGCCGGAACGCTCGTTGGCGTTTCCTCCTGCGATTATCTTGACGTTGTGCCCCCCGAACAGGCCAACCTCGAGGACGCCATGAAGACTCACACCGCTGCCCTCGGCTTCCTTTATTCCTGCTATGCCGGCACACAGGACGCCTCAGCCACTCCGACGGAGTATCAGGACGTTTTCTCCGCCTCACAGGACGAATGGGTATTCCCCAACGAACAGGAAGCATCTTATCCGGCAATCTTCGCCGCCAATAAGAACACTCAGTCAACTGACCTGAGCAATATCAACTGGCTTTGGGGCACGATGTATCAGTACATCGGTCAGTGCCTGCTCTTTGAAGAACAGCTCAAGACCAACGGCCGCCAGAATGAGGTTTGCCAGAATGACCAGGAAGAACGCGAATGGCTTGCTGAAAGCCGCTTCCTCCGCGCTTATTACCACTACATTCTTCTGCGCACCTATGGTCCTATTCCTTTGACCACCGAGCGTATCCCGATGAATTCTCCCGATTCAGATTTCCCCGGCCGCTCTCACTTCGACTACTGCGTGCGTTACATCGCCAGCGAACTTGATGCCGCCTACGAGGATCTGCCCGCTACCCGCGAATCCATCAACTATGGCCGCGCAACCAAGCCCATCGCTAAGGCTATCAAGGCTCGCCTGCTCCTGCTCGCCGCCTCTGACCTCTACAACGGCTCTTTCCCCTATCCCGAGTGGAAGAATACCAAGTATGAAACTCCCGGATATGGCAAGGAACTCGTTTCCAGAACTTATGACCGTCAGAAATGGGTCGACGCTTACAAGGCTCTTGAAGAAGCCATCGAAGAAGCTGAAGGCAACGGCCGCAGCCTCATGACCGACTATGAGCCCGAAGCAAACGTGCCCCTGTCAAGCATGAACTGGATTCCCGTTGACTTCGAGGACGACACCGAACGTGACGAATTCCTCTCAAAGGTGATGCTCAACCGTTACATCCACACCACCTCCGAGAGCCAGAACCCCGAAATCATCTGGTCTCAGCGCCGCACTCACGGCCTGCTTGAGAACGCCCGTATGCCGCTTAAGATTATCAAGAATAAGAACGGCCAGTGGTATGCTTCAAGCTGGTCAGTGGTTAACCCTACGCTGAACACCGTGTTCAACTTCTACTGTAAGGACGGTCTTCTGCCTGCCGACAGCCACTCTGAAATCGACTTCCCCGCCAAGAGCGACTGGTATAAGCGCGTAGCCGTAGCCGCTACCGGCCATGAAGATATGATCAACCTCGTCCGCAACCGCGAACCTCGCTTCTATGCCTGGATTGCCTTCGACGGCGGTAACTATCTCAGCCGCATCAAGAACGGCGAACCCCTGACTCTTGACTTCAAGTCAAACACCGCTCAAGGTCATGACCCCGCCCGCGAACCTAAGAACCTTGCTTCTACCGGTTTCCTGGCTATGAAGCACATCGCTCCGGTCACTATGATTTCTAACGAGTTGGCTCTGACCAAGGGTACTGACCACCCCGTGGTACTTATCCGTCTGACCGAACTTTACCTCGGTATCGCTGAAGCAGCCGCCGAGCTGGCCAAGACTGAACCTGAATATCAGGAAATCGCCCTGAGCTACCTCAACGCTATCCGCGAACGTGCCGGCGTGCCCGAAATTGATGCCTCAATGATTGGCCGCGTGGTCAACAACCCCGCCACCAACTCTCCCAAGACGATGACCCTCACCGAATGGGTTCGTCAGGAACGCTTCATCGAACTCTGGGACGAAGGTACTCGCTACTTCGATATCCGCCGTTGGGTTGCAGGTCCTGAATACCTCGGCAACGGTGTCCGCATGGGTCTCACCGGCGACGTTGAAAACCCCACCCACGAGCAGTTCAATACCCCCAAGGTCATCAACCCGACCTACTCCTTCGGCGCTCGCCAGTATCTCTATCCGGTCTTCATCAACGAAGTTTACAAGAACCCGCAGATGGTTCAGGCTCCCGGATTCTAATTTAATCTATCCAATTATTAATCACCTTTTTTGACTCTTAATTAGATGAAAAAATCAATTATACTTTCGGGTCTGCTTGGCGCACTGGTGCTCACTACCGGCTGTGAGAAGTATGACATCTATCCCGAAGCTTTTGACGGAGTCTTCACCATCCGCAACGCCGGCACCCGTGACCTCGTAGTCTATGCTACCGACGACGTGGCCGAAGTACCTTTCGTTGTCATGAAGGGCGGCTATAAGCCTGAAATCGACTCCAAGGCTACTCTCAAGGTCATGAACGATGAGGAATTTGCAGCCTATCAGGAATCAACCGGTCTGGTAACATACGTTCCCTTAAGCCCGGAGTGTTACTCTTTCTCGCCCAATCTTGACGAGAATATCGACGCTATGGACTATGTATTCTCCGGCAAGGATGATCGTAGCCGCTCTACCAATCTCTACGTCCGTCCTAACGTGATTCGTCAGTGGCTGAGCGATAATTCCGAACTCCTGGGTCTCGATACCGACGCTCCCAAGACTCCGATTATTCCCGTACTCCTTGTCAGCGAAACCGACACCGTCGATGCTTACAGCAATGTATCCATCATCAAGGTGAACCTCCGTGTTCCTCAGCTTGAAGTTGACGTCAATGAGTTCAATTCGCGTTCAATCAATGCATCTACTCTTGACCCCACAGGTGACAACTTCTATTCTCCGGAAATGAACTTCAGCATCCCCTGTGCCAACCCCTGGGGCTTCACCGTCAAGGTGAACGCAGATCGTGCTGCCGTTCAGAAGTATAACATGGTTAACGGAACCTCTTACCTCGTTCTTCCTAACGATGCTTACGAGCTCCAGACCGATTACCACTTCGAACCCGGAGTCACCTCTATGCCGCTCAACCTCAAGATTGACGTCAACAAGCTTCAGATTAACCGCAACTACTGCTTCGCCGTCACTATCGACAAGAAGAACCCCATCACGTGGGACAACGAAAACTATAATCCCGGTGAAGCCCTTGGCGTCGAAGCCGGCAAGACCTATTATTTCAGCGTTCGCGTTATCGACGTGGTTATCCTTGAAAAGATCGAGCTCTCGACTTCTAACGTGACTACTAACGATGCCGAACCCTCGGAAGGTAACCTGGCGTTCCTCTTCGACGGCATTATCGGCGGCACAAGCAACTTCTTCCACTCCGGATGGTCCGTAGCCAACGAGCGTGAAAGCGTCTACGCTTCTTACCTCGAAATCGAGCTTCCCACTCCGATGTCAATGTTCCGCTTCATGCTTGCTAACCGTGAATCAGCCGCTGCTGCCGGTTATGTAAAGAAGGTTCACCTCTTCGGTACAAATGATAAGAACAACTGGCCGACCACTCCGTTTGCCGTCATCGACGATATGAACCAGCAGCTCAACGGCGCGGCCGTATCTGCCGAGTTTGGTGACGACGAAAATCCCTATCGCGCCGATCAGCCTTACAAGTATCTGCGCTTCTGCGTGATGGAATCCGGAGGCGGTTCACTTGGTACGACAAGCACCGCGGTCTTCTGGCACGCTTCTGAACTTGAACTCTACGGTTTCTAATCATTAACTACTAATCCCCCCTCCTCATTACAATGAATAAGAAACTCAAAAAAATGCTTGCACTCGCAGCCCTCAGCCTTGGCCTCATGGCCGGGCTGACGGCCTGTGAAGGCAAGGAAGAAGAACCCAACGGCGGAGGTAATCCCTCGGTCGGATTCTCCATAGACGACCAGTATCTCAACCATACCATCAACAAGGAAAAGAAGACCATCGAAATTCCCGTCAATGTGCCTGCTTCCACTTCAAAATGGTTTGTTGAGACTGATGCCAACTGGATTTTTGCCAGCAAGGAAAATGCCGTCAACGGTATCGGCAAGGTAATCCTTCGCGTGGACGAAAATAATTCCGGCGCCACCCGTGACGCTATCGTAACCGTTTCCTCCACCGCGCGCACCATTACCGTCAACGTAAGGCAATATGCCGAGAGCGGCCTGATCGTGGCCGGAGACTTCCCCGTGAAGCCAATCTCAGCCACTGCTTCTTCCCAGCAGAGCAATGGCCACATCAGCCTCAGCTATGACGATGATGTCAATACGATTTATCATTCCTCATGGAGCGGCACCACTTTCCCCGTGGAGCTCAAATATAACTTCGCCGGACGCGAACAGATCGACTATATCGAGTATGTTCCCCGTCAGGGTGGCGGCAACGGCAGCTTTGAAGAATTTGAGTTATATGTGGCTGAAGATGCTGCCAAATCTAACTTTGAAAAGATTGGCGACTTTAACTTCCATGGATCTTCTGCTCCCAGTCAGGTAACCATTCCCGGAGGAAAGAAGCCCACCTGCGTGAAGTTCAGCGTCAAGAGCGGTGTCGGCAATTTTGCCAGTTGCGCCGAAATGCGCTTCTTCCGCTATAACACTGAATCTTCGCTTGACCGCGAACTCCTTGAGGTATTCACTGACCTGACTTGCTCCGAACTCAAGCCCGGAGTGACCTCCGAGCAGATTCAGCAACTTGACCCCGCATTCCAGCTCATTGCCGAAGCCCTGATGAACGGGACCTATGACCCCCTGGAGAAATCTTTCCGTATCCACGAATATGAAGCTTACTCCAACCCCGTAGAATGGGCTGAACCGCTGATGACCAAGATTTACTCAAACTGGGATAACCCGATGGGTATCGCCGTGAAGAAAGGTGAAAAAGTCCTGATTCTTGTTGGTGAAACTCATGGTAATTCGCTCTCAGTCCAGATTCTTGGCGAAGAAGGCTCCGGCAGCGAACTTCGTCCCCAGAAGCAGGGTACTTTCCATAGTCTCCGTCCCGGTGTCAACCAGATTGAGGCTGACCAGGAAGGCCAGCTCTTCCTGATGTACACGGCCGTGCCCTCCGCCGCGACCTCCAAGCCTATCAAGGTGCATATCCCCTTAGGTCAGGGCAGCTTTGCCGGTTACTGGCGTTTGAGCGAGCATAAGACCGACGAGAAATTCACTGAAATCGTTGGCCGTGGCACGCATAAGTATTTCTGCATCGTCGGAAACCGCATGCTCCTCTACTTCAATCGTCAGAAACTTCCCCGAAAGATTGTTGACCCCATCACTCAATGGGACAACATCATCACCTGGCAACAGAACTTCATGGGCATTGAAGACGTACGTCCGTCACTTTGGAACAACCATATCGCCGGCGTCTCCAGTACCGTTTCGTCTGACTATATGTGGGCTTCGGACTATACCATGTGTTTCCACGAATCTACAATCGAGAAAATCATGGGTCTGGACCGTCTTAACGCAAATGCTGATAATGCCTGGGGACCGGCTCACGAGATGGGCCATGTGAACCAGAAGGCTATCAACTGGGCGTCTACCACTGAAAGCTCCAATAACCTCTTCTCAAACTACGTGCTCTATCGCTTTGGCCGATACAACAGCCGCGGCAGGGGCCTCTACTATCGCTTCAAGGCAGTCTATGAACAGGGTCACTCCTGGGCATCGATGCTCAATACCGTAAGTACCGGTCCTGAGATTCCCAAAGTAGCCGACGGACAATGTTTTGACGGAACCGGCGGTGAAGATACCGGTATCCACATGCGTCTGAACTGGCAGCTTTGGAATTACTATCACCGCGTGCTCAAGGATGAGAAGTTCTTCGGCCGCGTCTTCCAGAATATGCGTAAGCTCGGCATGACCGAAACGGAAAACTGCGGCAAAAAGCAACTTGAATTTGCCGTGGCTTGTTCGGAGGCCGCCGGTGAAGACCTAACCGACTTCTTTGAAGCCTGGGGCTTCTTCAAGGCTCATAACTCCGTTGTCAGCCAGTATGGCACCTATGACTATAAGGTTACGCAGGCTATGATTGAAAACGCCAAGATGCGGATGTCCAAGTATCCCAAGCCCAAACATGCGTTGGAATACATTGAAGATCGCAGCGTCAAGATGGGTGCTAAGCCCGGTGACTATTCGTTTGACATGGTAGGTGATCTCGGCTATTACACCACCTATGAACAGAACCTGAAGGTTTCATCAAATGCCAAGGCAACTGTCAGCGGTCGCTCCGTGACCACTACCAACTGCGAAAATGCCGTGGCTATTGAAGTCCGCAAGCGTTTGGGTGAAAGCTATGGAGAAATCCGCTATGCTTCAAACTACGTTCAGTTCACTGTGCCCACCAAGGTTGATATCAACGGATGTAACGTCTATGCCGTGCAGGCCGATGGTACTCGAATCTTCCTGGCACAAATGTAAGAATCCTTAATTCAACCAACCCATAAGGAGGGGCGGGCCTTAGCTGACTTCGGTCACTAAGGCCCGCCTTTCGTTATTTCCAAAAATTTTTCGTATCTTTGTCCCCATGAAGAAAATATGTTTGATTCTTTTGACCGCAATGGGAGCGGTACTTTCCTCGGCGCAGGAAGTCGATTTGGCGGCGCAGAGAGGTGAGAGTCAGGTCGTGGAGGCCGTTGACGGGGTTGCCCGTGGCCCTCGTGGAGCGATTAACCCGACTCCCCGTCGGATTGATACTCTTGCGGTTGAGCGCGTTGACGTCAGTCGCGGATTTCGGCTCAATGACCGCCGCAAGGCTTTTGCGGCCGATGTCGATTTCCTGAATGTTACGCCCAAGGGGGTGAAACTCACGATTGATTTCTTCCGCAATTGTCCGGCTGAAGTCCCCGGGGGGTATCTTCTTGAAGTCACGCCCAAGGAGGTCAAAATCATAGGCAATGACGAGACCGGGGCGTTTTATGGGCTCCAGACCTTGCGCCAACTCCTTGGGGATGACTGCGAGTCGCTGCCCCGGGTGAGGATTACGGATTGGCCTGAGTTTCGTCATCGCGGAGTGGTGGAAGGTTTCTACGGCACTCCATGGAGCCACCTTGTGAGACTCTCGCTGATTGATTTCTATGGCAAAAACAAACTCAATACTTATATTTACGGACCGAAGGACGATCCATATCATAGTTCCCCGAACTGGCGACTTCCATATCCGCCTGAAGAAGCTGCCAAGATTCGCGAGTTGGTTGATGCGTCGCGCCGTGCCCGTGTGAATTTCGTCTGGGCCATTCATCCGGGCAAGGATATCCGCTGGACTTCGGAGGATTATGACAGCCTGCTGACCAAGTTTAACGGCATGTATGACCTCGGAGTGAGACATTTCGCATTGTTTTTTGACGATATTGAGGGTATCGGAACCGACCCTCGGCGCCAGGCTGCATTAGTCAATGACTTGACGCGCGACTTTGTCGAAAAGAAAGGTGACGTTGGCTCGCTTATGATTTGCCCGACTGATTACTCGCAAATGTGGGCCAATCCCGGCGAGAATGGTACATTGGCCGTTTATGGCCGCGAACTTAATCCGCAGGCCGACGTCTTCTGGACCGGTGCAGTGGTTTGTTCGGATCTGACGCCAGAAACCCTTGAGTTTATTAATTCTCGCATCCGCAGGCCGGCGCTGTTCTGGTGGAACTTCCCGGTGACGGACTATTGCCGAAACTATCTTCTCCAGGGCCCCGTCTACGGGCTTGACAAGTCACTTACCCGGGCCGACTTGGCCGGAATAGTCAGCAACCCCATGGAACATGGCGAGGCTTCGAAATTGGCCTTATATGGCGTAGCGGACTATGCCTGGAATCCCGTCGCATATAATCCTCTTGACAATTGGGAGCGGGGACTTCGTGAGGTAATGCCCGGCGCGGCTGAGGCTTACCGCACGTTTGCCATTCATAACTGTGATACAGAGACCGGGTATCGCCGCAGCGAATCATGGGAAACCGAAACCTTTCCATTTGACTCCTATACTCCGGAGCAATTCGAGGCCTTGCGTGGCGAATTTGAGCGCGTGGCAGCCGCTCCGGCCAAGATTCGTGCTGCCGGCGGAAATGATTTGCTACTGCGGGAGTTGGAGCCCTGGCTTGCGGAGTTTGAAAAGTTAGGGGAGCGCGGATTGCGCACCCTTGAACTGATTAAGACCTATGAGGCGGGCAATGACTCGGCTTTCTGGACTGCATATAAGCAAAATCTTATGACCGATGATGACCGCAGCGCCTATGATGCTCACAAGGTTGGGACGATGAAGCTTCAACCCTTCTATGAAAATGCCATGGACGATATGTATATGGCGGCATATCAGCGTTCTACTGGCCAGGTAGCGCCCGTCTTCAAGGGTGTTGGGACGTATCCATCATTAGCCTCTACTCAGAGTAAGCTGATGACGGACGGAAATGATTCCACGTTTTATCATTCCGGCGTGGCCCAGCGCCCCGATGACTGGATTGGTCTTGACCTGCGGGCGCCGCGCCAAGTCTATGAAATACATATCCTTCAGGGGCGTAACAGCGTTGACGATGTCGATTTCTTTGACCATTGCCAGCTCGAAGCCTCGCTTGACGGAGAAACGTGGACCCCACTGACCGAACCTCTGAAAAATCAGTATGAAATTGACTGGACGACAGAGAAGCCACTGACGGCGCGTTATGTGCGCCTTCGTCGCCTTGATTCTGGTAGGCGAAACTGGGCTGCTGTCCGCTCATTTAACGTTACAATTCTTTAATTATTAACTGTATAAATCAAAATTTTATGAACGTTCAAGAAATTATTGCCCAACTGACCGAGAAATTCGGCGGCTCCTTTGATGTTTCAAAGGTTACGGAAGCGCTGAAAGGTATTGACCTTAAGAACATCTCCTTCCCTGACATCGTTTCAAAACTCCATGCCGACGGCCTGCTCAAAAACGTAAACCTTGATAGCGTCAAAGGCGGAGTCCTCGACGGACTGAAGGAAAAAGCCGGTGGCATGCTCGGCAATATGTTCGGCAAAAAGTAAACTTCCCGCTCCCGGACAGTATCAGATTTCAAGTAAAAGCCCGTACTGCGGGCTTTTTTTATACATTATGTACGCGTTCGGGATGCCATTTGTTGATGGGAGCGTGTGTCGCAGCGGGATAGCCGATTGGGATGAGACTGAATGGTATAAAATCGTCGCTAAGGGGCAAAATGCGGCGCACTGCGTCCTCGCGGTCAGGATGGGGATAAATGCACGTCCAGACGGCTCCTAATCCGAGCGCATGAGCCGCAAGGAGGATGTTTTCAGACGCAGCTGAAACATCCTGCACCCATAGGGTCGAGTCGTCTCCCTCAAGGAAGCGCCGGCGGTTGGCGCAGACCAAGATGGCTATGGGCGCGTTAGTCACCGACGCGGAATATGGCAACGCCTCGCCAAGTTCTTTCAAGAACTCCGGAGTGCGGATCACGACAAACTCCCACGGCTGGAGGTTTACTCCCGACGGCGCCGACATGGCGGCGTGGAGAATCGCTTCACAGAAGGTGTCATTGATGTTTTGGTCAGTAAATTTGCGTATGCTTGTCCGCTCAATGATGTTGCTGTAGGCGATGTTGTCTGAAGGTAAATTAGTGTTTTTCATAGTAATCTGTTTACAAAATAACGTCCGCGCCGCTACAATAGTTTATACATTGACCCGCTCCGGGCTATTGATTGAAAATGGTTATCCGGAGAAAAGAATAAATGCAGGGTGGATTTATTGGATATTGAGGAGTTTGTGGGTTTGGAGGGAGAGGCGCCAGGCGGGATGGGCGAGGATGTAGTTAATGGTTGGGGTGGGGTCTTCGCCGGCAAGGGGTTGGAGGGAGTAGATTTGCGCTTTGGGGAGGGTAGCGGCGACGGCTTCCGGGTTGATTCCGGGGGTGAAGAGGAGTTTGAGTTCGTCAATGCGTTTGATGCCGTAAGGGGGCGTCTTGGGAGAGCATGTCACCCAGTCAAGGGATTCGGGGAGGGGGAGGGAGCCGTTTGTTTCAACGTGGACGCGCTTGCCGGCGCTATGAAGTAGAGCAACGAGGCTATCGGTCAGTTGCAGTGCGGGTTCGCCGCCGGTAATGACCACTATTTTAGCAGGGTAGGTGCTTACGGCATTGACAATTTCTTCTTCGCTCATCTCAGTGAATGAGGCGAAATCAGTGTCGCAAAACGGGCATGCACGGTTGCAGCCGCTCAGGCGCACGAATATCGCCGGGCAACCCGTGAAGTGGCCCTCGCCTTGCAGGGAGTAAAAAATCTCGTTGACTTTCATCAGTCTTTCAGATAGCTTGCTACGTTTCCTTCGCTTTCCTGGACGTCAACGCGGACACACGTGGGTATTTGTTCACATATCCAGCGAGCAATGTTTTCGGCCGTAGGGTTGAAGGGGAGCACTTCGTTGAGGTCGGCATGGTCAAGGCGCCCCTGGACCATCTCCTTGATGGCCGTGAAGTCTTCAACCATTCCGTCAGAGTTGAGAGTAGGGCTCTGGCAGGTGACGGTGATTATCCAGTTGTGGCCGTGGAGATTGGTGCATTTGCTCGGGTAGCTGAGCTCGAGGCGATGACACGCGGATATTTCTAATCTTTTGGTGACGATATACATTTTTCTTCCTCCGGGGGTAAGTCGTTAATTTTAGTGAGTCCGATTTCGGCGGCCAGGGGGAGCATGAATTCGTAAGCAGCCTGTCGGTCATTGGGAATCTTTCCGTCAAGGATGGCGTCCTTGATGGCTTCTTTGAGGGTTTTGATGGGCATTGACGGCGGGATTTGGAATATGTGCATGATGTCATTGCCAGTGATGGGTGGTTGGAAATTGCGGATGCGGTCGCGTTCTTCAAGTTCCACGAGTTTTTGGCGCACGATGGCGAAGTTGGCCAGGCACGAGCGGAGCTTTTCGGGGCGTCCGGTGGTGATGTCCGCTTCGCAGAGGGTCATGAGGCTTTCAATGTCGTCGCCGGCGTCAAAAAGCAGGCGGCGCACTGCGGAGTCGGTTACGATTTCTTCGCTGAGAATAATGGG
Source organism: uncultured Porphyromonadaceae bacterium (assembly GCA_947176925.1). GTDB lineage: Bacteria > Bacteroidota > Bacteroidia > Bacteroidales > Muribaculaceae > UBA3263. The sequence continues at coordinate 32,798 of CAMWSN010000005.1, forward strand.
GCGCATGTGGAGCTCAACCATCTTGGTCACGAACTTCATTTCGGCACCCATCGGGAGTTTCAGTTCGCGAAACAGGCGGGGAATCATCTTGGCTCCAACGAAGTTATGATTGTGGAATGTCCAGCCGATTTTGGGGTCCCAGCGCTTGGTCTGCGGTTTAGCGATGTCATGGAGCATGGCGCCCCAGCGGAGCCATACGTCGTCAGACTTGGCGGCGACATTGTCAAGCACCTTCATCGTGTGGTCGAAGTTATCCTTGTGAGCGCGTCCGTTGACCACGTCGACTTTTTGCATTTCCTCCAATTCCGGCAGGATGTAATGGAGCAGTCCGGTTTCAAGGAGCAGCCGCCAGCCGATTGAGGGCTTGGGAGCACGCATGATTTTCATAAGCTCGTCGGCAATGCGCTCGCGCGAAATGATTTCCAGGCGTGCGGCATTGCGGCAGATGCCGTCGTAGGTCTCGGCGGCGATGGCAAAGCGGAGCTGGGTGGCGAATCGGATGGCGCGCATCATCCGCAGGGGGTCATCGCTGAAGGTGATGTCCGGGTCAAGGGGAGTGCGGAGCACCCGGCGCTCCATGTCTTGCAGGCCGTGGAACATGTCCACTACTTCACCGAAGCCTTCAGAGTTGACCCGGAGGGCGAGGGCGTTGACCGTAAAGTCGCGGCGGGAGATGTCATCCTCAAGGGTGCCGTTTTCGACTATGGGCTTGCGGGAGTCGTGGGAGTAGCTTTCCTTACGGGCACCGACAAATTCGAGCTCTACGGAGTGCCAGTTGATTCGCGCCGTCCCGAAGTTTTTAAAGACACTAAGGTGGGCGCCTCGACCGAGTTCGGCGGCGACGGCGCGCGCCAATTCGATTCCGGAGCCTACGGTGACGAAGTCAATGTCCTTGGATTCGCGCCCGAGGATGCAGTCCCTGACATATCCGCCGACGGCATATGCTTCAAGCCCTAAGCGGTCAGCCACGGAGCCAATGCGCCGAAGAATCGGTTCATCTTTCGCGGGAACGTTCATAGCAGCTGAGTGAGGCCTTCCGGCGCGGGAGTTATACATTCAAGTCCGTCGGGACGACAGATATAGGTGTTTTCGATGCCTACGGCGCCGACGCCTTCAATGACGAATTTCGGCTCGATGGCAATGACGTTGCCTTCCTCCATGACGCTTTTTGAGCGGGGAGCAAGCACGGGGAGTTCATTGATTTGGATTCCGACACCGTGGCCGACGAATCCGGCGTGATATTTATGACCCATGAAGCAGTCCTCAAGTCCGGCATCGCCGGCTATTTCCTTAGCTTTTTCATAGAGGACCTTACACTCTACTCCGGGTTTGGCCAAGGCGGCCAAGGCATGGCAGATGTCAATGGAACACTGATGGGCACGCAGGGCTTTTTCCGGGAGGCGGCCGCAGGCAAAGGTGCGGGTCATGTCAGTCATGTAACCGTTGAAATTGCCGTTCATGTCAATCATCACGGCTTGACCGGGTTTGATTTCTTCGCCGCTTGCGCCGACGGGGAGCGAGGGTGAGAGTCCGGCTCCTCCCATTGCGAAATCGTAGGGCGATGGAGTGTCGGCGTTACGTCCTGTGATGACGTTGCCCATGTGGATTTCCATGTCGGGGCCATTGACGCGGAACTGGCCGAGGCATCCTTCAAGTCGGTCAACGCGCTCGATTTCGGCCTGGAGTTCAATGTCGGTCATCCCTTCGCGGAAAAGGGCGGGAATACGGGAATATACGGCAGCGTGGCGCAGCCCGTCCTCGCGCAGGAGTTGCTGTTCATGCGGGGTCTTGACGGCGCGTCCGAGCATAATTTTGGGGCTGACATTGACTATATCGTCGGCGTTGAGGGCCGTTTTGAGGCGCATGACGGCGGAATAGCTGAGCGAGTCAAGTTCCAGGCCGAGGCAGGGACACGTGAGACCTATTTCTTCAGGCTTGCGGATAAGGGTGATTCCGTCGCCGCGAAGCTCGGAGGGACGTTTGACAAAATATCTGGGTGCGTTTCCCGGCTCAAGGAACAGATAGCCGCAGAATACCCGCCCGGTCAGATAAAAGAGGTTGGCATTATCAGTAATCAGGGCGGGGGAGTCAAGGCGCAGGCCGTCGATTCGCCGCTGCTGCTCCTCGGGTTTCAGGAGGCATATATCGAGAGGATAGTTCATTTTTCTTCAAAGATTATACCGATTTGTTCAATTGCGGGGACGAAGTCCTGACGCATAATGTGGCGCACGCGAATCGGGGCGCCTGAAATCAGCTGAAAGTCGGCAGAGACGGTGTCGGTGGCCTGGAAAGAAGTGCCTAATCCGGTTCCGAGCCAGTTGCCGTAGAGGTCGGCAAGGGTCAGATTGACCGTGTCGCGGCGGAAGGAGATGGTGCTGTCAGCGTGGAGTTGCTGATAGCTGACTTCAAGCCAGAGGTTACGGTAGGGATAATCGTTGCTGTGGCGGGCCATGAGGCGGAGTGTTCCGTGGGCAACGGAGTCTGCAATCTCGGGGCGATAGACGAACGTATGACCGTAAGCCCAGCCGTCAGGGTCGACGGTCGAGAATGCGGAGTAGTCATTATCAGGAGCCGAACAGGCCGACATCAAGAGTCCGAGCAAGGCGCCGGCCGCGGCCAGGGTCTTATTTCGGGTCTTGTGAGTCATTTTTCTGCTTTGGTTTGCGCTTTTTCTTGCGCTTTTTCTTGTCAAAGCGGTTGATGTTGTCCTGGTCCAAGAGGTCGACGGGACGGTTTTGAGCGGCTTCGGCTTCGACTTCCTCATCGCGGCGCAGTTGGAGGGGCTTTTCGCCCTGTTTGTTGAGCTCGATGATTTCAAAGGCGCGTGTGCGGTCAATCGTCGTCAGGTTGGCGGGAATCTTCCGGTCTGTGGAGTATGTGATTTCGCCTTTGAAGATGTCGGCCTTGAAGAAGTACCAAGTCGCGTCGGCGGTCTCCAGGTGGATATCCTTGGCGGGAAGTTTGCGCGAGGCTTCAAGGTAGGCGTCAACTTCATAGTTGAGGCAGCATTTGAGCTTGGCGCATTGTCCGGCAAGTTTCTGAGGGTTGAGTGATAGGTCCTGGATGCGGGCGGCACCTGTGGCCACGCTCATGAAGTTTGTAATCCACGTTGAGCAGCAAAGGGGGCGACCGCAGGGGCCGATTCCGCCGATGCGTCCGGCTTCCTGGCGCGCGCCGATCTGGCGCATCTCGATGCGCACTTTGAAGGCGTCGGCAAGGACCTTGATGAGCTGGCGGAAGTCAACTCGTTCGTCGGCAATATAGTAGAAGATAGCTTTGTTGCCGTCGCCTTGATATTCAACGTCGCCAATCTTCATGTTGAGGCCCAGTTCTTCGGCCAGGCGGCGCGCGCGAATCATCGTTTCTTCTTCGCGGGCGCGTGATTCTTCATATTTTTCAATGTCGGCGGGTTTGGCAACGCGGAAAACACGGCGCAGTTCGGCATCCTTACGGATTCCGGCGCGCTTCATCTGGATCTGGACCAGGGGACCGGTCAGGGAAACCTTGCCTATGTCATGGCCGGGCTGGGACTCGACGGCAACCATATCGCCGACCGTAAGGTCAAGGCCGAGGGAGTTGAGATAGTAACCCTTGCGGGTGTTTTTGAAGAGGACTTCGACAATAGGGCAGCTCTCCATGGAGCCGGGGATGTCGTCAATCCAGTTGAAGGCATGGAGCTTTCCGCGCGGACACTTTCCGGCGTCACAGCGGCGGAATGGGGTAGAGGAAACCGGGGAAACGTCCTCGGCCTCGTTGTTAAGGTCAAGAATCTCGTCCATAGGCCCGGATTATTTTGCGAAGGCTACGGAGCGGGTCTCGCGGATGACGGTGATTTTAACCTGACCGGGATAGGTCATCTCGTCCTGAATCTTCTTGGCGATTTCAGCGGAGAGTTTTTCGGTTTCGGCATCGTCAATCTTGTCGGCACCTACGATTACGCGGAGTTCGCGGCCGGCCTGGATGGCGTAGGTCTTGATTACGCCGGGATAGCTCAGGG
>CAMWSN010000006.1 GCA_947176925.1 uncultured Porphyromonadaceae bacterium
GAATTATAAGATTTATAAAACTTATTATTGTCTTTTTCTCTTCCAGCGGTTGTGGCTCCATAGCCATAGCGTCGGGTCGCGGTGGATAGTCTGCTCAAGCATCCGCAGATAGGCGCGTGTGTATGGGAAATCCTCCTCATCTTGCATTGGTTCGATTGCTTTGAACGTCAGGCGATAGTGGCCTCGGCGGGGCTTCTCGACGTCGATATAATAGTATTCGGCGCCTACGTGATCACCGATGGTTTCGCCGCCGGTGACGTAAGGAGTGTCCTGGCCGAGGAAGGTGGTCCAGTGATGCAGGGCCTTGGTAAACGGCCGCTGATCGGCAATGAAGCCGCAGACAAAGTGTTGGCCGTCGCGCTCCATTTCAAGCAGGCGGCGCACTGTTTTATTCATCGGGATGCTCTCCGTGCCGAAGCGGCTGCGGATTTTTAGCATAAGCCGGTCCATGACCTTATTACGCAGCGGATGGTAGATCTGACAGAATATCACCGGCTCGGAGGTGCTTGACGCCACTGCCGGGATCCACTCCCAGTTGCCTACATGACCGAGCATTACCACGGCCGACTTACCCCTGCGGGCACATTCGTCAATCAGCTCGCCCCCATGAATTTCAATGCGTTCGCGGGCCTGCCTGTCGCTGAAATGAAGTAACTTGACCGCCTCGATGAAGACGTCACACAGGTTCCGGTAAAAGCCCCGCTCGATTCGCCGAAGTTCTTTTTCAGGCATCTCCGGATAGACTCTCCGCAGGTTTTTCCATACTAACTTGCGGCGATAGCGAACTAAGTAATACATAATGAAATACATTACGTCGCTCAACCCGTAGAGCGCCCATAGAGGCAGCAGCGCCAAAAGCTTCACGGCGCCGTAGGTCAACTTATATCCGATGGTTTCTTTCATATTCTTTATTGCAGACGCGATTCAATAAACTTAACTACTGCCTGACGTTCGGCCTCCGGAAACTGGTCAATGGAGTTAACGCAGAAAAACTTAGCCGTCGGATTCGGGTCTATGGCCGGATTCCGGGGTTCGATATAAGTCAGCATCGAATGAGCATCTCTCAACTCGGCTCCGCTCAGAAGATATTGAAGCTCAATGGGGCTATATTGATCGATGTCTCTAAACCGGTGGCGGAGATTCCGAATCATGGCTTCAGGATTCTGAGAATAATATTCGCGAAAAACCTTGCGGTTGACACTATAAGGCGTGTGCTCCAGGAGGAAATACTCTTTTCTTCCAATCATCCTTGCTGCGTTGAGCATCAGGTAACGATACTTTACCTTCGGGTGGCCGAGACTGCGCAGACGGTCAATGGTCAGTGAGGTCAGCCCATGGAGGGTTGAGCGCACACGCCCATAGGCAACCGGACGCCCGTCTGAAGTAAGAAAATCATCAGGAGAGGTCGGTGCTATCAGGCTGACGTCATCATTGAAATAAATAAAGCGCTCGCTCAATCCCGGGATGCGCCAGATCATCGTCTCAAGTGAGAGACTGTTAAACGTCGGCAGATACTGCTCGAAGCCGCGGAAAATCACTGTGTGGTCCACTATTTCTACGGGAATCCGCTCAGTAGTGACCAGCGGGTCTTGACCGTCGGTTACTATGTAAATTTTTCTTATCCAGGGGGCAAAGCGCTCAATTGAACGCACACACCATTTTATCTCGCCATTATCGGCATAACGGGTTGCGCCGGCAATATCATCATGGCTCTCGGCCTGCGTTCCTGCGGAATATTGCCTCCGTTTGGCCGCAAGAGCCGGATCGCCGCCGTCAACCCACAGGATGACGGCATCTATCGCCTTATTTTCATCTACGGCCTCTTTCATTCTGCAAAGTTACGCAAAATTCAGAAAATTTATTTATCTTTGCAGAAAATATTTCGTTACATGGATAACTTTGTAATTACCGTAGGGCGGCAGATGGGTTCGGGCGGCCGTGAACTCGGGCGCATGGTGGCCGAGCGCCTGGGCATTGATTTTTTTGATAAGAAACTGCTTCTTGAAGCGGCGACCCAATCGGGGTTGATTCCTGAACTAATGGAGCGCGAAGATGAGCGTGGCCCCGGATTCTTCTCCGGAACCATGGCATTCACTATGGGACTGATGGGTTCGTCGCTCGGCTCGCAACCCGTGGGCAACGATGCCGTTTATCGCGCCCAAAGCGAAGTAATCCGTCGCTTAGGCGATGAGAAAAGCTGCGTAATCGTCGGCAGGACTGCGGATTATGTTCTGCGTGACCATCCGCGGTGCATCAATATCTTCGTCTCGGCGCCTGAGGATGCTTGCGTGCAGCGATTGTTGAACCGCGGCGACAAGGCCTCCGAAGCGGAAGCCCGGGCGATGGTCCGTAAGGTCAACAAGTTACGATCTTCCTACTATAATTTCTACACTGACCGCCAGTGGGGCATGGCCTCAACCTATGACCTCACGGTAAATTCCGCCCTGATGCCGATGGACCAACTGGCCGACTTCGTCGCCGACTACGTCCGCCGCCGCCTTTCTTTAAAGGAGGCCGAGGGAGTTTAGGAAGATGAGGAGGATGGCTGTCGGGGCGATGAAGCGCAGACAGAAGCGTAGGGCGCCAAGCAGCGGGAAGCTGTGACGGCCGTGATTAGTCATCTGATTGGCTAAGAATTTGCGGTCGACTTTCCAACCGACGAAAATCGCGCAGATAAAGCCGCCGACGGGCAGGAGGATATTGGAGGCAGTATAGTCAAACAGGTCAAAGGCTGTCATGCCGAAGAGTGTGGCTTCGCTCAGCGGCCCGAAACTCAAGGCGCAAAGCAGTCCGCCCGCGAAGGCTACCGAAGCACTCAAGAGCGTGGCCTTGCGTCGCGTAAGTTTCTTCTCGTCACAGAAATAGCTGATGGAAATCTCGCTCATGGAGACGGTTGAAGTGATAGATGCCAGGAAGAGCAGGAGGAAGAACAGCGTCGCCCACATCATTCCGCCCGGAAGCTGGGAAAAAACGTAGGGCAAAACCTCGAAAACCAACGCCGGACCCGCTTGGGGCGACAGGCCGAAAGAGAAGACGGCGGGAAAGATGATGATGCCCGCAAGGATGGCTACGGAAGTGTCAAGCAGCGCCGAAGTGGCCGCAGTGCTCGCAAGCCGCGTATCTTCCTTGAAATAAGACGAATAAGTCATCATGCAACCCAAGCCTAAGGAGAGCGAGAAAAATGCCTGGCCCAAGGCGCCGAGAATTACAGAAGGGGTCAATTTTGAAAAGTCCGGCTTAAAGAGAAAGGCGATGCCTTCATTAAATCCGGGCATGAAAAACGCGTTGACGCAAAAGGCTATCAATAAGAGGAATAGCAGCGGCATCATGACGTTGGCCATGCGTTCGATTCCCTTGGTTACGCCTCCGGAGACAACAACGAAATTGATAATTAGGAAAACGACGGTCCAGATGACTGACCGCCAGCCGGTGATCAGTGTGAGAAACTGCTCATGGTTTGCTTCCGCGCCGGTAAAGTCAATGCTCCCCATGGCGGATTGGATGCAAAACTCTACGGTCCAGCCGGCCACTACGGAGTAAAACGAAATTATCAGAAACGAAGCCAAGATGCCGATATAGCCGCTCAGCTGCCATTTGCCCGTGGGCCGCAATTTCTTATATGCGCCGAAAATATTGCGCCGGGTACCGCGACCCATGGCAAACTCGGCACACATCACCGGAATTCCAAGCAGGGCGACGCATACAAGGTAACAAATCAAAAAAGCTCCGCCACCGTGGATGCCCGCCTCATAAGGAAAGCGCCAGATGTTACCTAAACCTACGGAGGAGCCGACTATGGCGGCGATGGCGCCGAAGCGTGTGGCGAAGATAGCGCGAGGCTTTTGTCCCGGTTCGTTTTTCATTTTTCAAATGATGACTTTTCCGGCAGTATGCGGGCAAATGCAGCGGCGATGCGGCTCATTACCTGCTCATAGTTGCGGATGTGTACGTTATCATTGAGGCAGATGAGCTTGTATCGTTGGTGCTCGATGGCGTCGATGGCCTTGTCTGACTTGATCATCAGCGGGAACATCTTAGTGTCCGAATAGGTGTTATACGGCTCAAACCACCCGCGGCAAATCTGCCAGGTGCGGAAAAGTTCCGGCGTGTAGTCCGTGACGGCGCGGAAGCGATTGGCCGACGTGCGGGTGAGTTCTTCACCTTCGGCGGCCCATACCTCCTCGAAGGTGGAGCGCAGATATGGCTGGGCATTGTGGGGTGTGCGCAGGGTGATAAACTTTCCGTAGGGGCGCAGAAGGCGATTCATCCGCGCTTTGCTGCCATAGCAGGGCGCAAACCATTTGTCGGCAAACTCCGCCATCACCTTGCGCTTGTCAAAATGCTTGTTAATCAACCGAATATTGTTTTTGATGCGAACATACCATTGGCTCCACGACGGATTATATTGAAAGACGGCAATGTCGCAGGGCAGGCCGCCGCGGAAGAAGCGCTCCGGAGTGATTTGGTTGATGATATAGAAATCGTCGTTGAAATAGACAAACTTTTCCGCCAATCCCGGGATGCGATACATATAGCGCTCAATAACCACGGAATTATAAGTCGGCAGGAACTCCTCCGGAATGAAGTCCTTGTGGCTGACAAGGTTGATTTTCGGGTTCGATTCGTCAAGCCATTCGGGTTTTTGACCGCTGGTGACGAAATGGATTTTCCTCACCCACGGAGCGAACTTCTCCACTCCGCGAAACCAATAGCGGAGAAACCCGTAGTCTCGGAAGCGGGCTTCCGAGACTGAGTTTTTTTCATTGACCTGGCGCTTTGAGTAACGGGCAAATTCTTCCTTCCACTCCGGGTCATTCATATCAACCCAGGTGATAACAAAATCTATTTCCGGTTCTTTCATTGCGCAAAGTTAAGCAATTTCAGCGAATCCCCCAAATTTACTCCGCCTCTCCCCGGAGTTTTAAGGGAAGAGGCGGAGAAAGAAGGTGCTGTGATTTAGAGTCCTTAAACTTTATGGAACGTATCGTTTTATGATAGCTTTCTCAAATATGGGATCTTCAGGGTCAGAGATGAGGCCCATTTGGAATGTTTTCCCTCCGTCTTCTGAAAATATACTTATGTGCAACACTTCATCGGGATTGGTGTCGTCTTCATATGCTATAGTAATATTCGGGGGGAAAAACTCATCGGCGTCTTCTACCGCAAGGATATTGTAAACTATGTTTGTAGAACATATTCTCATAACAAATTTCCCATAGCATTTGATTGCAATTGGTTTTGAGGATACTTTTACAAAACTGTGTGTCTTACTGTCATAAGTAAGACAGCCTTTGGCCTCAATAGATGGTTCTGTCGGGTCTAACACCATGTAGCATTCAATACCTTCATCACATAATCCCATGAAGTTGCCTTTCAAGTCGGCGAGAGTCTGGGCTTTGCCGGAGATTGCTCCAATAAACAGGAGCATTAAAAACAAAACTTTTTTCATAAAAAAATAGATTGATTAAATGCACTCCGACGGCCACCTTTTTTCGGAGCAGTTATAAAAAATAGCGTGGTGCCAAACTCTCTGCTCGATTCCACGTCTTGAGGCCTTCGCATTGCCTTGCATCATAGAACGAGCAAAGTAGAAGACCCACGCAATATGTGTCTGCTTCTACTATGCTCCGATACAGGCATCGCAGATGCTATTATACACACCGGGTATCGCTACTTATACTCCGTTCTGACGATGCTATTAGAAGTTGCGAAGTTCCAAGACATCAGAACTGAAGCGCGATAGTAACGCTTTTATGATTAATCCATCTTTTGATTCCGCTTTCGGAATCCGGATGACACGGCAAATTTACGAAATAAATCTGAGCGTAGCAAATAAAACCGCGCAATCTAAAGCGAGTTCGATATAAGGAATCAATCGTCTGGTAATATGACTCCTTATATCGAACCCACTCTAAGTTATATTTAGTAACGCTTTATCTCTTGTTTTCGGTTACTCCACTTTCTTGACTTCGACGCATGCTCCGTCGTTTTCGTAAGCGTTGCTGTCATAGTAAAGATAATCCGGAGTAAGTACGGGATCCATTATGGCCATGTGATCACCGATCGCTACAAAAGGACCTGAAAAGAAATTCATATCAAGATATCCTAACTCTGAGTTTTTCGTCCAGTTGCCTTTGCTCGGCGTATACTCACTGTTTCCATCATAACTATGATTGATTAGCTCGGCGCTGCCGCCTTTTTTTACTACCAGAGTGAATTTATGCCCTTCGGAATCTTCAAAATCATATTTGCCTACCGGATTCCAGTCAGCATACTTGTTTTCAGGCTTTTCTTTGAGTGGCATGGTGATTTTATAGGACTTGGCCTTCTTGGCAACTTCAGCAGCTTCGGCCTCGTCGTTAAACAACTCTATGAATGACAAGTTGTCCGAGTACGAAGTATCGCCACTGTATAACGCTTCTTCAAAACTGCTATTTCTTCCAAATTGCTGTAAAGATGCTATTACAGCACCGGACTCATCAAGCAAAACCAGTTCTGTATTGTCGTTATCATTGATCTGATTAGCGGCAGATTTGATTTTTATAGGGACTTCTACTTCAACCCCTTTTCCGTCAACCGCTAAAGAAGCCGGGCCGCTAAAGTCAACATATTGCGAGTAGGGCTGGGACGCGATTGAAGCATCGGCGACAACTGATGATTTACTTGTGGAATTTGATGCAGAGGAGGAACCGGAGTTGTCAGTGTTATTCTCGGTTGATTTGTTGTCTCCGCCACAGCTCGTAGCGGCAATCAGTATGCCAAGAGAAAGTATTGAAATAATTTTTTTCATACCTATGAATTTATGGATTGGTTAAAATTAATGAACGAATACCAGATAAACGGAGTATATCACCGTTATGAGCTTGATGAGTGTGGAACAGGTGTATTCAAAAGCTGCAATACCTCCGTTTTTTGCTGCTGTCTTGAAATCCTTCACAGAGATGAATTCAAAAGCAGTTGCGAAAATGAAAGTCGTCAGGATAGCCGCAATAGTGATTAATGAAATCCCCACGCTGTTATTTTCAATTCCTGCCGTAAGAGCCGGCGCTAAAATCAAAGCAGCTATTGACCCGATGATTGAACCCCATTTGGCTCCTTTGCCATACGTGCCAAGTTCGGAGGTCCACTTCGGTAATTGGCGCACCAGAAGTATACTTGCAACCACAAGTACCGCGATAATAATTACGTTCACCCACTCGATGTAATCGCCTGCAGTCATACATAGTTTCGCCATTAATACTGCAACCAGGGCGAGAACCGGGCCCGGTACCTTATTGATAAAGCACCCTAAAAAAGCGAGGGCTATCAAAATCCAGAATAGACCCCATAAAGCTAATTCCATTGTTTTTTTAATGATTTAATTATCTTGTTGCCTACTTCCTTTCAAGCGATTCGGCTTCTTCTTTATTTCTGATCCGATGGATATTATTTCCCGAAGGGTATATAAAACAAAAAACGCGGTCCCGAACTCTTCGTTCGTTCCACGTCTTGAGACCTTCGAATTACGTTACATCGGAGGAGAAGCAAAGTAGAAGGCCCACGCAATATGTAATCAACTATACTCCGAAAGGGGTATAGAAGGTGTGTTTTTTGGAATATACACATATCATGTGCCGCTACTTTTGCTCCGTCCTGACGATGCTATGAGAAGTTGCGAAGTTCCAAGACATCAGAACTGAAGCGTAATAGTAACGCTTTTTATGTTTCAAATCATCTTCTGATTCCACTCTTGGAATCCGGATGACGCTGCAAAGGTACAAAAAAAATCTTAATATCAGCAAATAAATTGTACTTTTTTCAGTTGGTCTTTCAATGATTTGTAGCGCGGGCCTTTTCCTTTGCCGGTGCAAAGTTAAAGTAAATATTCGTAAGTACCTCCATCCATAACATCCATTTGGAATTCGGCGCAAAAGTATATGGAATTCTTAAAAAAATAACTATCTTTGCAGTTGAATCAAGCAAATTATGTCGCAGTTCCTTAATGATTCTGACAATCTATTGCCCGAAAACCATGGGGAGATAGATTTTGATTCCGCCCTCCGTCTGCCCGAGGGTGGGACCACTTGCGACATTTACCGCACCCGCTGGCAGCGCCGCGAAGTGTTTGTCAAGCGCCTAAAGGAGGAGTTCCGCTCAAAACCGCTTTACCTTGATGCCCTGGATAAGGAGTTTGATGTCGGCGTTTACCTCCACCATCCGTCATTACCTGAGTATCGGGAGTTTCATCGCGATTATATCGTGATGGACTATGTTGACGGCCTGACGCTCGCCGAGATGATCCGACGCCATGACCCTTGGCTCTCTGACCGCCGGAATGTTGTCAAGATGCTCCGCCAGTTGGTCGACGTGGTTGACTATCTCCATCGCCACAACGTGGTCCATTGTGACATCAAGCCCGATAATATAATCATTACAGCCCACTCCAAAAACTTAGTGCTGATTGATTTTGACAAGTCATATACCGACGCGCTGAGAGATACTTCCGGGCATCCCGCCCGCTATGGTCTCCCGACGGAGCAGCTCGGCCACCCCGCCCTTGATTTTCATGGAATCGCCCGGGTTGCTGAGCGCCTGAATGTCCGCGGACTCGGAAAGTTCATCAAGGCATGTTACCGTCCGGATACTGATTGCGAAAAACTGACCCGGATACTCTCCGAGGCTGAAAAATCCAAGGCCTATTACTTAAAAATCATAGTGGCCCTCATAGTTATAGCCGGGGTGGTGACCGCAATCGGGTTGGCGCTTCCCAAAGGTCATACTGATGAAAACCCCGAGCTCCCTTCTCAGCCTCCGGCTCCTGAAGTTCCGGTGGTTACAGCTCCTTCTCAGTCTCCGGCAGCCGAAGCCCCGGTGGTTACAGAGTCGGTTGTTTCCCCGGCTCCGGTCCCGATGGCTCCGCCGCAAAAGATTGTAATGGACGAAACGCCTGAGCAGGCCGCAAAAGTCATTGTGGCTTCTTTGGAAATGAGCTTGGCGCCATACTTTGATGACTTGATTGAGCGTCTTGACGGCCTGGACCGGATGCGTAATGACTCTACGCTGACCGCCCCCTATCTTAAGAAACAATGGGACAGTTATAACGCCTTCGAGAAAGTAGCGATTGATAACGTATTAGGTAGTGCCATTAAACTCTGCCCCGACGTGGATTGCCCTAAAATCGGCGATTATATTTCGGACACTGAGTCATACCGAAAGTATATCAAACGGGCTAAAGTTGTCAAAAACGAATTTTTTGCAGAAATAAAACGTCGCCGCGAGGTTGAGTAGTTCAGAAGATTACGTCTATTGACTTTAACCCCGTGAGCTTGGCCGACTCATACGCGCCTAAATCCTTGCCGTCACGAACCACGTGGGCCACCACTAATCTGTGGCCCACGGCTAACTGAGTGATGGTCAGCACGTCGCCTTTCATGATGTTTTTGCTCCCCGTGATTTCGTCAGCCGCAAACCTGCAGTCTCCTATGTAGGTCATCAGGAAAACCCGGTTCGGATCATAAGTAATCCGTATCCGGCTCCCTCTCTCCAATTCCGTCACCTCTATGCTATCAATGGGGGTGAACATCGAGATATCCGCATCCTCTCCAAGGTCCTTGATCAGGGAATAATAATCCGGATAACCGAGATACCGGGCTATGATATCCAGAGTGGACGCGCGAGGTTCCACCCTCTCTATCTTGAACCCGAAAAGCCGCTTCAAGGTATTGACGGAAAGATTCTCGCCGGTGGTGTCGGCAATGGATTGCGAGAGGGCATCAAAGTCACTGCTCCTGCTCATATCCAGTCCGACCTTCTCTTTCAGCCTGCGCAGAATTTCATTTTCATTTGCCATATTATCCCGTTTTTTCGCGCAAAGTTAAGCAAATTCCGCCAATCGCCCAAATTCACTAAAGCTGACCCGTAGCGCGGAGCCATTCCGTCCGGAAGATCTGATACTGAGTTGAGGCCTCAATCAGGTTGCTCCGCGCCTGCTGCCACTGGGTTTGCGCGTCAAGCAGGTCCGTCAGCGGCGAAACGGATTCGTCATATCGGTTCTGCATCACTCGGAGATTTTCGGCGGCAAGCTCAAGGGCCGTCCTTGCTGACGTTATCATGTTCCAGCCATCTTTAAGATTTGTTGCGGCCCGGCGCACTTGAAGGTCAAGCAGGTTGCTGTTACGGGTCTGGTCAAGCATGGCATTGTCAACCGCTAATTTCGCCTTCTTGACTTTCTTTAAACCCTCGCCCCAGTGGAAAAGGGGTATGCTGACTGACAAAATGGCCGATGCTATTCCGTCACGATATTCCTGAGTGTAAGGCATATAGTTGCCGTCGCCAAGGTCAGCCACTCCTTTCAGCTTGATATTGCCATAATAGCTGTAGCCGAGACTGAGTCCTACGGTAGGGAGGAAGTCGCCGCGGGTGAGGTTCACCTGCTGGCGCGCGGCGTCAACGTTGATTTGCAGTAACTTATACTCCGGGTGTTGCGTAATGTCATAATTCAACTCCGAGGGAGGCATACATTCGGGCAGTGTGTCCGTCGGCTCTATTGCCGTCTCAAAACTCACTCCGATGAGGTTACATAGGGCCTGGCGGCAAAGCTCGGCGCCATTCTCCGCCTTGTTCTTCTGATAGAGGAGTTCGCTGCGTTTGGAGGTGATGCGCAGCAAGTCGTTACCCATCGTCATGCCGGCGTCAACGGCGGTTTGAGTCTGAGCGTAGAGGGTGTCTATCATGTTTATGTAGGACTGCATGAGCTTTACTTTGTCACGCACGGCAATGTAAGTCCAGTAAGCATTATCCGCTTCACTGATCAGGTCCATACGGCAGATTTTCAGCTGTTCTTGTGCCGCATCGCGCCCGATGTCTGAGAGCTTCCGCCCGGCTGTAATCTTTCCGCCGGCATAGATGGGTTGCACAAGCTGAATCCCCGCAAGGTAGGCTCCGTGGTTCTGAAGTTTGGCCCCCATCATCTCCATATCCGGGAGCATGTACATCGCCGTGGCCGTGGCGTCAAACTTCGGCAGATAGGCCGTGCGCGCAATTTTGCGGTCAAGCTCTGAGCGGCCGACTTCATTCTCCGCCGTCTGGAGACTTTCGCTGTGGTTCAACGTCAGGCGCCGACATTCGTCCCGGTCAATCCGCAATGTCTCACCCGCAGCCGAGCCTGCGGAAAGAGCAACGGTCAATATGAGTAGCAATTTATTCTTTTTCATCATTGGAAGGTTTTTTGACGCGCATAAGCGCAGTATAAAACAGGGGGAGAAGCAACAGGGTTATGATTGTTCCGGCAGTCAGACCGCCCATGATTGTGACAGCCATGGAGCCATACATCGGGTCACCCAAAAGCGGTATCATCCCGACTATGGTGGTCAGCGAGGCCATCAATACCGGGCGTACGCGTGACACTGTAGCATCAATCACGGCGAGATATGGGTGCACGGCATCTTCGCGCTGCAGGCGTTCAATCTCGTCAACCAACACGATTGAGTTTTTAACCATCATGCCTATCAAGCCCATCATGCCTATGATGGCCATAAACGTAAACGGAATGTCAGTAATGAGCAGGGCGGCCACTATTCCGCAAACAACGAACGGGAAGCAGATCAGAATCAAAGTTACTTTCTTCCAGCTGTTGAAGAGCAGAAGCAGAATAAGCAGGATGATGAAAATGGTTAGCGGCACATACTTCATCACGTTTTTGATGGCCTCGGCCTGTAGTTCACCTTCGCCAACCCAGCGCATGCTGTAGCCCGGCGGAAGCTGAATAGCCTCTATCTCGTCCTTAATGCTTTCTACGACCTTGGCCGGAGTGGCGTCATCAAGCTCCGGATTGGGGTCACATTCGGCTTCAATCACTCGCTGACCGTTCAGGCGGCGAACCATGTTCTCCTCCCATTTAAGGTCAATATTATCAGCAACGCTCCCCAAGGGGATTGCCCGCACTGACATATCGGCCGCACTCTCCATATTTCCGGACATTACCGAGGCTATCGCGTTTGCGCCGTCAAGCCTGATATTGGGAGTGGTCCACACCGGGATATTGTCAATGTCTTCAATCTCGCAGCCGTCAGCGTTCCTGACTTTGAGGTTGACAATCATGGTGTTGTCACCATCGTGCATCACTCCGACCGGCATCCCTTCCGAGGCCGCAAGAAGCGCGTTGGCCACGTCGTCGCGGCTGACTCCTGCCGTCAAGGCGTTACCTCGGTTAAGGTCCACTATCAGGGTCTTGGCCGTCGGATTCCAGTTGTTCTGTACGGAATACGGGTCTACGTAGCGGCTCTTGCGCATTATCGCCTCAGCCTGTGCGCTCAGCTCCCTGAGCACCGCCGGGTCCGGGCCAGCAAACTCCACTTCCACGGTGTGGGTCGTAGAGATTGAGAAGTTATATTTGCGGATGCGGATATAGGCGTCCGGGAACCGCTCGCGGAGCGTACGCCGGATTTCAGGAATCTGCGCGACAACCGTCTGATAGTCTTTGCAGTCAACTATCAGTTCGCCGTAGCGGTCGCCGCCTGACGACATCGGGCGAACCAGGCAGTAACGCGCCGGAGCCGCCCCCATGCTGATGGCCACCCGCTCAATATCCTCGTCGGCTGAGAGAAGGCGGCTCATCTCGTGAAGCTCCTCCCTAACGCTGTCAGGCGAGGTCTGGGACGGGAAGTAACATTCCACGACAAATTGCTTATAGTCAAAGTCCGGGAAAAACAGATTCTTCACCTTGGTCAGGCCCCACATGCTCAGGGCCAGGAGAACGAGTGAGAGTGCCACCGTAGGCCACTTATGGTCAATCAGGAAGGCTACTGACTTCCTGACGGCTTTGTGGGCCGGTGAGTTCATAACATTGCCGGAGGTTTTCCCGTCGCCGCCCTTCTCTTTTTTCGGCAGCCACGCCTTGGTACACACAGGCACTTGTACCAGCGCAAACACCCAGCTGGCAAGCAGGCTCACGCAAAGAACAAGGAAGAGGTCTGCGGCATATTCTCCAGCAGAGTCCGGTGAGAGATAGATGCAGATGAACGTTGCCGCCGCTATTACCGTAGCGCCGAGCAAGGGGAGCGCCGTGTGTTTTCCTATCCTATATAAATAGGTGCTCTCAGGCAGTCCTCGTTTCTTATCCACGAGAATACCATCCATAATGACCACGGCATTGTCAACCAACATGCCCATAGCCACTATGAACGCTCCGAGCGATATGCGTTGAAGTGTCGTACCACACTGGAGCAGAATAGGGAAGGAGACGGCGATGGTCAGCACCAGTCCGAAGCCTATGATGAAGCCGCTGCGGAAGCCCATGGTGAAAATCAGTACGATGACAACTATCAGCACTGACTCAAGCAGATTGAGCATGAATGACGAGATGGCGTCGCTGACCTTGTCAGGCTGGAAAAATATCTTTTCGGTCTCCATTCCCGCCGGGACGGTTTTCATGATTTCTGCCATTTTCTTTTCTACGGCTTTGCCGACGTCAGGAACTATGGCATCGTTCTCCATAGCTACGCAGATGGCCAGTGACGGTTTCCCGTCAACGAAGAAACCGTTGCGTTGCGGTGACGCGAGTGTGCGCTCAATGCGGGCCAGGTCGCCCAGGCGCGTATGTCGGCCGTCAGGGGTGTTGATCAGGAGGTTGCGCAGGTCTTCTTCATCTTCAATCCCTTCATTGACCTGCATCCTGATTTTATCTGCTCCGCTGGCATAGGCACCGGAATTGGCCGGCTTGCCAGCAGACTGGAGCGCCAGCATTACCTGTGTGGGAATCAGTCCGTTGCGGGCAAGTTCCTCCTTGCTCAGGGTGATTTCTATGGTCTCGTCAAGCCCTCCGGCTATCGTTATCCGCTTCACTCCCGCAACTGAAAGAAGCTCGCGCCGGATGTATTTGGCATATTTCAGCAATTCCGGATAATCATAACCTTCGCCTGACAGCGAGTAGAAAATACCGTAGACGTCCATCATGTCGTCCATTACTATGGGGTCATAACATCCTGCGGGAAGTTGTGACGATAAGTCATTGACTTTTCGGCGGAGCAGGTCAAAGTGTTGTTCAAGGTGTTCGTTAAGCACCGTCATCTTGAATTCCACAGTAATCATGGCTATGCCGCTTTGACAGTCTGACTTGATTTTGTAGACGTCAGGGAGGCTGCGCAGTTCGTCCTCAACTTTTTGGGCTACATTCAGTTCCACTTCATGGGCTGATGCCCCCGGATAGGGGATAATCACCATTGCCTGCTTGACGGAAACTGCCGGGTCTTCAAGTTTCGGCATGCTCAGGAAAGAGAGTACCCCGGCAATGATGATGCCGACCATGAGAGACCAGAACAATACCCGGCGCTCCATGAAAAAGCGAGTTATCTTATTCATAAGAGTCCTCCGACGTTGGTTTTACTCGGTTTTTCAATGACCTTGACTTTCTCGCCCGGAGTGAGCATGGAAACTCCGGCGCGGACCACATTGTCAGCCGTTGAAAGTCCTTCAATGACTTTGACCATCTCTCCGTGGAGCCGCCCTTCGGTGATTACCGGCTGCTCCGTGACCGTAGAGTCCGCCTGCATTACCCAGACGTATTCCCGGTCATCCTTGGTAAAGAGGGCTGAGGAAGGTATCATCAGGGCTGATTCGCTGTTGGCTGACTTGCTGATTGTTACCTCCACGTTCATTCCGGCGGTGGCGCCCTTGGGCTGTTGTCCGGCAAAGGTCAGGTTCATGCGGTAGAGTTGGCTGCTGTTGGCCTTAGGGATGATGCTGATAAGGCGCAGAGGCAGGGCCTCGTCGCCAAAGTAGGCTGACCGGCAGGAATACTCGCTGAAAAGGTCGCGTTCGCCGTAGGCCGTGGCAGGGATGTCACATGTCACTTCCATCTCTCCGGCGGTCATTAGGGTGAATACCGGAGTTCCGGCGTCGACCATCTCTGCTGCCGAATAACTGACTGCCTCTACGATGCCCGAAGTCGGGGCATAGAGCCGTGTGTAGGCAACCTTGTTTTTGTTGGCTTGAAGCTGAACCTCAAGCTGCTTGAGCCCGGACAAGGCCTTGTCATAGTCGTTTTGTGACATGCTCTTGTTCTCATAAAGCCGGCGGGCGCGGTCCACTTCCTGTTTGACCTGATCATACTGAATCTGGAGAGCTTCAACCCCGAGTTGATAGTCGGCGGCGTCAAGTTCTGCAAGAAGTTGACCCGAACTCACCCGCGCACCTTCTTTTACGTAGATTCGTTTAATCTGGCCGGCGGTCTTGAATCCGAGGCTGATGTTTTCATTTTCCTTTACTACTCCCGGAAACGTCAGTGTTGACGCCCCGCCGGCAGCCGTTGGGTTACAGATATAGACACTGTGTGATAACGCTCCCGATTCTTTATCGTTGTTCGAGCAGGCGACCGCGGCAAAAGCAAGCGCCGCCATTGGAATTAGTCTGTAAATTTTCATCGTTTGTAAATTAGCATGCAAAGTTAGTAAAGTTATTGAAGGTAGATGTGTTTTATTTGTGCAGAGATTTGTTCATAAACTCACTAAATTGATGAAATTTTATTAAAAAATTGCGTCGTATTGTTGAATATCGTAACTTTGTAAGAAAATTAGACATTTTTGCAGGCATATATGGAAGAAGAAAAAAGACTCGGGCTTGATGACCTGCCGGTGAGTGATAAGACGTTGACCATCGGCAACCATTTTCTAATATCAGACACTCTCGGACCTGACTCCGGAATCAGCGGGATGGATCTGCTCCCTTTGTCTGAAAAATTTCTTAACATGCCTTTCAGGATACGGTTTACGATTGTGCTCCTTTGTCGCGACGGATATTTGCGGTTAAGAATAAAGATGAAGGAGTATACCCTTACCCGGGGAAGTATGCTGCTGATTATTGAAGGGGCAATCGGAGAATGTTTGGAATTGTCCGGTGACATTAACGTCCTGATGATGGCTTTTTCAAGTCGGTTTAAGGTGATGGAACCCGGATTCAGACCCGGTATGGAAATTCTGCATAAAGTGGAGAGGCAGCCGTGTCTCAGGCTTAGCGAACGTGAGGTTGATGACATAACTGCAATTTACACTATTATGCGCCACCGGATGGAAGAGCCCGGTTTTCAGGCTGTTGAGGAGCTGGCCGCGAGTTGCCTGACCACGTTGTTCTACTATATTTCACAGCATATTACCGAATCCGGCATAGCTGCGGGTCAATATTCGGGAAGATCTGAAATAATTCATAATGAGTTTCTTGAACTGTTGGAAAGTAACAGTCATCGCCACCGAGACATCAACTTTTATGCCGACAAGCTATGTATCACCCCCAAATATCTCAGTCGAATGGTGATGGAAGCAAGTGGCCGGCGCCCTAAGGAGTGGATCAACATCCGCATCATGCTTGAAGCAAAGGTGCTCTTGCGTGATAAATCGCGTTCAATCCGTGAAATAAGCGAAATATTGGGTTTCCCGAATCAGTCCTTTTTCGGGACATTCTTCAAAAAGATGAAAGGTTTGTCGCCTGTCGCATATCGAAACACTCTGAGGCCCGGGGTTCCCTTTTAGGGGAGGGCGAGGCGGAAGATGGTTTGGTCGGCTGCGGGGGAGGAGATGGAGAATTGGGCGTGGTGTTTGCGCAGGATTTCGGCGACGAGCATCAGGCCGAGACCGAGGCCCGTCGGCTTGGTGGAGATGACGTCAGAGAAGAGCCTTTCAGCCACTTCCGGCGGAATTGCCGGCCCGGAGTTGCTGACGGTGAGGGTCTTTCCGTGGGCCTCAATGTGAACGGAGCCGTCGGCACCCGCATTTTCCGCGGCGTTTTTGATGATGTTGACCATCACCTGCTGCATCAGTACCGGGTCGAGTCTCAGCGGTGATGCGTCCTCTAAGTTCGCGGTTAGCCGCGCTCCGGTGCGGGCGCAAAGACTCTCTAACAGCGGGAGTGACGATTCAACCAAATCGCAATAATCCGTCAGTATCAGTTGAGGTTCCGGAATTTTCACCACCTCAGCGTAAGCCTTGATGAACCCGATGAGTGAATCGGCCCTTTCGGAGCACGCTTTCAGCGGTGGCAATATCCGCTCTGCGTCAGGATTTTTCGCAAGCTCTGACTCAATGGATTGAAGCACTGAGGATATGCCCCCGACGGAGTTATTTACCTCATGGGCCATCATGCGGATAACCCGCGTGTGAGCCGCCCGTTCGGCCTCGCGGATTTCGTCGGTCAGGCGGTCAATCAACACGAACGGACGCTCCCACCCGCGATCCATAAACGCCAGGCGCGTCATGCGGTAAATCTCGTTGCGGTCCGTCAGCTTCAGGGTGGGTGATTCGCGCATCCGGAGTTCCTTGATGGTCTTGCCAATCAGCGGGTCAGCGCCTAAAATCTCCTCGGCGGCGCGGTTGGCGCTCTCTAAGTTCCCTGAGTTATCTATCAGGACCAATCCCGAGGGCGATTCATTTATCAGCAGGTCAAGAAATTCATTCTGCTCACGCACGCGCAGGCGCTCCTGTTTGAGCTTATCCATCATGTCGTTAAACATGTCGACGAGGCGGTCTGCATCCCGCTGGCCGACGTGGCGCAGTCGGCTCGCAAAGTCCTGCTCGCGCACCAGGTCCATACCGCGCTGAATAATGTGCATCGGCCGGAGCGTCTTCCAATAAAGGAAAACTAACGCTATGATCAGCAGGCCGATGCAGAGGAGCGCAAACTTCATAACTTGATACCGTATTTTTCGATTTTGCGGTAAAGGGTGGGGCGTGACATGTTAAGTAGCGCGGCGGCGCGGGCAATTTTGCCGCCGGAGCTCTTGAGGGCATTGATTATTTCCTCTCGTTCGGCCTCTTCGGAGTGTGCGCGTGCGGTCATGGCGGGGCCGATGGCTTGGCGCAGGATGGTCTCGTCAATTCGGGGCACCGGGGCCATGATGATTGCGCGCTCAACCGTGTTTTTCAGCTCGCGGATGTTGCCCGGCCAGCTCAGGGATTGCATCAGCTTGATGGCGTCAGCAGTAAACTCGGCGCGTCCCCCGGCAAATTTATCTACGAGCAGGGGAATATCCTCCGCGCGCTCCCTCAGGGCCGGCAGATGGAGCGTAATCAGGTTCAGGCGATAGAACAGGTCCTCACGAAACTCGCCGAGGCTGACCATTCGTGCCAGGTCCTTATTCGTGGCGGAGATGACGCGGACATCAACCTTAACGGGTTTTGACGCGCCTAAGGGCTCAAAGGTCTTTTCCTGGAGTACGCGGAGCATCTTGACTTGCGAGACCGGATCCAGGTCACCTATCTCGTCCAGTAGAATCGTACCGCCGTCGGCAAGCGCGAAGCGCCCCTGGCGGTCGGCTATGGCGCCGGTGAATGCCCCCTTCTTATGACCGAACATCTCGCTCTCAAAGAGGGAATTAGGGACCCCTCCGAGGTTGACCTTAACTAATGGGCCGCCCTTGCGTGAGGAATTCAGATGCAGGGTCTCCGCCACGAGTTCTTTTCCCGTGCCATTTTCGCCGGTGATGAGCACCGTGGCGTCCGTCGCCGCCACTCGTTCAAGAGTTTCAAGCATTGAAAGGATGGCGGGGGACTTGCCTATTATCAGTGACCGGTCAAACCCTTGGGGTGCCTTCCGGGGCAGGGCTATCAGCTCTTTCATCCGCTCCATCAGCGCATAGTTGTTCCAGGGCTTGGTGATGAAGTCGGCGGCCCCGGCCTTCATCCCTTCCACGGCCAAGGAGATGTTGCCCCAGGCTGTCATCAGCACTACGGGCGTGTGCGGGCAAAATATTTTGACCTGACGAAGCAGATGCAGGCCCTCTTCGCCCGTGGTGGCCCGGGAGAAATTCATATCGAGCATAATCAGCTCCGGTTCGCGGGCGCGCACAATCGCAAGTGCCTCCGTGGGCTCGGACGCCGTAACGACCTCAAAGCCTTCGCGCTCAAAAGTCAGCCTCAACGAGGCCAACACCGCCTGATTATCATCAACTATCAGAATCATATCTGCAAAGATAATAAAAAATCATTCATCCGCCAAGGCCTCTACGGGATTGATGCGGCTGAGCTTCCAGGCGGGGATGGCGATACCGGCGAGCACCACGATGAGCATAATGGCGCAGACTACTCCCGTCACTATCGCGCTGTGCATCCAGAAATCTCCTACCCAGGTATGTAACTCTGCCGGCAACTGGTTCATGTCTTTATCTATCAGATGAGAGTTTAGACCATATTCAAACTGCTCCGGATTCTTTGATAGGTAATAGATATAGATTCCGCACCCTATCAGCGATGACCCCAAAGCGATAATCAGCCCCTCTACGTAGAGCATCATCCTGACGCGCAACGGAGTGGCCCCAAAGGCGCGCATGATGCCGGCTTCTTCAGTGCGTTTGCGGGTAAGCAACCAGAAAGTGCCGAAAACGCCCAAGAAAATGTTAAGCGCGAAGAACACCATCAGGACGTTGCGATACCGCTCCTTGGGCGACAAGAATGAATCTTCGCCGCTAAGCTCCGTGTAGGGGATCGCTTCTTTGAATTCCAAGATTCCAAGGCGTGCGAGATTGTGTAATTCCGGGTCGCGGTTGATTCGATGCGCGAGGCTTTTTGCACTCTCGCCGGCCTTGAGACGAAGGAGAATCTCATAGGTGTTGTGGCTATTATACTGTATGGAATGAGAAAGAGGGTCAGCATAGAAGCGTATCAGTGGATAAGGACGGTCGCCCCAGGCGCGGGTATCTTCGATAATTCCTACAATGTTCAGCACGGAGTTTCTGTTGGATAACCAGTTGTCAGCCTCAGTTCCTTGTTGCTGACGTGAGGCTTCCATGGCGGTGTATTCGTTGCCGTGAAGGAGCCGCGCCATAGTGCGGGTACATATCATTTCATTATAAAAGTCCACCCACATGTTGTTCATTTCTTCGATTGTCGGATTGCCGGGAATATCCTCGGCGGCTCGAAATCCCATGGTGGTGAAAAACTCTGTTCCCGGGATGAAAGTGGCTTTGAAAGAGGTTATCTCGGTTGAGTCGGGGAGTATTACCGAATCATATGAGTCTTCACCACCACCAAATCCGCGGTGAGGCATCGGAATGGCTTTTTCCACCTCATCCAAGGCGGCGAAGCGGGGAATCACCTGCATGATGTCTGACTCTATGGCCTGGAGGTCTTGCGCGCGGGCCTCGTCATAGGCCGGGTTATGAGGGTCAAGGCGAGTCAACTGGACCATCACCAGGCGGTCGCCGTTATAGTTGAAGTTGCGGTGTGAGTCATAAACTCCTACTACTATGGGGTCAAGAACAAAGAAAGCGATAGCGGAGGCCAC
This sequence comes from uncultured Porphyromonadaceae bacterium, assembly GCA_947176925.1. Classification (GTDB taxonomy): domain Bacteria; phylum Bacteroidota; class Bacteroidia; order Bacteroidales; family Muribaculaceae; genus UBA3263. The sequence goes on from CAMWSN010000006.1 coordinate 20,245, forward strand.
GATGATTTCTACAATGAGCCAGCCGTAGCGTCCGCGGCGCTTCCAGATTGATTTAAACGGTTTCATAATTTAAGATTTGGCTTTGATTGCATCGATTGCCGGGCGGCGAAGAGCCCACCAGGCCGGAATTAAGGAGGAAAGAAGATTGAGAACCACGCAGATAACTATTGCGGCAATGAACACCTTTGGCGCAAAGAGCATCGCCGGGTCAAGCAGGATATCAGCCGTAGTCAGAGCGCCACCGTCGCTCCCCACTCCTGTGAAGAGCCATTCCTTCCAGAGCAGAACGCCCACCCAGGAGAGGATCACGCCCAATATGGCGCCGCATCCCGTCAGCCATAGATTCTCGTTCATCACCTGGCGCAACAGGGTCCGGTTACGCGCGCCGAAGGCCTTGCGGATGCCCATTTCGCTCATTTTCGAGTCCATGTTCCCGGAAATCAGGCTGCTCAGATTCAGCGCCGGAACAAGCAGAAGTATGAGGATTAACAGGCCATAAAGCTTTGTCAGACCGGCGAAATTAAACTTTTCATATATATTTTCCGGGTTGCCAAGTTGCATCTGTAGTGCGCTGCGGGGATAACTCCCGATTGTGAATTCATATTCTTCCGGAAGGATTTCATCCATCGTGTTGATATTCTTATAGGTTTGGCCGTTAATGAAATCATACGTAATTATACTATTAAATGGCTGAGAATGCAGCCGATTTATTTGAGTTAGAATCGCTTCCTTGATTGACGCTTGCGAAATGCCTTCGTGGGGGAGGATAACAAGACTCAACTCTCCTTGTCCATCCATTGGATTAACGGACTGGGATAGCTCTATCTTTGTATCTTCTATTTCCTTATTTATGTCAAGCGGCGCAATGATTTCAGTAAACGATGACGGAAGTAATCGGCTCCCTTCCTTGAAAACTCCGCAAACGGTAAATTCCTTCTGTTCATCCGTGAAATTCCCCGATATTAGATACTGTATCACCGATAAATTGAAAGTGCGGCCTGTAACCCCTTTGTCTGTCCCGAAAATACGACGAGCAAGGCGGTCGGAAATGGCAGCATTAGGTCCGGATGAATCCTTAAAAGGAGCACCGTCAATGAATTCATAGTCATAAACGCTGAATATTTCGGGGGTAGCCGTGAGTGTCGATACATTTTCAAATCTCTCATCCCCTACATAGACATTTTGCAGCAGGAGGTTTGTCAATATATTCCCTCCAAAGTTGAATTCTGAAGCTTGGGGTGGATTTTTGATGATGGCAACTGTTGCAATATTATTTAAGGAGTCAGCAAATATCCGGGCATATCGCGGAGAAAATGAGGAGGTCTGCTCCATTGTGAAAGAATGATTATTACCTTGATCCTTGGATATACTGAAATAGCTCTTTGACAGATACAGGAGCTTGTCGCGAGAATATTCCGGATAGATATTCGAGGTCTTGACGTGGAGAAAGATCGCCACGAGCATCACCGACGCCACCGAAAGCGCCGCGCCCAGAACATAGACCGTGCTGAACATCGGTGCCTGCCTGAATCGTGCAATGAATTTTCGCATTATGTTTTGAGTTTAGTGTTTAGTGTTTAAAGTTTAGAGTTTAGTGTTTAATTTATTTTGCATTTTGCATTTTTAATTTTTCATCACTTAACAGATCTTCGTGGGTAATAAAATCATGGAGGGTGAGGGAACGTATCTGATAATAATAGCTCCAATATTGATATAGCGACGATAGATAGCTGATGCGCTGGTTATCTTTGGCCGTCTGTGAGTTGTCAAGGTCAAGGGTGGAGATTTTTCCCATCATGAAGGATGCTACGTTGGTGTCATAGCGGCGTTGTGCAATCGTGTCGCTCACTGAGGCAATCTCTACCTGACGTTGCTGACTGTTGAAGCGGTCAACCAACAGGAAGATGTTCTGCCGAAATTGAGTGTCTTCCTGGCGCAACCGTGCGCGGGTAACTTCCCGGTTGCTTTCAGCCACTTTGACCTGACCGCGTCTCTTACCCCAGTCCACGAGCGGAATCTGTACTCCGATACTGACCACCTCGTTATTTTGTAGGGGTGAATAAGCTCCGGAGAGATTGTCGCCGGTGCCGGTGAAGCCAACCTGGGCATAAAGGTCAATGCGCCGAAGGTCTCCTTTGGCTGTGGCTACGGAGAAATCCGCGGCAAGTTCGCGCAGGCGCCGCGAGATGGAGTGGTCGCTGTTTTTGAGCGCCATGTCGTAGACCTCTGAAAACGTCACGTCGATGTGGGGCAGCTTGTCAGGAATCTGCGGGATGATTTCAAAGTCCTCATCGTAGCCCAAGAAAGAGGTCAGTGAGAATGATGCCGCCGTCAGTCCGCTCTCGGCTGTCGTCAGGGCCGATTGGGCGTTGAGGGCGTTGAGCTCTAACTGGAGCACCTCGTTCTGACTGATTTTGCCCATTTCGCGCTTGACCTTGGCTATTTCATGGAGCTTGCGCGCGTTCTCAAGGTTTTTCTGCTGAATCAGTACCGTTTCGCGTGCTATTATCAGGTCAAAATAGAGGCTCATGGCTGAGCGGGCTAAGTTCTCCGTGGAGACTATGTAGTTTATCTGAGCCGCACGATACTCCAGCGGAGCCGTCCGGCGCGTCTGTTTTGCCGAGTTGGCCGCGAAAATCGGTTGATTCAGTTTCAGGGCCACGGGAATAGACATGAATCTTGAGTAGGCATTCTTTCCCATCTGGCGCAGGAAGTTCAGCGATGTCGACATGCTCAGGGTGCCCCCCGTTGCCCAGATGTTCTGGGTGATGTTGATTGAACCTTCGGCTTCAAGGGCGGAGGAATGGATGAAGTCGTATGTCCCGTCCGGATTCTGATATGAACTGTAACGCTGTGAGAATGAGGGAAGAGTGGCGCTGAACGAGATTTCCGGTAGCAGACTCGCCCGATAGTTGCGGTAGCTCCAGTAAGAGGCCCGCATCGAGTTGAGAGCCATTTGCGCCTCGACGCTCGTCTTGCGCGCCTCATCGATTACCTCATCCAAGGTCATGACTCTGCTCTCGCTCCGGGCCGGGAAGCCCGAAGCAAGTAGCATAGCCATTATTAACACAGTTTGAGAGAATCGGGTCATATTATCTGGTGGCCGTCAAAAAGGCGGATGATGCGGTTGGTCTGGCGCGCTTGCTCTTCGTTGTGAGTGACCATGACGATTGTGCGCCCCTGGTTGACGTTGAGGTCATGCAGCAGGCTCATCACTTCGGCGCCCATGTGTGAGTCAAGGTTGCCCGTCGGTTCGTCGGCAAGGACTATGTCCGGATTCCCGGCGATGGCGCGCGCGATGGCCACGCGCTGACACTGTCCGCCCGAAAGCTGGCTCGGAGTGTGGCGCAGGCGGTGGCTCAGACCCACTTGCTCCAGGACTTCCTTGGCGCGTTTGCGGCGTTCCGAGGCGCTCATCGGCCGGTAGAGCAGGGGGACTTCCACGTTTTCCAACACGTTCAGGGTGTTGATAAGGTGGAAACTCTGAAAGACGAATCCTAAATTGCGATTGCGGAACTCGGCAAGCTTTGACGCGCTCAGAGCGCTGACGTCGGTATCCTTCAGCCGCAGGGTGCCCTCCGTCGGATTGTCCAAAAGCCCGATGATGTTTAGCAGAGTCGATTTCCCGCAGCCTGACGGACCCATGATGGAGACGAATTCGCCTTTTTTGATGTTGATATTGATGTTTTCAAGGGCCGTAGTTTCAATCTCGGCCGTCCGATAGATTTTTTTGATGTCGCGAAGCTCTATCATATAAATAATATTATAAGATTTATAAGTTTTATAAAATTTGTAAGCAGATTTATTTCCCAGTCAGCTTAATGCTCCGCACCGATTTGAAGCGCGAAACGTCAGAAAGAATTATCTTTTCGCCCGGGTCAAGCCCCTTGATGACTTCAACGTAGTCATAATTGGCTTTGCCGAGGGTGACGAGCCGCTTCTCTGCCTCCGTGCCCTCGGTGTTGACGACGTAGAGCTCGTATGTACCCGGTCCGGAGGTGTAGTACATCTCGTTGGGGATACGTACGGCATCCGTGATTGTCCCGGACTTGACGTGAATTTCCGCCCTTGCTCCCGGTTTGAGTTTCACCGAGTCGCCCGTCTCGGGCGCCACGACGAAGGGCAACATGGAACCCTCTGAAAGGGGGCTCAACTCTGCGATTTTCCCTCCGCAGCTTTGTTTGCCTAAGCGGATGATTACCTCGCTTCCGGCGGCCACTTGCCCGTTGTAGGCGTCAGGCAACTCGCCCTCAATGATAAACGTACTCAGGTCGGCAACCACAGCAACTTCATCGTTAACGTTCACGTTTTCGCCTACTTTGTTCGTGATGCGCGTCAGAATTGCCTTGCGCGGCGAAAGGATGCGCGCGTCCTGATGGACCTGTTCCTGCTCGCCGATGGAGCGCTCGAAGCGCTCTAACTCTGTCTGCTTCATGCGCAGGTTTGCCGCCTGAAAGTCGCGCTGGTTTTCTAACTCGCGCTTCATCCGTTCCAGTTCCACTTCGGCTGACCGCAGCGACGCCTGAGCGCGCCGTATGTTTTCGCCCGTGCCTGAGCCGAGACTGTCAAGGTATTGCTCGTTGCGCAGGTCTTGGCGTAGCTGTTCCACTGTCAATTTCTTTGACTCTATGTCCATCTCTCTGTTATGGAGGTCGTTTTCGTTTTGGATGCGCGCCTGGCGCAGTTCCTCGCGCTTGAAGTCGAGTTGTTCATAGAGGGTCCGGAGCTCCTCGTTGAGTTTATTGAGGTTGAGCAGCAGGAGCGGTTCGCCGACGTCGACGCTGTCGCCTACGGTCTTGTAAACCTCCACCACCCGTGAGGATATCGGCGAGAGTATCCGTTCCTCAAGAGCCGGTTTGATAATGCCGGAGCTCGTGATGGTTGATTCTATGGTGCCTACGTCCGCCGTCCCCATTTTAATCTTGCTGACGTCGATGGTGGGGCGCACCATGTTCGTATAGATGACGATGGCGATAACCACTGCGGTCACGGCGGCGCCTACCTTGGCTATCATGATGAATCGGCGGCGCAATTGTTCCTTTTTGGGTATTTCTTTGTCCATGCCCCGCTAAAGGAGCAAATATCGTGCCAAAATTGCTAAAACTCTGCTAATCAGGGAAAAGTGTTTGCGTCAGAGTGTAACGGATGTTACACTTTTTGTAAACCCCGGTTGATTTCGCGCCGCTTGGGGTCAATGAACCATCCCCATTTATTGAAATAGCGAATCATGTTGACGCAATGAATCCGGAGCATACGAAGCGACTTATAGCTCGCTGCCCTGTGGGCATGCGTAATCGTGACGTCGGGCCAAAAGAGAGTCTGAAAGCGCTCGTTGACGCGCCTGGTGAGGTCTATATCTTCCGGATACATGAAGAATCGCTCGTCAAAAAGCCCTACTTCGCGTAGGGCGTCAAGTCTTAGAAACATGAAACTGCCCTGATGGTAAGCCACGTTGAACGGCTTTGTATGGTCCACATGCTCAAGCAGATATCGGCTGTTGCGCCGGCGCATCCATCGCGCCGGAAGGAATCGGCGCCCGAAGACGTCGAGTGGCGTAGGCAGCATACGCACCACAGCCTGTTCTCTGCCGTCCGGATAGACCGTGCGCGGAATCAGCTGGCCCACTTCCGGGTGAGAGTCCATGAAAGTGACTATTCGGGCGATGACGTGCGGATCGAAATAGACGTCGGAGTTGATAACGAGGTGATATTCAGTTTTATCCTGCTCCATGGATTGGCGCAGCGCAATGTTATGGGCCGCTCCGTAGCCAAGGTTTTTCCCCGTGAAAATATATTCCGTGCCGAGTTCCTCACAGTGGGGCAGCAGGGAGTCGGTCGGCGAGTTGTCAACGATGGTAATAGCGCTAACCCCGGCGGCCTGGAGAGAGCGGATACATTTTGTCAGTTCCTGAATGTCAGTCTGATAGGTGACTATGGAGGCTCGGACTTTCATTTCTTGCGCAGGCGGGCCTCGAGAATCCCGAGGCGGTTACGATATTTTGAGATGGTGCGCCGCGCAACTTTCAGGTTGCGCGCGGCCAAGGCGGCGGAAATGGCTTCGTCGCTCAGCGGAGCCGAGGGGTCTTCATTTTCAATGATTTCGCGCATGGCGGCAAGGATGGCCGGAGTAGATAGGTCGCCGTCGGCGGCCGCTGCCTTTCCGCGATGACTGAAAAAGGATTTCAGCGGGTAGACTCCCCATTGGGTCGCGAGCCATTTCCCGGCTATAGCGCGGGAGATAGACGTCAGGTCAATGCCCGTACGGTCAGCTACCTGGCGGAGTACCATCGGCTTGAGCAGGCTCTCGTCGTCGCCGTTGAGAAAAAATTCCGATTGCATGCTGACTATGGCGCGCCCGATCTTCATCAGGGTTTCCCGCCGCCGCCGCAGGAGATCGATAAATGTTTGCGCCTCAGAGCGATTCTTACGGATAAATTCTCCGGCATCGCCCGCCGGGGCGTCAGCCTTGAAGCTCTCCTCTATCTGCAATTCGGGCAGGGAGTTAGGCATGCTGACGGTCAATTGCTGCCCGTCAGTCTCGACTACGAAGGTCGGGACTACCGCCGCATCGGCAATAGCACGCACCGGATCGGCTGAAAATTCACTCCCGGGGCGGGGGTTGAGTGACGTTATCAGTTTATTAGCGCCGGCAATATTTTCCTCGGGAATACCTGATTCGGTGGCAAGTCGCTTGAAATTCCGATTGCCGAAAAGGTCAAACCAATAGCGCACAATCTCTAATGCCTCAGCGAGATAAGGCTTATCGGCGGGTAGCCGTTTCAACTGAAGCAGGAGGCAATCGCGAAGGTCCTGAGCGCCTATTCCGGCCGGTTCCAGCCCTCGCAGCAGTTCGGAGGCTGCGCGAATCTGTTCCATTGTCGGCTCAAAAGGGAGCGCCGCGTCAACCGTGATGTCTTCGCGAATTTGCGGAAGGGTGCGGGTCATGTAGCCGTTTGAGTCCAGGGCGTCAATCATGTAGTCGGCAATCCGGCGCTCAGGCGACTCCGGCAATTCCGACAGCTGACCCCTCAGATGTTCGGCAAGGGTCTCGTCATACTCTTTCAGGGGCTGGCGCTCCGCCGCATCGTCGGCGCCGGAACTTCTCGGCGCGTAATAGCGGCGTTCGGAATCATCTTCGGCAGCGGTGACGCGCTCAAGGGCGGGATTTTCGGCCAATTCAAGGTCTATCTCGTCGGCCATCTCGTCGTCGGTCTGCTCAAGCATCGCCGCAAAACGCAACTGCTGCGGCAGCAGGCGCTGGCGCAGCAATTGCTCTTGAGTCAGACGGGATTTCATTTACTTATTCTTGAGAATATATTGGGCGATTTGCACGGCGTTGAGAGCGGCGCCTTTCTTAATTTGGTCACCCACCACCCAGAAGCTCAATCCGCGGGGATTCGCAAGGTCTTGGCGCACGCGGCCTACGTAGACCGGATCCTTGCCCGCAGTAAACAGGGGCATCGGGTAGACTTTCTCGGCCGGATTATCCATCAGGACCACTCCCTCAGCCTTGGAGAAGGCTTCACGCGCGGTCTCTACACTGATGGGCTCCTCGGTCTCAATCCAGATAGCCTCGGAGTGGGCGCGCATAACCGGCACGCGGACACACATGGCCGAGACGTCCAGCCCCGGAGCATGCATGATTTTCTTGGTCTCGTTAAACATCTTCATCTCCTCCTTGGTGTAGCCGTTGTCGGTGAAGACGTCGATATGGGGAATGACGTTGTAGGCCAACTGGAAAGCGAATTTCTCAACCTTGGGCTCCTCGCCGTTGCTCAGGGCGCGATATTGCTCCACGAGTTCGTCCATGGCCGATGCGCCGGCGCCTGACGCGGCCTGATATGAGGCTACGTGTACGCGCTTGATGGGTGAGATGTCATTGAGCGGCTTGAGGGCCACTACCATCTGAATCGTCGTGCAGTTCGGGTTGGCGATGACGCCACGAGGAGCATTGAAAGCGTCGGCTCCGTTCACTTCCGGCACAACCAGGGGCACGTCTTCATCCATGCGGAAGGCGGAGGAGTTGTCAATCATCAGGGCGCCGTGGGCGGTAATGACGTCGGCATATTCGCGGCTCACTCCCGCACCCGCGCTCGTAAACGCGAAGTCGATTCCTTTGAAGTCGTCAGGGTTCTTGGTCAGTTCCTTGACTGTGTATTCCTTTCCTTTAAATGTATATTTACGTCCGGCAGAGCGTGAGGAGCCAAAAAGGCGGAGTTCGTCAATGGGGAAGTTTTGTTCGTCAAGCACACGGAGAAATTCCTGGCCGACGGCGCCTGAAGCGCCAACGATAGCAACGTTCATTTAATTAGCAATTAGTAATTAATAATTAGCAATTTTTTTGTTTCCTTGAATGTAGATTTGGCCGCGGCGGGGGGAGCTTATCTTGCGTCCGAGAAGGTCATAGGCCGGGCCGGACGTTTCTGCCGGAGTGGCAACGGGAGCACTGATGGGAAGGGCGCTGACCGAACTGCTTACGGCGTTTTCAATGCGGCCGGTGGTGCGGTTGATGAGCATGACGGTAACGGAACAGTTATCAACGTCCTGGACCGTGTTGGTGCGCAATGTGGCCGAGCCTTTGACCGTCTCGCCGGAGGCTACTTCGGTCGGGACTGAGCCGGCCACTCCGTTAAAGAGGTTGATTTGGCGCGCTACGTCGTTGAAAAGTATCTCTACTTGCTCCGGAAGGGTGTTCCATTCGCCCATTTCCGGTGCGCCTTCCTGTCCGAAGTAATTGGTCTGATAATAGGGACCGACGTTGTTTTCCGTCAGGACGTAGGCCAGGCCGTAGTCGCCGTCGTTAAAGCCGAAAGCGAACTCCGTGGAGGTATTGACCGTGATTTTCTTGGCGGCGGCATCTACCTCCAGCCCGTCAATGCTGATCGAAGCCATGGCCGGAGTTGCGCGCACGACCGGATACATGGCATTCATGATTTCAAACGTCGGATTGCGTTTGCCGTAGCGCTCCATGTTGCGGTTGACGATGAGCACCGGGGCACTGGTGCCTACAAAATTTGTCTGGAATAGGTTGTAGGAGACCGTCGACAGGCGGTCGTCGATATGCACCGCGATGGGGATGAACGTCCCGTCAGGGTGGGCCGCAAGCATCTGGCCGACGCCGACTATCCCCATCGGACAGTAGCCACACCAGAGGCCCGTGGCGATTTCGGCGACCATGTTGCGGCTGAATCCGGTGCCGGGAGTCATGGCCAGGCAGAGACCGGAGGCGCTGCGTGATGCCTCGGTTGCCGTGTTGGCTTCTCCGTTGATTTTCGTTATGTCAAGGCTCAGCAGAAGGTTGTTTTGTGCCTCTGCGGGAATCGGCATGTCAAGTTCGAGCACGGCATAGTCGTTATAAATCAGCGGGTTCTGAAATTCGTAGGTCTTGGTCATGGGCTCGGAGTCCTTGCCGACCTGATAGCTGACGGTCAGTGAGTTGATGTCGTTGCCTGCCTCGTTGCGCACATAGAAGGTTACGGGTTGCGCGCTGTTGGTCTCCACGAAGTCAGGAATCATGCAGTCAAGCATCGAGGCCTCATTCGCGGGGAAGTTTTTGCCTTCGATTTTTACGCGAATACATCCGAAGCCAAACACCTGGCTCTGATTGGTCCAGATCATCGGGTCGCCTTCCTGGTCTACGGCACCGACCATTCCGCCCGGAGTCGTCACGGGGTGGGACCATGAGTCAAACATCATGACGTTGGCCACAGAAGGGTCGCAGTCGGCCATCATGCCGAACCATATCGGCTCCATATCCTCCGTAATCTCGAGCGGTTCGGGAAGCGCATATTCTTTATAAAGTTTGGGGGCGGTGAGGTCCATCGTGCCTTCGTAGGTCAGGGTGGTCTCGGCGATGCCGATGCTGTTGAATCCGGAAGCCGTAAAGAGCGTTACGGGATACTCCGTAGCCGTGGAGCCGGCGGCAGCAGCGCCGTTGGCCACGGCGATAGCCGTAATCTTGCAGCCCTTGAAATACTGGATGTCTGATTCAGTGAACTGGAAGGCCATGCCCGCCTCTGTCGGGGAGGTGAATTGAAGGGCTGCGGCGGGGGTGGTGGAGTAGCCGTAGAGAATCGAGCCGTCATAGGTGTCGGCTGCGGCGGCAAGGCTTGCTCCTAAAAGGGTAATAGCAATAAGTAACTTTTTCATTTCTTGGAAGTTGATTGGAATTCTTTCAGATATTCGGGAACGCTGTAGGCCACGTCGAGGAACTTTCCTTCGCGATAAGCTTTCTCGCTCAGCGCAAGCATATCGGCCGCCAAGGGCTGAATCCCCTCGATGAAGATGGCGTTCGGATGATTGATTATGGTCTTGGCCTTTTCGACTCCGTTGCCCATGAAAAGCAGCGGCCCTTGGTCAAGAAACTCCGCGTAGCTTTCCGGGGTCAGTATCAGCGGCTGAACGGGCATCAGCTCCTTGAGCCACATGTCAAGCACGCAGGTATAGACCTCCATCCTTCGCGCGTCAATCATCGGCGCAAACCGGCTTTCGAGGTTGATGCCATGATGGTTAAACATAACGTTAGTGGCGAGGATTTGGAGCGTAGGCACTCCTATCAGGGGCACGTTGAGCGAGTAAGCCAAACCCTTGGCCATGCTCAGGCCGATGCGAAGCCCCGTATAGCTTCCCGGGCCGATGCTGACGGCCACAGCTTCGATTTTGCGCTCCTGCTCCTTAGCCGCACCCAAGGCCTGCTCAATGTAACCGCCAAGACGCTCGGCATGATGGCGACCCGTGCGGTCCTCAAAGTTGGCCAACACAGCGCAGTCGCCCGTCAGGGCCACCGAACACGCCTCTGTCGACGTCTCTATATTCAAAATATTTGCCATAGCCGCAAAGATAGCTAAAAAAATTAAAAATGCAAAATACAAAATACAAAATGCAAACCCCGCGCACGAAAAATGCATATGAATCTTCTCAAAATCCCCCATCTAATACCCCCTTGTACAACCCTACCCTTTTTCCGGGCTTCGTGGCGAGGGCGCCGCGATGGCGCGATAGCGCCACAATATAGAGCGTTGCAAAGTAGTGGTGATGATGCTCCATCGCGGCGAGGGCGCCGCGAAGCCCGATGAATTTTGATTATTTTTCATTTACTCTGTATTCTGTATTCTGTATTTTGTATTTACATTGTATTTTTCATTTATTTTGTATTTTCTATTTATTTTCTTACCTTTGCATCGTTGATTTAAACGCGAAGCCCCCAACGGGTCAGCGGGAGGGTCAACAAAAACATAAAATAAGAAAAAGCGTCACTTTTGCGCTTCGTCTCTTGACGACTCGAAATCTTGCAATTTTTTTGAACAAGTCAAGGACAAAGCAATGGGTTGCGCCACTATGGATATGAACGTCCGCGTCATTCCCGCGAGGGAGTGATGCGCCTACATTCATATTTTGCGTGGGCTTCGCCATTGCCGTCCTACTTGTTCAGGCAATGCAAGAGCCTCGAGTCGTGGGATGGCAATGAGTCAGATCCCGCGCTTTTTTCATATATAAACCAATCAAACGCCAACGAGAGGGTCCCGCGGCACCATATTAAAATTATGACAGATAGGGATATTTATAAAACAGAATACGAAAATGCCGAACAAGAATTTATAAAGTGTAACAAAAAAGCAGACTTGAGATATTATTCAGTCTGGCTTTTAGTAGGGACGTATATTATAATATTTTTTATATATGTCGTAACTCGCTTATGTGAAAACTCTGTTTCGGAGGATAGTAGATATATTTTTTGCAGAATAGTTAAAAGCGGAATGCAGTGGATAGTGTCTCATTGGAAATTTATATGTGGATTCATTAGTGCAGGATGGATCTTATACAAATTTCAAACGGAGAGACAATCCAAAGTATTATCTGAGTATAATAACCGATTTTACACAACTCGCTGTATAAGAGAAACGACAAAAGAGATTGGTAATCGCTTGACAATGAAAGAGAAAGATGGTAGTATTACCTTCAGTCCTCCAAATGAGAGTGAGGAAGCGTTTTATCGTTTTTTTGAGGAAATTGAGCTAAATATACAGAGAGGAATCTTAAACAGTCGCGATGTTTATGATTTATTTGCTTATTATGCGTTAGCAGGCATAAATGAAGGAGTTCTTCGTCCTACTGATTATGAGTTTGGAAATTGGGAACTTTTAAGAAAATTTATTAATAGAATGAAACCGTTGTATGACTTTCATAAAAAATACGAAAATTATAATTAAATAAATCACAAATACAATGAAAAAACGATTGCTTTTGCTGCTGTTTGCGGTACTGTCGCTTCTGCCGCTCTATGCCTATAGTTTCAAGATAGATGGCATTTATTATAACATCAATAGCGGAACATCAACCTGCTCCGTTACTTACCGAGATTCCTACAAATATTCAGGTGAAGTTGTAATTCCTGCCTCGGTAATTTATAATGGAGCCGAATACTCAGTAACCTCTATCGGGAATGCTGCTTTCAATGGCTGCATCGGCCTGACCTCGGTAGCTATCCCCAACTCCGTGACTTCTATTGGGAATTATGCCTTCAATGGCTGCATCGGCCTGACCACTGTGAAAATCGGCAATTCTGTGACAACAATTGGCGACCATGCTTTTTCTGGCTGTATTGGCCTGACCTCAGTTGATATTCCCAATTCTGTGACGACAATTTCCGAGTGTGCCTTCGTTGGTTGTAGCAGCCTGACCTCGGTTGATATTTCCAATTCTGTGACTATAATTGGCCAGGAAGCCTTTGAGGATTGCATCGGCCTGACCTCGGTAGTTATCCCCAACTCCGTGACATCAATTGGCAACTATGTCTTCAAGGGTTGCAGCAGCCTTGCTTCAGTTATAATTGGTAACTCAGTGACGATAATCGGCAAACATGCCTTTGAGGACTGCGTCGGCCTGACCTCGGTCGAAATCGGCAACTCAGTGACGTCAATCGGCGACAATGCCTTCAAGGGCTGCATCGGCTTGACATTGGTTTCTATTCCTAACTCCGTAACTTCAATCGGTTCCGGAGCCTTCTATGGCTGCATCGGCTTGACAACGGTCGCTATTCCTAATTCTGTGACTTTAATCAATTACGAAGCTTTCAATGGCTGTAGCAGCCTGACATTGGTTTCTATCCCCAACTCTGTGTCTTTAATTGACAGCAAAGCCTTCAATGGTTGTACATCACTGACAACTCTCATCGTTGAGGATGGTGATGCCCCCCTTCAAATGGGCTATAATGAATACAATTATAGCAAATATGGTCTGGTTGAAGGGAAGGGGTTATTTTATGACTGTCCGTTAGAAACGTTATACCTTGGACGTACTCTTAGTTATGAAACCGGTCAAAGTTATGGTTTTTCGCCTTTCTATGGCAAAGAATCTTTAAAAGAAGTTACAATTAGTAACTCCGTGACTTCAATTGAAGAAAGGCTCTTCTATAACTGCAGTACCCTGACCTCGGTTGAAATTCCCAACTCCGTGACTTCAATCGGTAACGCAGTCTTCTGTGGTTGCACGGCACTAACGAATATCATAATTAAGGATGGAGAGTCCACTCTTTCGCTCGGATATAATGACCATGTTATTATTAATAGTGCTGGGTGTGGATTATTTTATGACTGTCCGTTAGAGACATTATACCTTGGACGTACTCTTAGTTATGAAACCGGTCAAAGTTATGGTTTCTCGCCTTTCTATGGCAAAGAATCTTTAAAAGAAGTTACAATAGGTAACTTAGTAACTAAAATCGGCGACTATGCCTTCTATGGCTGTAGTGGCCTGAATGGCTCATTGACAATTCCTAATTCTATGGAGTCAATCGGTAATTACTCTTTCAATGGGTGTGAAGCGATTACAAGTCTCATAATTGAGGATGGTGAGACCACTCTTGATTTAGGATATAATAATTATCATAAGAATTCTTATGATGGTGCTGGGAAAGGATTATTTTCATCCTGTCCGTTAGAAACGTTATACCTCGGACGTAATCTACGCTACAATGCTGATGAAAATTATGGTTACTCACCTTTCTATGAAAAAAGATCTTTAAAAGAAGTTACAATAGGTAACTTAGTAACTAAAATCGGCGACTATGCCTTCTCTGGTTGTAGCGGCCTGACCGGCTCGTTGACAATTCCCAATTCCGTGACGTCAATTGGCAATGCCGCGTTCAATGGATGTAAGGCAATCACAAATCTGATGATTGAGGATGGCGGGACCACCCTTTCTTTAGGATATAATGATACCGGTAAAGGATTGTTTTATGACTGTCCGTTAGAAACGTTACACCTCGGACGCAATCTTAGCTACGAAACCGGTAAAGATTATGGATACTCACCATTCTATGGCAAATCATCTTTAAAGGAATTAACTATAGGTAATACCGTGACCTCAATCGGTGAGCGAGCCTTTAATGGTTGCAGCGGCCTGACCTCGGTTGAAATCCCCACCTCCGTGACCTCAATCGGCCAGTATGTCTTCGACGGTTGCAGCGGCCTGACTTCGGTTGAATTCTCTAACTCCGTGACGTCAATTGGTGGAAGTGCCTTTAATGGTTGCAGCGGACTTAAAGAAGTTCATATTTCCGATATTGAAGCCTGGTGTAAAATTGATTTCGGTTCTAAAACATCTAATCCGCTGTTTTACGCACATCGTCTATTTATAAATGGGAATGAAGTTAAAGAGATAACTATCCCCAACTCAGTGACTTCAATCGGTAATTACGCTTTTTACGGTTGTGATAATATATATCAAATTTTAAGCGAGGCAGTTACTCCCCCTGAAATCTCAGATGATTCGTTTTCTGCAGAGGTATATGACAATGCGTTAGTTACAATTCCGTCAGGTACTTTAAAGAGCTATCAATCAAAGTGGAGTCTGTTTAAACACCTGTTGGAGGGAGAGCCTGTTGAGCGAAGTTATGAGATTACGCAAGCGGGTACACTGATGAATAAACTTAATCTGTCGGAGGTGAATAATATTATATCTTTGAAGCTCTCCGGGCCTCTTAATGGTACGGACTTGCTGACTCTTAATAAGATGCCAAATATACAGACTTTGGATTTGAGCGAGGCTACAATTGTTAGCGGCGGTATGAATTATTATGAGGAAGATAACGTAAAATACGGCACTCAGGATAATACTCTCGGTAATTTTTGGGCGTATGCTCTTGACTGTCTTACAGAAGTCAAGTTGCCTAAAAATCTTGTTACATTAGGCGCAGGGACCTTTCAATCTAAAACCTTCTTAAACGGAGTAATCATACCCGCCTCTGTAATATCGATTGGCAACTACGCGTTCAGTGGTTGCAGTTCACTGACAAATCTGATAATTGAAGATGGCGCGACTACCCTGTCTTTAGGATATAACGATACCGGTAAAGGATTATTTTATGACTGTCCGTTAGAAACGTTATATCTGGGTCGAGACCTCATTTATAATACGTCTCCATTCTATGGTAAAGAATCTTTAAGACAAGTTACACTTGCTAACTCTGTGACAACAATTGGAGCGAATGCATTCTCATATAGTGGACTGAGTTCAGTTGAAATACCCAGCTCCGTGACAACAATCGCCTCAGATGCCTTCCAAAATTGCAGCGGACTTAAGGAAGTCCATATATC
>CAMWSN010000007.1 GCA_947176925.1 uncultured Porphyromonadaceae bacterium
TACACCTGGATATTCGTCTGCAGCTGCAGATGTTTATATTCTACTGGCCCAAGCCCTAGCCTCAACCGGCGCCGACGCCTGAGCCGAAGCCTGAGCCCAAACCGGAGCCCAAGCCCGAACCTAAGCCGGAACCCAAACCGGAACCCAAACCCGAGCCAAAGCCGGAGGTAAAGCCCGAATCCACGCCTGAGGTGAAGTCTGATAAGTCGGAGAAAGTCGAGAAGCCCGCAAAGGCAGCATCGACCCCGGCTCCCGAGGAATCAGCTGAGCCCGAGGTGTTCCGCCTGCATACCTCCGAAGAACTTAAGGATCGCGCACCTCAATTCAAGGTGCTTGACAAGATTGACCTTTCATCGCTCAATCAGTCAACGCGTCCTAAAAAGAAGAGCAAAGAAGAGCGTCGCAAAGCGGCTGCCGCACAGTCCGCTACTGCTGCCGGATCCGGCGAGCGCAAAAAACGCAAGCGTATCGGTGCCGGCGAGAAGGTTGACGTCACCAAGGAACAGGGTTCCAATGGCCGCGGAAACTCTAATGGCGGTAAGCGCAACGAAGGCAATAACCAAGGCGGCAACCAGGGCGGTCGTCGCGGAGGCCAAGGCGGCTCAAACGAGCGCAACCGCAAGCAGCGTGAACGTCAGACCCAGCAACCTGAGGTTAGCGAGGAAGATGTTCAGCGTCAGGTTAAGGAAGTCCTTGCTCGCCTTACATCCAAGGGCTCCAAGGGCCAGAAGACCGGTGCTAAATGGCGTAAAGAAAAGCGCGAGGCGTTTGCCAACCGCGAACAGGAACGCGCCGAACAGCAGCAGGCCGAAAGCAAGATCCTCAAGCTGACGGAGTTTGTGACGGCTAATGACTTGGCTTCGATGATGAACGTGCCGATCAATAACGTAATCGGTACCTGCATGCAAATGGGTGTGATGGTCAGCATTAACCAGCGTCTTGATGCCGAGACGATTAACTTGGTTGCTGAGGAATTTGGATTCCAGACCGAATATATATCCACTGAAGTAAGCGAAGCCGTTACGCAGGAGGCTGACAATGAGGAAGACCTCGTTGAGCGTCCACCGATTGTTACCGTGATGGGTCATGTGGACCATGGTAAGACCTCTCTGTTAGACTATATTCGTCAAGCTAATGTGATTGCCGGTGAGGCCGGTGGTATTACCCAGCATATCGGTGCATATAACGTTACGCTCCAGGATGGTCGCCACATTACGTTCCTTGATACTCCCGGCCACGAAGCGTTCACCGCCATGCGTGCACGCGGCGCCAAGGTGACGGACCTCTGTATCATTATCGTGGCTGCTGACGATGCAGTTATGCCGCAGACGGTCGAAGCTATCAATCATGCTGCCGCTGCCGGAGTACCTATTGTCTTCGCTATCAACAAGATTGATAAACCCCATGCTAACCCTGACAAGATCAAGGAAGAGCTTTCACAGATGAACTACTTGGTTGAAGACTGGGGTGGCAAGTACCAGAGCCAGGAGATTTCCGCCAAGAAGGGCATCGGCGTCGAGGAATTGATGGAAAAAGTTCTCCTTGAGGCTGAAATGCTTGAACTTAAGGCCAATCCTAATCGTAATGCCGTTGGCTCAATTATTGAATCTTCACTTGATAAGGGCCGTGGATATGTCGCTACAGTGCTTGTCCAGAACGGTACGCTCCGAGTTG
Source organism: uncultured Porphyromonadaceae bacterium (assembly GCA_947176925.1). GTDB lineage: Bacteria > Bacteroidota > Bacteroidia > Bacteroidales > Muribaculaceae > UBA3263. The sequence goes on from CAMWSN010000007.1 coordinate 1,675, forward strand.
GCGACATTATCCTTGCCGGAACTCACTATGGTAAGGTTAAGGCGATGTTCAATGAACGAAATCAGCGGGTTAAGGAGGCCGGACCGGCCACTCCGGTGCTGATACTGGGCCTTAACGGTGCGCCGACCGCCGGCGACACGTTCAACGTTATGGACACCGAACAGGAAGCTCGCGAAATCGCAACTAAGCGCGAACAGCTTCAGCGCGAGCAGAGCGCACGCACCCACAAGATGATCACCCTTGAGGATATCGGTCGCCGCCGCGCTATCGGTAACTTCCAGGAACTCAATATCATCGTCAAGGGCGACGTTGACGGCTCAATCGAGGCCCTGTCAGATTCACTGCTGAAACTTTCAACCGAAGAGATTCAGATTAACGTCATTCACAAGGCCGTAGGTGCCATTTCCGAGAGCGACGTTGACCTTGCTGCTGCTTCGGATGCCATCATCATCGGATTCCAGGTACGTCCCAGTCAAGCTGCTCGTAAGACGGCCGAACGTGAAGGTGTTGACATCCGTCTATACTCCGTAATCTATCAAGCCATCGAGGAAGTTAAGGACGCTATGGCCGGCATGCTTGCTCCCGAAATCAAGGAGGAAGTTATCGGCACCGCCGAAGTGCTTCAGACCTATCATATCAGTAAGGTCGGTACGATTGCCGGTGCGATTGTGCGTGATGGCAAAATCAAGCGCGGATGCAAGGTGCGCCTGATTCGTGACGGCATTGTTCGCTACACCGGTGAACTCGGCTCGCTCAAGCGCTTCAAGGATGACGCCAAGGAGGTTCTTTCCGGCTATGATTGCGGTTTGAGTATTGCCGGTTACAATGACGTGCAGGAAGGTGACCTTATCGAAGGTTTCGAAGAAGTAGAAGTTTCACGCACGATTTGATTGCTCACGTCAACATAGGTTCCAATCAAGGCAATCGCAAGGCAAATATTGCCCGTGCGATTGACCTTTTGGCCGATGTTGGTGAGGTCCTGAAGGTTTCTGATACGGTCAGTTCCGCTCCATGGGGCTTTGAATCCGACTTGGAATTTCTTAATGTCGGGGTGAATTTAGAGACCGAGTGTTCCCCCCGTGAGCTTCTTTTCCGCCTTCAAGAAATTGAGCGGAAAATCAGTCCCGACGGAGAGCATCGGAATTCTGCGGGAGATTATCAGGACCGCGAGATAGATTTGGATCTGATTGCCTATGGCGATGAAGTCCTTGAAACGGACAATCTTACTTTACCGCATCCGCGGATGCACTTGCGCCGGTTCGTATTGCAACCGATGGCTGAATTGCTTCCTCAATGGAGGCACCCCCTGAACGGACTTTCTTGTGAAGAAATGCTTGGAGTCATACAATAAAACCGAGCGCGGGTTCGTTACCTTATTAAAGCAAATATCACTAAACAAAATCATTACTCACGAATGAAACTCAAAAACATAGTTATCGGCATCGCCGCCATGGCTTTCGGCCTGGTCGGTTGTTCGTCCGGTAAGACTCAACTTCCTTATTTTAAGGATATTGATGTGGAGAGTTATAATATACCCCTTGGAGACTTTACCGTCAAGATCGTCCCTGACGACGAACTGTTGGTTAATGTGTCGGCCGAGGACCCCGTAGCCGTAGAGCCTTATACCATCCCTTATCAGCACCCGCGTCAGCGAGATTTTAACTTCGGTTCGAGCCAGACGAAAGAGAGTTTCGTGATGACCAACCGCAAGGCAAACCTTTCGTTGCAGCCTTACGTGGTCAATAAGGATGGTTTTATTAATTTCCCGGTCTTGGGGAAAATTCATGTTGCCGGAATGACCCTCCAGGGACTGACTGATTATCTGACGGAGAAAATCGGCGAAAAAGTCGTTGACCCGATTGTCACGGTTGAGTTGACTAATTTCCATGTCAACGTGATAGGTGAAGTTAACCGTCCCGGAATGTTTATTGTGAATTCCGAGCGTTATTCGGTTCTCGATGCATTGGCTCAGGCCGGAGACCTGACCTCTTATGGTGAACGTAATAATGTAATGATAATACGAGAGGAAGATGGTAAGCGCGTTGCTCACCGCCTGAATCTCAATAAGGCCGAAGCGTTGGAGTCGCCATACTTTTATTTGCGTCAGAATGACGTGGTCTACGTTGAGCCTAACACTGTCAGACAGGCCAATGCACGAGTTGATAATGACCGTCAATTTCGTCTGTCAATGACCTCAGTGATTGTAAGTGCAGTCTCCGTGATTGCTTCTCTTGCCATTTCCCTCTTAAGATAATAGCACCATGGAAGAACAGAAATCGGAACTCATTGATTTTAAGGGGATTTTAAAGTCATATCTTCGTAAGTGGTATTGGTTTGTAATCTCCGTGATATGTTGCTTGATTATCGGGTTTATGTTTACCAAGACCATGCGTCCTCAATATGAAGTCAAGGCCAACATCATCTTGACTGAGAATGACGCTTTAAGCTCGGTAATGTCAGCCGGGGGACTCAGCGGAGTATCTGCTCTTTTGGGAGGCAATGCCAGTGCTGAGGATGAAGTTGAGATTTTGACCTCTCACTCGGTTTTGAAAAACGTTGTGCGCACTCTCGGGCTGAATATCCGTCATTTTAATGATGGCGGATTGTTTATGACCACACTGATTTATCCGGAATTCCCGATTGACGTAGTCCCTGCGCCGGAAATAGCGATGGATACCTTGCGTACAAGCCTGACATTCTTCGTCAATGTTGAGAAATCAGGCAATGCCAACATCAAGGTTGAGGCGAAGAATCAAACGATTTACAAGGCCTCGAATGTCAATCTCCCCACTGTGGTTGAGCTTCCTTATGGAAACTTTACTGTCGAGCCTACCGAGTACTTCATCAAAGGGTGTAAATATGACAATAAGATTACCGTTACTAACTATGATAACGCGGCCGAGGATTTGAGAGATGAGTTGAATATAGCTCTCGTGACCAAGCGTTCGCAGATTATCAGTATGCAGATGGTAACGGACAATACGGAATATGCCTCCGATGTTCTCAACACTCTGATTGAGAAATACAATGAGCGAGGCTTGCAGGACCACCTGACCAAGACGGCGGTAACAGCAGACTTCCTTAAGGATCGTCTGGTCATGATGCGCCAGGAACTTGATTCAACCGAAACATCATTGGCCAAGTATAAGACCAGCGAGGGCATTACTCAGCTTGAAAAGGATGGTGAAGTCATCTATAAACGGATGATTGACGCAGAGCAAGCTCTCGCCGAACAGCAGGTTGAAACCCAATTGGCGAAGGTTACGCTGAATCTTGTCAAAAAGAGCGCTACGGATAACTCACTCATTCCGCAGCAAACCACTGACCCGCTGCTTGCTTCTCAAATCGAGGCGTATAATTCCGCTGTCTTGTCAAAACTCCGTATGGAACAGTCGGCCAAGGCCGATAACCCGTCGATGATTCGCGTTGACGAACAGATCAAGACGCTGAGAGCTAATTTGATAGCTACGTTGGAGACGGCGGTTAACCGCAGTGAGCAGATGACGGCCGAGTATCGTCGCGTGTTTAACGAGGCGTCAAAGTCCGTCAATACCTTGCCTACTCAGGAATTAGGCTATCGCGCCAAGATGCGTGACCAGACTATTCAGGAGGAAATCTATCTCTTCCTTCTTCAGAAGCAGGAAGAAGTAGCCATCATGATGAGTAATACGATGCCTAAGGGTGCAATTGTTGATGAAGCATATTCTCTCAACGAGGATAAATCAGCCTCAAAGAAGATGATTTTAGTGTTCTTCTTCATTGTCGGTCTTGGTATCCCCCCGTTAGTTATTGCCCTTAAGGATTTGATTTCCAAGGTTAAAAAATGACCTCGGTTGCCGCAGTCGATCATCAAGAGAAAGCTCCGTATTTCTCAGCCCCCGCCAGGCAATGGTGGTGGACTGTGGTCTATCTGTTCTGTTTGTCGCTGGCAGGATTGAAGTTTTACCCCGCACTTTTGGTTGCCGGGGTAATGCTTTTTATGCAATGGAAGAGAAACCGGTATTTCTTTCTCGTTGAGCTGATAATACTCTGTACCGGCTCCGGATTCCTCACCTATTCATACCCGATTAAAGCGTGTGATTTCGCTTTTCCCGTGGCCTTGATTGGTATTCTTATCTATCGAAAGGACGGGATGATACGGACAATCACCACGGCTATGCTTGCTTATTTTGCCGTGCTTTTTATCTTGGCGCTGACTTCGGTTGAGCCGATGAGGAATCAATTTTCCATGATCCGCTACTATCTGCTGATAATCAGCTTCTTCATCCCATTGGTCACGTTTGCCGACCGGGTTTTTAAGTTCAGGGAGCTCATTAGGGTGGTGATTCTTCACACGTTAGTTATCTGCCTGTTCTTTGTGGTAGATTCGTTCGTGCTGACGGGATTTATCCTTACTCCAGGGTCTTCATCATGGGGAGAATCAACTTTTACCAGGCCTATTATCTTCACGTTTAGCCTTACGCGCCATTATCCGCCGGGACTTTACTGGCTCTTATTGTTGATTATACCGCTTAATTTCAAGTGGTATCGGATGCAATGGTATTGGTGGGTAGTTTTTGTGCTGTGTCTTATCTCCTCGCGCACCAACTCGTTATTATTTGCACTGGTAGGATGTTTCGTGTTCTTTCGCCCTAATATTCGTCAAGTTTACAAATATGTTGTAATTGCGATATTAGCGTTCGGCGCTCTTTATTATGTTGACCGCGCAACCGGTGACAGTCTTCGTTTGGCAAGAAATATTGATTCCTTTGCCATGTTGGATAATGCGACGAGTAAGGAAGAAATTGCCGATTTTGGTAGTGGTCGTGTCGCTCAGATTATTCCTAAAATGGAACTGCTCTATGACCTTGACCGCGAATGGATAGGTTTCGGATTCCTCAATCGTGAGAAAACCACTAACCCTATCTTCCAGATTGAAAATCAGTATTATTCTGATATCTCAGTGTCTGAAGAAACAGCTACCGGGGTGGAAGTTACGGAGATTCAGACTATTCTTGATATAGGATATTTCGGACTCTTTATTCAGATGCTCTTTTATTTCGGCGTATATTTTTATATCCGCAAGCTGCGTTATTCCAATTTTTATCTCTGTCTGCTGGTCGGCTTTGAGTTGTTGGGAATCGGCGGTTTTGCAGGGCTTAATGGCATGCAATACTCTCTCCTGATTTTGGGAATGGTTTTAGGCGGAATTATTCTTCAGCAAAAACGTTATCCGATATGAAAATTCTGCACGTAATCTTTACCCTGAAAACAGGAGGCCTGGAAAACTTGCTCCTTGACATAGCTAATGAGCAGGCTAATCTCGGTCATGAGGTCGGCGTTCTCATTGTTAACAGTGGGTCGGAACCGGAACTCTTGAAGCGTTTTGATTCCCGAGTCAGGATTATGCAAACCAGTCGGAAGGCCGGGTCGCGTAATCCTTTCCCAATAATTCGGGCTAATTTTGCCGCTATTTCTTTTCACCCTGATATTATTCACGTTCATAATGAAAACGGCGTAAATATTCTGATTCCTCCGTTGAGAAAGAAGGTTATTCATACTGTACATACCACCGGCATCAATTTGCGCGGATGTCAGGCCTCAACTCCCGTTGCTGCAATTTCCGAGGCGGTTGCAGAAGACCTTATGTCGCGCTGTCAAGTTAAGTCAACGGTAATCATGAACGGGGTTAAAGTTGGTGATATTTCACACCGCAGTTATTCTGATTATTTGGTGAAGTTGGTCTGCGTCGGACGCATGGACGTAGCCGTCAAGGGTCAGGACTTACTGATTAAGGCTTTGAAGGAATTTCCCGAAATGACGTTGACTTTGATTGGCGACGGGGCTGACCTTTCAGCCATGAAGGATTTGTCAGTAGAGTTAGGCGTTGATTCGCGTGTTGAGTTTCTTGGCGCACTTCAACGCTCCGAAATCTATTCCCGATTAGCTGACTTTGACGCGTTTGTTCTCCCTTCGCGTCAGGAAGGGTTCGGGCTGGTTGTGGCTGAGGCCATGGCTGCGGGTTTGCCTATAATCAGTGTTGATCTTCCCGGGCCTATGGAGATTATTGCCGGCGGACGTCTCGGTTACTCATTCGCTGCCGGTTCTGTTGAGTCGTTGGTTGAGGCTATTAAAGCACTCCGAGACGAGTGGCCGGCAGCTCAAAAACGCGCGTTGACTGAGGGAATTGATTTTGTGAATGCCAATTTCAGCGTTGCCTCTACCGTAACGAACTATTTGAAATTATATCAAAGTCACCGAGCGGTCAATAAGTAAGTGACGGTTTGCCATGCGGGAAATTGCCGTCATTTCGTGGCTGACCAAGAGAATCGTGGTTTCGCGTGATAATTCGCTGATAATTTCATAGATACGCTGCTCGAAGTGCTTGTCGACATAACTCAGCGGCTCGTCGAGAACCAACAGTTCAGGGCGTGAAATGATTGCGCGGGCCAGGAGGGCGCGTTGCTGCTGGCCGCCGCTGAGGGCCCCGAAGGCTTTCTCCCGATGTTCATTAAGGCCGACAAGGTCAAGTATTTCGCGGGTGCGCGCTTCGCGTTCAGTGCGGGCGATATCTTTTACGGCAAGCAGTCCGGAACTGACCACGTCTTTGACGGAAATAGGGAAACGGGAATCAACGCGCGATTTTTGCGGCAGATAGCCGATGCGCAGGTCTTTTTTTAGAATCTCCACTGAGCCGGAGGTCGGCTTTAACAGGCCAAGGATTATGCGCATAAAAGTGGTTTTACCACCTCCATTTGGTCCGGTGATAGCCACGAAATCCCCTTTGTTAATGGTCAGGTTAACGTCTGAGAGCACCCTCTTTCCGTTATGCTCCATGCTGATATTGCATACCTTAATCAGCGGCGATGCTTCGGGCGGTATGGAGCATTTCTTTGTCCCAGTCATAGTTCATCGGGTCAATGGTTACAGTCTTAACTTCTCCGGAAAGAGCCTTAGCTTGAGAGGCGTCAAAATCCTTTTGAATCAGAAATACTCTGGCCCCGGATTCTTTCATCCGGTTTAAAAGGTCCACGGTATTGCCGACGGAGTGTTCCTTGCCTTCGCTGCCAAGGGCGAGCTGATGTATGTTATAATCACGGGCAAAATAGCTCAGAGACGGGTGCCAGACAATGAAAGTGGTCCCCTTAACCGGCGTAAGGATTGAGTCGCATGCCGCATCAACGGAATCAATGCGGAGATTCAGGCGGCGGAAATTAGACTCATATTCCGCAGCATTATCCGGGTCAAGGGAACAAAGAGCCGAAAGCATGTTCCCGGCCATCTGTTTCATGTTACGGGGTGAGCTCCATACGTGGGGGTCTGCGCCGTGATCATGATCGCCATGAGTGGCATGGAGCAGAGTAATGGAGTCTGATGTGCAGAAAATCTTCAGGTCCGGATTGTTTTCCTTTAGTTTTGCTGTGATAGCATCTTCAAAAGCTAAGTTGCCAACTGTCAGATATGCTCGGCTACGTTCCATATCGGCAAGGTCATTGAATGTCGGGTCATAGCTTTCCGGATTTGCTCCACGACCAAGCAGGGAACGCACTTCAAAACGATTGCCGGCAATCTGCTCCAAGAGCCAGCGCTGAGGCTCAATGCTGACGGTGATAGTCCGGCCGGGTGTCGACTCGTGTCGACACCCTACCAAACAGATAAATGCTAATAATATGCAGGCGAATTTAATCCTCAAACTCAATCAAATTGGCTTCGAGGCCTACGACCTGGCCGGGTTCGACGAATACCCGTTTCACTACGGCAGCCGTTTCAGCTTCCACTTCATTTTCCATCTTCATTGCCTCATAGACCAGCAAAAGGTCACCGGGCTTGACAGCGTCGCCGGGCTTAACGTTGACGGAGATAATGGTTCCGCCCATCGGAGCCTGGAGCACTTCTCCGGTAATCGGTTCCGGTTTTGGTTTTGCGGCTTCCTCAGCCAGACGCTTAGCTTCGGCTTCAGCAGCGAGGGCGGCTTGAGCGGCCTGATATTCTTCAGAGCGACGCTTCTTGAGGAATCCGTTGGCCACGTTAGGCAGGAGGGCCAAGAGCAGTTCTTCCTCCGGATTGACGGCAAGTTTAACTCCGCCAAATTCGTCGAGGGTGGGGTTCTGCGGTTCTTTATATTTGGAAGTATCGTAAGCTTTTTCTTCAGCCGAGCCGGTGATTTTTTCGCGGAAGGCCGGGTCGATGGCAACGGGAGTGTGGCCATACTCGCCTTTCACCAGTGATGTGAACTGCATTGAAGGCGTGGAATAGTCAGGCTTGCCGTTTTTGCGGTCAAGAGCAAGGGATACGGCCTGAGAGCCTACAATCTGAGAAGTAGGAGTAACCAACGGAATCAGACCGGCATCGCGGCGCACCTTGGGAATCAGGCGCATGGCGTCATCAAGCAGGTCACTTGCGCCGAGTTGCTTGAGCTGGGCGACCATGTTTGAGTACATTCCGCCGGGGACTTCCGCTTCACGAACCAGTTCGTTGGGCTTGGGAAAACCAAAGTAATCCTCAATCTGATGGCAGAGTGAGAGCAGTTCGGGTTCATTGCCGGCCTTGGCCGCAGTGATGGCTGAATCGAAAAGCGCATCAATCTCAGCAGGGAGATCATTGGGGTCAAGCGGATTGAAGGGGCGGGGGAAGTGGTCTTTCTGCAAGTCAAACGCTGCGAGGCTCTTGCGCACGTCAAAGAGCGCTTCCCGGATTTTGCCGACAGCCTCCATGTTTGCTTCAACCTCTACGCCGAGTTTCTTGGCGAAGACATAGATGAGCTCGATGGCCGGAGCTGCGGAGCCGCCGCCGAAGTACCAGATGTTGGTGTCAAGAATGTCAACCCCGTTGAGGATTGCCATTACTGACGATGCCAGGCCATAACCGGGGGTGCAGTGGGTATGGAAATCAACAGGCACGCTGACATTGGCCTTAAGGGCTGAGATGATTGATGCCGCACGCGAAGGATTTACCAGGCCGGCCATGTCTTTCAGGGTGATGATCTTAGCGCCGAGGGCCTCCATCTGTTTGGCCTTGTCAACGAAGTATTCATCAGTGAAAATCTTTTTCTGTTTGGGTCCGAAAAGTTTGGCGAAGAAGCCTTTTTCCTCTTCCTTGGGGTCAACGGTATAGCAAACGGCACCGTCGGCAATACCGCCGAGGTCGTTAATCATCTTGATGGAGTCCCTGACATTGTCAATATCGTTTAGTGCGTCAAAGATACGCATGACGTTGAGTCCGTTTTTGATAGCTTCCTTATAGAAACCTTCAAGGACACTGTTGGGGTAGGGTACATAGCCGAAGAGGTTGCGTCCGCGGCTCAGGGCGGAGAGGAGTGATTTGCCCTTCATCGCTTTGGAGATTGTGCGCAGACGTGTCCAGGGGCTTTCATCGAGATAGCGCATTACGGAGTCAGGGACTGCGCCACCCCAAACCTCCATGATATGGAAGCCGGCGTCCTCATAAAGGGGGAGGAGCTTGTCGATTTCCGACTGGGGCATACGGGTCGCAAAAAGTGACTGCTGGCCGTCGCGCAGCGTCAGGTCACGTATCTGTAGCTTTTTGGTCATAGTTTTTGCTTGTTTGGTTATTTTATGCGCAAAGTTAAGCATTATCGGGCAAAAAAACAAACATTAGCGAGGCGATTACGCCAATGTTGGCATTTTTTGGAACTATAGGAGGAAATTTCGGAAAAATTTCTTAAATTTGTACTCGGTTTTTAACTATTTCTTTATGTTCGTAACTAAGACATTTAAGGCCATTGGCCGCTATTGCCTCTTCATGAAGAGCGTCATTTCGGTGCCTGACAAGTGGAAGGTATTCTTCCGCCGCACGGGCTCGGAAATATATAAATTGGGCATTGACTCAATTCCGTTGGTAGTCATAATTTCGCTTTTTATTGGCGCCGTGATTACGATTCAGATGCAGATAAATATCGAGTCACCGATTATTCCGGCTTATGCCGTAGGCCTGGCCACGCGTGATATTGTCCTGCTTGAATTCTCCTCGTCCATTCTCTGTCTGATATTAGCCGGTAAGGTCGGGTCAAGTATTGCCTCGGAAATCGGTACCATGCGCGTTACCGAACAGATTGATGCGCTTGATATTATGGGTGTTAACTCGGCTAATTATTTAGTGTTTCCCAAGGTAATAGGCTTCCTTATTTATATTCCGGTCCTATGTGTGATGTCAATGTTCACGTCAATCGTGGGCGGCTGGATTATCGCTCAGTTTACGGATATAATCTCCGTGAGTCGTTATGTCTACGGGCTTCAAGCATTCTTTACGGAGTGGTACGTATGGTACGGCCTGATTAAGTGCCTGGTGTTCTCGGTTATTATCACCACGGTGGCTTCTTTTGAGGGTTATTACGTTGACGGCGGGTCAATTGAGGTCGGAAAGGCTTCGACTCGTGCCGTGGTTAATTCCTCGATTCTTATTCTTCTTTTTGACGTAATTTTGACCAAACTCCTGCTCCAATGATTGAGGTAAAGAACGTAACCAAAGCCTTTGACGGCAAGACGGTGCTCCACGACGTCAGCTGCACGTTTGACACCGGTAAGACCAATCTTATTATCGGTCAGTCCGGTTCGGGAAAGACCGTGCTTATGAAATCGATTGTCGGTTTGGTGCGCCCGGACGTTGGTCATATCTTTTTTGACGGACGCGACCGTCTGACCATGTCCGGCAAGCAAATCAAGGAGCTGCGTAAGGAAATCGGCATGCTCTTCCAGGGGTCTGCCCTTTTTGACAGTGAGACGGTGATGGCAAATGTGATGTTTCCGCTTGTGATGTTTTCTGACATGAGCCATGCGGAGATGGTTGACCGTGCGAATTTCTGTCTCGAGCGTGTCAATCTGAAAGGTCAGGGGAATAAGTACCCTTCGGAAATTTCCGGCGGTATGCAGAAGCGCGTGGCCATTGCTCGCGCTATTGCGCTGAACCCAAAGTATCTGTTCTGTGACGAGCCTAACTCCGGCCTGGACCCGAAGACGTCAATTCTTATTGATGAACTCCTCAGCGACATCACTCATGAATATAATATCACCACCATAATAAATACCCACGACATGAACTCCGTGTTGGGTATTGGCGAAAATATCGTCTTCCTCAACCGCGGCCATGTCGACTGGATAGGAAATATGGACCAATTAGCTTCCTCGACTAACGAAAGCTTGATTGACTTCGTATTTGCCACCAAACTTTTCCGCGAAGTGCGAGATTATCAGCTTGCTCATCGAAACTGAACGTTTTCCCTTCATAAAATGTTACTAATTGTATGAAAATTCAAGATATTAAATCGCCGGCCGACATTAAAGGCCTCGGCATTGACGAACTGACGGCCCTTTGTGGCGACCTTCGTAAGGTATTTCTCCAAAAAGTATCAACCCATGGCGGCCATGTAGGTCCAAATTTAGGCTTGGTGGAGGCCACTGTCGCTCTCCATTATGTGTTTGATACGCCAAAAGATAAGATCGTTTTTGACGTATCTCACCAGACGTATATCCACAAGATGCTGACCGGACGCGTCGATGCCTTTCTCAATCCTGAGAAATATGACGACGTTACGGGCTATACCAATCCCGGTGAATCGGAATATGACCTCTTTACCATCGGACATACGTCGACTGCGGTCAGCCTTGCCGGTGGAATTGCCAAGGGACGTGATCTCTTAGGTGAACAGTATAATGTCGTGGCCTTAGTGGGCGATGGATCGCTCAGTGGCGGAGAAGCCTTTGAGGGTCTTGATGAGGGTGCGACTCTGAATTCGAATTTCATTGTCATTGTCAATGATAATGAGATGTCAATTGCCGAGAATCACGGCGGACTTTACGGCAATCTTGGCGCGCTCAGAGCCTCTGACGGAAAGGCTTCCGACAATTATTTCACGGCCTTGGGTTATGATTATCTATACGTTGGAGCGGGCAATGACATTGCGGAGCTTATAAAGGCGTTTGAATCTGTCAAAGACTCGCAGAAGCCGGTCGTGGTGCATATTCATACGGATAAGGGCCATGGTTATGCTCCCGCCGAACAGCATAAAGAACAATTCCATTTTTCCGCGCCCTTTGACCTCGCAACTGGTGAAGTTAAGGGCGGAGATTATGAAGATTACACTGATATCTTCGCTGAGGAGATGCTTCGCCAAATTAAGGCAGATCCGAAGGTTTGTGTCCTCACGGCCGGGACTCCCGGAGCAATCGGATTTTCGCCCGAACGACGCAAGGAAGCCGGACGTCAGTTTATTGACGTAGGTATAGCGGAACAGGAAGCCGTAGCGATGGCTTCGGGAATTGCCAAGGCGGGTGCGCGACCCTGTTTTGGCGTGGTCAGCTCTTTTATTCAGCGTGCCTATGACCAGCTGTCGCAAGATGTGGCTATAAACGCTCAGTCTGTCGTCCTGAACATATTCTATGGGTCAGTAATGGGGATGACTGACGTGACTCACCTCGGATGGTTTGACATAGCTCTGATTTCCAATATTCCCGGCTGGGTCTATTTAGCTCCGGCCACTGTTGAGGAATACTTGGCAATGCAACGTTGGGCTATGGCTCAGACGGAACACTCCGTGGCTATCCGTATGCCCGGCGGCCCGGTCCTTCACTCTTCCGAGCCGGTACAGACGGATTATTCAGACCTTAACAAGTTTAAACTGGTCCGCAGAGGACGCGGTGTGGCCCTGATTGGAGCCGGTTCTATGCTCAGTGTGGCAGAAAAAGCGGCTGACATTTTGACTGAAAAGGGAGTGAACGTTACGGTAATCAATCCCCGCTATCTTTCCGGCCTCGACCGGGATATGCTTGAAGAACTCCGGCAAGACCATCAGCAGGTAATTACGCTTGAGGATGGCGTTCTTGACGGTGGTTTCGGCGAGAAAGTAGCCCGCTATTACGGCCCGTCGGATATGAAGGTACGCTGTCTCGGAGTGGAGAAGAAGTTCCTTGACCGCTATTCGCCTTCGCAGCTGCTTGAGGCATCTGGGCTGACCCCTAATGCAGTCGCCGCTCTGATAAAATAAAAATCACAAAAATTCCATTATCTATTTTGTAATTTTCATTTTATTTCGTATCTTTGCACCAAAATCATAACCTATATCATTAAAACAGGAGGGGCGTGATGCCTCTCAGTTACAAACACGTTTAACTCCATTAACATCATGGAATCTAACCAAAACGGCGAAAACAGAAAGCCTAAGCGTCCGAGAATCGGCGCGATAAACCCCGGGAATGAAGCCGACTCACGTTTCGAGAAGGTTAATTACGGTAGCGATTACAACAGTACACCGCGGTCTGAGGAAGAAGGCAATGGTGAACGCCAGTACTCACGTCCCTATCAGCCGCGTCCGCGTTACAGTCAGCAGCAAGGCGAAGGTGGCTATCAACAGCGTCCTTATCAGCCCCGTCCGCGCTACAATCAGCAGCAACACGGCGAGGGCGGTTATCAGCCTCGTCCGCGTTACAACCAACAACAGCAGCGCCCCTATCAGCCCCGTCCGCGCTACAATCAGCAGCAAGGCGATGGCGGCTACCAGCAGCGCCCCTATCAGCAGGACCGTCCCTATCAGCCCCGTCCGCGTTACAATCAGCAACCTCATGGTGATGGCGATTATCAGCAGGAACGCCCTTATCAGCAAGAGCGTCCCTATCAGCCTCGTCCGCGCTACAATCAGCAGCAACAGCAGCGGCCCCGCTATAATCAGCAGGGGGGGCCTCGTCCCGGCGGGAAAAAGCCTTTCCAGCGCCCCGGCAAGAGCTTCACTCCTCGCCCCAAGCAGATTGATTATGAACTGCCTGAAGTAGACCCCAATGAAGAAGTTCGCCTGAATAAGTTCATGGCCAATGCCGGTATTTGCAGCCGTCGCGAGGCCGATGAATTTATCAAGGACGGCAAAGTTAAGGTCAACGGTCAGGTCGTGACCGAACTTGGCACCAAGATTACGGCAAAGGACGTGGTTGAATACAATGAGCAGGTAGTTGTAGCCGAGCGCAAATGCTATGTGCTTCTGAACAAGCCGAAGGATTGCGTAACCACCAGCGATGACCCCAATGGCCGCACGACAGTTTTGGACCTCGTCAAGAACGCTTGCAAGGAACGCATCTACCCCGTTGGTAGACTGGACCGCAACACCACCGGTGTACTACTTCTGACCAACGACGGTGACCTTGCATCCAAGCTGACTCATCCGCAGTATGTCAAGAAAAAAATCTATCATGTGTGGACCGACCGTGACATATCTGAAGACGATATGCAACGTATTGCCGACGGTATCGAACTTGAGGACGGCCCGATTCATGCCGACGCAATAAGCTATGCGACGGAGACGGATCGCAATCAGGCCGGCATTGAAATCCATTCAGGCCGCAACCGCATAGTGCGCCGAATTTTTGAATCGCTTGGTTATCACGTCACCAAGCTGGACCGCGTCTACTTTGCCGGACTGACCAAGAAGAATCTTCCCCGCGGCCGCTGGCGCTATCTGACCCAGGAAGAAGTAAACTTCCTCAAGATGGGCTCTTTCGAATAAACCAATTACTTTACATAGATGAAAAGAACTAAAATCGTCGATATTTTCAACCCCGAACTCATTGGCAAGGAAGTCAGCGTCATGGGTTGGGTCCGCACCCGTCGCGGCAATAAACACGTTCAGTTCGTGGCGCTTAACGACGGCTCTACTATCAAGAACATCCAGATTGTTTTTGATATGCAGAAGTTTAACGATGAAGAGCTCAAGCTGATTACTACCGGCTCGAGCATCCACGTTACAGGCACTCTCGTTGAATCCATGGGTAAGGGTCAGACCTGTGAAGTTCAGGCTGAAAAGCTTGAAGTCTTCGGCACGGCCGACGTTGAGACCTATCCCCTGCAGAAAAAGGGCCATACCCTTGAGTTCCTTCGCGAAAAGGCACACCTGCGTCCGCGTACCAACACGTTCGGAGCCGTCCTGCGCGTTCGTTCCGCCCTTGCTTTCGCTATTCATAAGTTCTTCCAGGAGAGAGGCTTTTTCTATCTGAACACGCCGCTGATTACGGCCAGTGATGCCGAAGGCGCCGGCGCAATGTTTCAGGTGACGACTCTCGACCTCAACAACCCTCCGCGTCTTGAGGACGGCAAGGTCGATTTCAGCGCTGATTTCTTTGGCAAGCCCGCGTCACTGACCGTCAGCGGCCAGCTTGAAGGAGAACTTGGCGCAACGGCTCTTGGGGCAATCTATACTTTTGGTCCGACCTTCCGCGCTGAGAACTCCAATACTCCGCGCCACTTGAGCGAGTTCTGGATGATTGAGCCCGAAGTGGCTTTCTATGACATTCAGGATAATATGGACCTTGCCGAAGAGTTTATCAAATATTGCGTTCAGTATGCTTTGGACCACTGCAAGGATGACCTCGAATTCCTTCAGCAGATGTATGACAAGGACCTGATATCCCGCCTTGAAGAAGTGGTTAAGAGTGAATTCGTGCGCCTTACTTACACTGAAGGTATTGAGATTCTTAAAGCCTCCGGCAAGAAGTTTGAATTCCCCGTGGACTGGGGTACTGACCTCCAGAGCGAACACGAACGTTACCTGGTTGAAGAACACTTCAAGCGCCCCGTAATCCTGACGGACTATCCTAAGGAAATCAAGGCTTTCTACATGAAGCAGAATGAGGATGGCAAGACCGTAAGAGCCATGGACGTCCTTTTCCCGCAGATTGGCGAAATCATCGGTGGCTCCGAGCGTGAAGCTGACTATCAGAAACTGCTGACCCGCATTGAAGAACTCAATATCCCGATGAAGGACATGTGGTGGTATCTTGACACGCGCAAGTATGGTACCGTGCCTCATGCAGGGTTTGGTCTTGGTTTCGAGCGTCTTGTTCTGTTCGTGACGGGCATGACCAACATTCGTGACGTCATTCCCTTCCCCCGCTATCCAGGAAATGCCGAATTTTAATTAAAAGCTTAAAACTAAATTAAGAATATATTGTTAGTTAAGTAGGGTTGCAGCCATCAGGGTTGCCCCTACTTAATTTTAGTAAACATAACCAAAATAATGAGTAGTTTTGAAGAATTAGGCGTCGCACCGGCATTGCGCCGCGCCATCGAAGAAATGGGATTTGAAAATCCTATGCCCGTCCAGGAACGGGTGATTCCCCATTTGCTTGCCAAAGATAATGATGTCATCGCTCTTGCTCAGACGGGTACGGGCAAAACCGCTGCATTCGGACTGCCGCTGTTGCAGCGGGTTGATACCTCACGAAATGAAACACAGGCGCTGATTTTGGCTCCTACGCGTGAACTATGTCTGCAAATTAGTTCTGATTTGGCAGATTTTTCCAAGTATATCAAGAACCTGAAGGTTTTACCGGTCTATGGCGGTTCGTCGATCATGAGCCAGATTCGCGCTCTTCGCGAAGGGGTACAGATTATCGTTGCTACCCCCGGCAGATTGATTGACCTCATTGACCGTAAGGAGGTGGACCTTCGGGGAGTTCATACCGTGGTCCTCGATGAGGCTGACGAAATGCTCAACATGGGCTTCTTAGATAGCATTGACGCCATCTTGGCCCACGTACCTGAAGAGCGAAAGATGCTGATGTTCTCAGCGACTATGCCTAAGGAAATCGGGCAGATAGCCAAGAAATATATGCACTCGCCCGAAGAATTCGTTATCGGTACACGCAATAGCGGCGCCGAAAACGTCCGCCATATATATTATATGGTAAAGGCTCAGGATAAGTATCTTACACTCAAACGAGTGGCTGATAATACGCCTAACATTTACGGCATAATCTTTTGCAGAACACGCAAGGAGACTCAAGAGATTGCCGACCATCTGATTCAGGACGGCTACAATGCCGACGCGCTTCACGGCGATCTATCGCAGCAGCAGCGTGACATTGTCATGAAGAAGTTCCGCGATAAGGTGCTGTCTCTGCTCGTGGCTACTGATGTCGCTGCCCGCGGCCTTGATGTGGACAACGTGACTCACGTCATTAACTATGGACTGCCTGACGATACGGCCGTTTATACCCATCGCTCGGGCCGAACCGGACGTGCCGGAAAGACCGGTGTCAGTGTGGCTATTATCCATTCGCGCGAAAAAGGGAAGCTTCGCGAAATAGAAAAGAAAATAGGCAAGGAGTTTGAGCATCGCGACGTGCCGACTCCTGACCATATCATTGAGAAGCAACTCTATAACCTTGCTGATCGCCTGGAACGCGTAGAAGTCAATGAGGATGAAATCGGGAAATACCTTGGCGGCGTTCAGCGCAAACTCGAATGGCTCAGTGGCGAGGACTTGCTTAAGCGGGTGCTTTCCCTTGAGTTTAATCGCCTTCTGAATTATTATAAGGATGCTCCGGTCATTGAGAATATTTCTGATTCTAAGCCTAAAAGGGGAGAAAAGCCACGTCGCGAAATTCCCTCCGACAAAGAAAAGGATCGTCGTTCAGCTCCGCGAGGCATGGCCCGAATTTATGTCAATGTGGGCAAAAAAGATGGTTTCTTTGCCGGCAATCTGATTGATATGCTGAATCATACGGTCGAAGGACACAGAGTGGACGTAGGTCGTATTGACCTGATGCCCGGTTATTCTCTTTTCGACGTGAAAAAGGCCGATGCACAGCGTGTGGTCCACGGTTTGAAGGGTGTGGAATTCTTCGGCAAAAGAATCCATTGTGAGCTTGCCGGCGAAGATAAAGATTACGCTCGCCTTAGTGCCCGCAAGGATCGCCATGCGGCTGCCGGCACCGGTAACTTCGACAAGTTCATCAAGAAATCCCGCCGCAGATAAAGAAAGCGCCACTATTTGAAAATTGGAGTAATTAGAGTAGTCTGATTGCTCCAATTTATTTTATAAAGGTGCGGCAATTATGGAGTCGGGGCTCAGGTTGACAGTGATGAATTGGATTTTTACGTGGCCGTCTGAGGGGTGATATGTGGGTTTTAGGGTTTCGGCTGTGAGATTATTTTGAAGCAGGGAGTATTGCTCCGGAGTCAGATTCAGGAGAAATTGGCCGTGATTAGTGGTTCGCAGAGTGGCCTGTCCGTGGACCGAATCATAGGGTGTGAGTACGAAATCGTCAAGATTGAAGATTACCGTAGCGTTCTTTGCTTCATTTACGTAAAATTCGTCAATCACAGCGAGTTTGCTTTCGTCTGATGCTTCTTCGGGAAGGTTCATGGTAATATAGTTTTCCAAGCCGTCAGTTTGAAACATTGACAGGAGATACTCAGGCGAAAACTGCTGGAAGATAGTGGCGTTGAACGTTGACGGCTGAATGGATTTGACGTTGGCGGGATGAAGGATCATGCGTAGTTTGGAGCAGTCAAAGAAAGTCCCGGCACGCAGGTCAATTTTCGCATCATTGAGGTCCACGGCCTGCATGAAATCACATCCGCTGAACGCTTCCGCTCCTAATTTATTTAGTCCGGAAGGGAGTATGGCAGACAGTAAATCAGTATCGGAAAAAGCGCCGAAGCCTATTTCTTTTAACCCTTCGGGGAACTTTACGGAGGTTATAGGAAGCTTTGAGAAAGCGTTCTTGCCAATCTTTTGGAGTGAAGAGGGTAGGGAAAGGGTACGAACCTTATAGTATTTCACCGTGGGGACTTTCGCTTCTTCCGAATATCGGTCGGCCTCCGTGCGTGTATCTTTGATTTCACTGAGGAATCCGAAAGCGTAATTGCCAACCTCGGTGATTCCTTCCTCAATAACGATTGAAGTAATCTCACGGGCAATCTGATCGTCGAGCCAGGGGATTTGGTTCAGTGATGTCGGGGTGTAAGATGACATGGGGCCGTTGCCGCGGATATAGAGGGTTGAATCCGTCAGCTCCCAGCTGACGTTTTTATTGACCTTGCCGCTGCGGGAGGTTGCGGCAGCGCTGAAGATGGTTAGCAATGATATAACAGAAAGTATAATGCGGTTCATAGTGACAAAGATACGAAATAATTATGAAAAAATGAAAAAATATTTGTAAATTTGCGGTATGGTACGTATTGATTCCAGTTGGGCCGAGAAACTTGCCGGCGTTTTTGCTTCTGCTGAGTGGGAACGCTTGGCCGACTTCGTGCGCCACGAGTATGCCAATGAGTTGATATTTCCTCCTGCGGGAAAGATATTTGCGGCGTTGGACGCCTGTCCGTTTGATCGGGTGAAGGTTGTCATCATAGGCCAAGACCCATATCATGGTCCGGGTCAGGCCAACGGGCTGGCCTTTTCGGTGGCTCCGGGAGTGGCGATTCCGCCATCGTTGCAGAATATATTTAAGGAGGTCTCAGACGATATGGGGACTCCGATGCCGGCCAACGGCGATTTGACGCGCTGGGCGGCTCAGGGAGTACTTTTGCTGAACTCGTCGCTTACGGTTAAGGCCGGGAAACCGGCCTCACACGCCGGAATGGGGTGGGAAGTAATGACGGATGCTGCAATCAAGGCCCTTTCCGATGGACGTGAACATTTGGTTTTCCTCCTGTGGGGCGCACATGCCGGTAAGAAATCGGGACTTATTGACCCGTCGAAACACCTGATATTGAAAGCCCCTCATCCTTCGCCCCTTAGTGCCCACCGGGGATTCTTCGGATGTCGGCATTTTTCACGAACCAACGCTTATTTGAAACTTCACAACGTTGATCCGATAATATGGTAGAGGAAAAGAAACGTCGGGCGCTTGACCTGCGCAAGCAAGGATATAATTGCGCACAATGCGTCGCAATGGTTTATGACCCTGAGCTTGAGGCCACTGTCGCTTCCCTTGGTACCGGAGTGGCCGCTACGGGTAATATCTGTGGAGCGGCAAATGCAATGGCTATCGTTGCCGGGCGCAAGGCGTACGTCGGTCCGATGGAGAAACAGGAACTCTATAAGAAGGTTAGCGCTCTGATTGATCAGTTCAAGGCTCGAAACTGCGGTGAGGTCAATTGCTGTGACCTTCGCCAGCCCGGGCGCAAGCCATGCACGGAACTTATAACAGACGCTATTGAGATTTTGGATGAAGCGGGTTATTAATCTCATATTCTTGCTGATTTCATTTGGAGCCTTTGCAGCCATGGATACTGAAAACGGCGTCTTTGACCCGGATTTCAAGTCTATGCGTATCTACGGCGCCGCAAATCCGATGCTTCCGCCGATTATCCGCCTTGGTGAACCGGGAAGTGCAGTGACTCTTAGTTTTGACGAGATAGCCGAGGATACGCGCTATCTCCGTTACCGCCTGATTCATTGCAACTCGGACTGGCGTCCGTCTGACCTGATTGAGAGCGACTATGTCAACGGGTTTAACCTTGGGGAGATTTATTCTTATGCTCTTTCCCAGCGCACGTTGGTCCATTACGTTCACTATGATCTCACGCTCCCTAACGATGAAGTTCAGCCGCTGATTTCAGGTAATTATCTTCTTCAGGTTTATGACGATAATGACCCTGACGAGGTGTTGCTCCAAGCCCGGTTTATGGTGAGTGAAGAAAAGGTGCCTCTCAGCGCCAAGGTCACATCGAGTACCGATGTGGACTATAATTCGCACCATCAGCAACTTGAGGTGGAGGCCGATTTGGCCGGAGCCGGTATCGAGGACCCGTTTAATGATTTGCGACTTAAAATTACTCGCAACGGCTCATTGACCCATCAACTTGACAAGCCTCAACGTATTGTCCCCGGGAAAGCGATTTATGCCCACCAGAAGCCACTGGTTTTTCCTGCCGGTAACGAATATCGACGCTTTGAGTCAACCAATGTCCGTTATGCCGGAATGGGTATCGACGAATTCCAACTCATAGAGCCTTATTACCATGTCAAACTCCGGAATGACGTCCCGAGGGCCTATCGGAATTATGTCTACGATGAAGGGCAGGGTGGGCGTTATTTCCCGAATCTGCTTTTCAGCGATGACCCGGATATAGAGTCTGACTACCTGGTCACGCATTTTCAACTGACGATGCCCCGCTTAGCTAAGGGCGATGTATATCTTGAAGGAGATTTCACCCAGCGTCGGCGTGACTCGGATTCAAGGATGATTTATGATGAAAGCCTTGGCGCATACGTCAAAACCATGCTGCTCAAGCAGGGACTTTATAATTATCAATACGTTATAGAACCCGCGCCGGACACTGAAGAGAACCGGATCGAGGGTGATTATTTCGAAACAAACAATGAATACTTGCTTCTGCTCTATCAGCGCGAACCCGGAGCGAGATATGACCGATTAGTGGGAACATTATTAGTGAGATGACCGAAGAACAGATTATGTTTCAGATTCAAGATACCCTGGTCAGCCTTGACCTGGCCGAAGAATTTTTTTGTTGCGACTTGGAAGTGTGTAAGGGCGAATGTTGCATTGAAGGCGATGCCGGCGCTCCGGTGACCGACGCTGAATGTCGCGAGATTCGCCGCGCCCTGCCCAAGATTGAAAAGGATATGCTTCCCAGGGCCGTGGAAGAGGTTAAGAAAAACGGTGTGGCCTATATTGACGAGGAAGGAGATCTGGTCACGACGATTCTTGACGGGCGTAACTGTGCATTTACCTGCTATGGCCCTGGGGGAGTTTGCCTCTGTGCGCTTGAGGGCGCCTTCCGACGGGGCGAAACCTCATGGCGCAAACCGGCCTCATGTGCGCTTTATCCGGTTCGGCTGACTGAATATGATGCCTTTACGGCTGTTAATTACCATAAATGGAATATCTGTCGCTCAGCCCGAGCTAAGGGGCGCCGTGAGGGTATTCGCCTCTATCAGTTCCTTGAAGGGCCGCTGACGGAGCGTTTCGGTGCCGATTGGTATGCCGAGCTTAAGCTCTGTTGCGAGGAATATCTTGCCTCCAAAGAGTGAACAATTTGCCGCCTGGAGGTGTTTTATAGTCAAAGAATAACAACTAACTTAATTGAAACACGACTATGAAAACAACCAAGACTCAAAACGAACAGCGCTATCCCGGTGCAGGCATTGATGCCGCTGATAGTGACAAGATCAACGCCCGCCTCGAAAAGCAATATACCAAGAGATTGAATAATAACCCTCGAAATCAGGGACAGATTGTTTAACGTTAATTTCATCCTCGATAATCAAATCGGGGATTTTTTTTATAGCAGTATTTTTTGTAACTTTGCAATCATAATTTTGAAATCATCATGGAAACGATAAAGAATGAAGAATTTGGCGGCGAAAGGCCGCTCTTTGCATCTAAGGACCTCCGCTTGGAGAACGTAACGTTTCATGCGGGCGAATCGGCACTTAAATGTTGCCGCAATATTGAGGCGATAGACTGTCTGTTTGAAGGGAAATACCCTTTTTGGCATACTGAAGGTTTCAGGGTTGAAAATTGCAAGTTTACTCCCGGCGCGCGTGCTGCCCTGTGGTATTCCTCAGATTTAGTGATGGAACACACTCGGGTTGATGCGCCCAAGATGTTCAGGGAAATGCAGCGTCTGAGCCTTACCGACGTTCAGATTCCTGATGCGCAGGAGACGCTTTGGCACTGTTCTGATATCAAGCTGCGTAACGTTGAGGTCAGCAATGCCGATTATCTCTTTATGCACTCTGAAAGGATTGATATCAAGGACTATAAGCAGCAGGGTAACTACTCTTTCCAGTACTGTAAGGACGTTGAGATTCGCAATGCTCATATCGACTCTAAGGATGCCTTCTGGGGCACGGAGAATGTTACCGTTTATGATTCCGAGTTGACGGGCGAATATCTCGGCTGGCACTCGAAGAATCTGCGCCTTGTCCGTTGTAAGATTTCCGGAACTCAGCCGCTTTGCTATTGCAAGAACCTGATTTTGGAAGATTGCTCCTTTGCTCCGGATGCTGACCTCGCTTTTGAGGATTCTACCCTTGAGGCGACTGTCAATGGCCCGATTACGAGCGTCAAGAATCCCCGTAGCGGCCATCTGAAGGTTGAAAGTATCGGTGAGCTGATTATTGATAAAAATATTCTTGCGCCCGCTGACTGCGTAATTGAAACCGAACAATGAGCGGCTTTTTTGATGTGGCTCCGGACCGTCGAGGCTCCGGCTCAATGAAATGGGATGAACGGCCCGAGGTCCTCCCGCTTTGGGTTGCTGACATGGACTTCCGTACGGCTCCATGTGTCATTGACGCCCTGAAGCGCCGGGTGGAGCATGGAGTGTTTGGCTATACATTTGTGCGTCCGGAGTTTTACGGGGCGTTGCAATGGTGGTTTGCCGAATATCATCAATGGGAGATTGAGCGTGAGGCTATTATGTATGTTCCCGGGGTGGTCCCGGCATTGTCGGCCATCGTCAAGGCATTGGCTAAGCCGGGAGAGGGCGTGATTGTCCAGACTCCGGTCTATAATTGCTTCTTCTCGTCGATTCGCAATAACGGTTGTCGCATAGTGGAGAATCCCTTGCGGCGCGTTGACCTCAGTGAGCGTGAATTCACATACGAGATGGATTTTGAGGACCTTGAGCGCAAGGCGGCTGACGCTCAGACGCATCTTTTGCTTTTATGTAATCCGCATAATCCGGCCGGGCGCGCATGGCGTCGTGATGAATTGGAGCGGCTGCGCGATATTTGCCGCCGCAACGGAGTGCAGGTTATCAGCGATGAGATTCATTGTGACCTGACCATGCCGGGCTATGACTATATCCCTTACTCTACGGTTGACTCTGAAGCCATCGCTTGCCTATCGCCCTCAAAAGCGTTTAATACTGCCGGACTGCAGATTGCCGTCATAGTCTGTCCGGATGAGGAGCAGCGGCGCCTGATTGACCGCGCGATTAATATCAATGAGGTCTGTGACGTTAACCCCTTTGGGGTGGAGGGCCTGATTGCCGCTTATTCACCCGAGGGTCATAAGTGGCTTGAAGAGTTGCGTAAATATCTTGCCGAAAACTATAAAGTTTTGCATGAATTCTTAGTGGCGGAGCTTCCGCAGGTGTCCTTTACGAAATTGGAGGCCACTTACCTTCCTTGGATAGATGTCCGTTCGTTTGGTATGACGGCTGATGAACTTGAAGATAAACTCCTTCGAGAGGCCAAGGTTTGGCTTAACAGCGGCTCGATGTATGGCGCGGAAGGATATTTGAGGATCAACATAGCGTGTCCGCGTGAGCGCCTCATAGAGGGCTTGAAGCGCATTGTCGAATGTCTCAGATAAAACTCATTCAGTCCGGCGAAAAGCTTTCGTTCGGCCAACAGCTAAAGTTGGCCGTCAGTTTGTCGTGGCCCGCGATGATGGCTCAGCTTTCAAGCATCATGATGCAGTATATCGATGCGTCGATGGTGGGCCGGCTCGGGGCTGATGACTCTGCCGCAGTTGGATTAGTCTCGACCTCGCTCTGGCTCTTTTGGGGCATCTGTTCGGCCGTCACCATGGGTTTCTCCGTTCAAGTGGCCCATAGGGTAGGGGCGGCTGATTATTCCTCCGCGCGGAAAATATTGCGTCAGGGGATCACGGCATGTCTGATTTTCTCTGTTGTCATTGCCGCAATAGGAGTGGCGATCAGCGGATTCCTTCCGGGTTGGTTAGGCGGGACGCCGACGGTCTGCCCCAAGGCATCGGTCTATTTCTTGGTGTTCGTAGCGGCATTGCCATTGCTTACCATGAATTATTTGGCGGGAGGAATGTTGCGCTGCGTCGGTAACATGAAAGTCCCCGGGGCGCTTAATGTCATGATGTGCGTTCTAGATGTGATTTTCAACTTCTTCCTGATTTTTCCCTCTCATCATTTGAATCTGTGGGGCGTAGGGTTGACACTTCCCGGCGCAGGATTGGGTGTGCTTGGCGCGGCACTTGGGACGGTACTTGCCGAAGTGATCACTGCGGGCGCAATGATGTATTATCTATGCGTCAGGGAGAAAGATATCTGCCTCAAGGGCCATCCGGGGAGCTTTCGCCCGGAGCATCAGGTGATAAGCCGTGCCGTCAAGGTCTCTGCGCCGATGACATTGGAACATGCCGTCATTTGCGGGGCGCAGATTGCGATTACAGCTATCGTGGCGCCTTTAGGAATCATGGCGATTGCGGCAAATGCCTTTGCCGTGACTGCCGAGAGCCTTTGCTATATGCCCGGTTATGGTATTGCAGATGCGGCGACTACTCTCGTTGGACAAAGCCACGGGGCCGGACGTCAGGACCTTGCTAAGCGCTTCGGGTATATCACTACCGGACTCGGTATGGTTACGATGGGAATCATGGGTGTGCTGATGTGGTTCTTCGCCCCTGCGGTAATGTCGCTAATGAGTCCGGTTCAGGAGATATGTTCTTTGGGAGTTGAGTCTCTGAGAATCGAGGCCTGGGCCGAACCGATGTTTGCCGCCTCAATTGTGGCCTATGGGGCGATGATAGGAGTGGGTGACACGATGATTCCCGCCGCCATGAACTTCGGGAGCATCTGGCTCGTGCGCCTCCCCTTGGCTGCCATCCTTGCCCCGAAAATGGGCCTTGCCGGCGTCTGGACCGCCATGTGCATCGAACTAACCTTCCGCGGCCTCATCTTCCTCTACCGCCTCATCCGCGGCAAATGGCTCAAACATACTTGAAATATGAATGACTCGAAATAAATGCGCAAAGCGCAAAATAATGTAAAGTCATGGGAGAATTTGGTGGTTTGGGAAAAAATTCGTAACTTTGCGGGCAGTTTTCCACGCGTGTGATGGGAAATTTTACGTAAACGTTTAATTTTTAGTAACACAAAACCAAACAATTTTTTCAAAATGAAAACTTTTGAACTCGTAGCCGAACCTCGTACCGACCTCGGCAAGAAAGCAACCAAGGCTCTCCGCGCCGAAGGCAAGATTCCCGCAGTTATCAATGGCGGCGAAGTTGTAACCCTCCCTTATACCGGCACTCTTAAGCCCGGCGAAAAGCTCGTAGAAATCGAGGACGGCAAGGGTCTGATCACCACTGACATCGTAGTAACCAACGATGCTGTCCGCAAGCTCATCTATACTCCCGACATCTACACCGTAGAACTCGAAGTTAATGGCGAAAAGCGTCACGCTATCCTCAAGGACATCCAGTTCCACCCTGTTAAGGACAACGTGCTCCACATTGATTTCCTCGAAGTGAACGACAAGAAGCCCGTGGTTATTGAAGTTCCCGTAATCCTTGAAGGTCACGCTGAAGGTGTGAAGGCCGGTGGTAAGCTCCAGCTCAACATGAAGAAGCTCCGCGTTCGCGCTATCTACACCGACGTTCCTGAAAAACTCATCATCAACGTTGATAAACTCGGCCTTGGCAAGACCATGCAGGTTGGCGATCTCCACTTCGACGGCCTCGAACTGATCAACGCCAAGAATGCAGTTGTCTGCACCGTAGCTCTTACCCGTGCTGCCCGTGGTGCTGCCGCCGCTGCTGCTGCCGGTAAGTAATTTACTGTATGAAATATTTGATTGTTGGGCTTGGGAACATCGGCGAGGAATATCGTCTGACCCGCCACAACATCGGCTTTATGATATTGGATGCTCTTGCCGGAGCGTCCAATATCTCTTTCAAGACCGAGAGATATGGCGACGTGGCCCATTGCCGGATTAAGAATAAGCAGTTGGTTCTGCTCAAGCCTTCCACTTATATGAACCTGAGCGGCGAGGCCGTGCGCTATTGGAGCCAGAAGGAGAAAATCCCCGTGGACCATATCCTGATTTTGGTTGATGATCTGGCGCTTCCTTTCGGAGCAATCCGCATGAAAGGGAGCGGTTCTGACGCCGGACATAACGGATTGAAAAACATAGCCCTCCTGCTTGGAACTCAGGCATATCCGCGTTTGCGCTTCGGAATAGGTTCAGACTTTGCCCGTGGCCATCAGGTAGATTATGTCCTTGGTAAGTTTACTCCCGAACAGATGGAGGCGCTTCCGGCAAGACTTGAGGTGGCTATCGATGCGATCAAGACTTTTGTCTTGGCCGGGTTGCAGACTGCAATGTGTAATTACAATAATAAGTAAGCCGGATGGATTGTAGAGTTGATAAATGGCTGTGGGCCGTCAGAGTCTTTAAAACCCGCTCCATTGCTACTGATGCCGTCAAGAAGGGCCGGGTGGAGGTTAACGACGTTATCGTAAAGCCTTCCAGAATGCTCAAGGTCGGCGATGTGGTGAAAGTGCGCAAGTCCCCTGTGACTTATTCTTTCCGCGTCATTCAGTTGGTCCAGAACCGATTGGGAGCGAAGTTAGTCCCGGAATACATGGAGAATATCACGCCCAAGAGTGAACTTGATATCCTTGATATGGTCAGGATTGCCGGCTTTGTGGACCGTCGCAAGGGTCTCGGTCGCCCGACGAAAAAGGAAGGCCGCGAACTCGAGCAATTCACTTCCGACCTCTGGAGCGACTTCGACGACTTTGACGACCTCTACGACGAAGACGATGAGGACGTTTAAATCTTTTCGATTTCCAATCCTATTGGGGAGATCCGATAGTTGCCGACGGTGTAGACTGTATGCTCCGGGCGAATGAGATTTTGGAGAATTTCGAGTCGTTTGTTCGTGATGTCCAGTTGGTAAATATAGTAATTATCAGGAAATAGCGCGGCTAATCGCATTTCGCGTTTTGAGAGGTGCAAAATGTTGTTGCCGCGTGTAGTTTTGACCTCAATCAATCTCACTTTGCCCTCGGTGAAAGTTACGATGTCAAAAGGTTTGGTGCCTCCTTGGGTGTACCAAAGCGAAGCGGCAATGTCGGTCAGGTCTATTTTTACAGGCGCGAAATTTGCATGAATAAGAAACTCGTTGATTTGGTCAATGGCTGATTTTTGTTTGTCAGCGGTAGGAAATTCGCTTGCGAATCTCTGGGCAATGAGCTCACAAACAGCTTCTTCGCCATTAACCCCAAGTAGAGCTGATTTGGGGGAGACGCCCTCCGGGTGAGGCTTTCCGTCGCCGGTGGATATTGACGGCATAGTTTTATTAACGAGGGCTTGATTTCCTTCTTGCGGAGCTATTTCAACTATTGAAAAGTCGCTTATGTCAATATTCGGATTCTCAGATTCGGGGGTAGGCGTGTCATCCTCCGGAAGGATTGCGGAGTTAATTTTTCGCGGACAAACGTATGCACCACAGAGGATTAGTTCAATGGCATCAGCATATTTCTCAGAGTCAAAAAGTGCCGCCGAATAGGCGCGAGCTATGCGGTTGCGGTTCAGCTGACCGTCATTCGGGTCAATGTGGACGTTAATTGTCTTATCTTCAATTAAATAGGGGGCGGTTTTTATGTCTATTGAAACTTGGTCGCTTATTTGGCAATTGCAGATGAGAGTCGAGAAGAACCGTAATTGAAAGTCATTCATAGAGTTGACCTTGTTAGCGATGTTTTCAGATAAATCACCTTCAGCAATCTTGTCAAGAAGTTTTTCCGGAGTTAAATAGACCAGATAATCGGGATTGTAGGATTCATCCTTTTCTGATTGATTTAAGCAGATGGATAGCTTGGTTTCAAGGGCTTTGGCGTTGTCGGCCGGTGACTTGACAGTCAATAGTATAGGAAGGTTTAATGGCGGATTATTCTCGGAAAGCAGAGTGGGGTTATTAATAACAAAATACTCAGATGTGCGCGGGCTCGCTTCAATATGGCCGGATTTAAGAACAAGGACAAAGTCCCTATCATACAGTGGTTTGGCAAATTTGGCATAGAACTTGCGCAGCTCTGGGGAATTAACGAACTTGACCTGCCGGAGATGGTCAATATAAGCCGCGGGGAATTGGTCATAGTTCGCAATGCGCAAGTCGTTAAAAATCTGTTTGTTGTTGTCGTTTCGCAGCAGGCGATAAAATATTGAGTAATTTTCATTAACCAATGCCGGCTTAATTGCCTTATCATCAAAGAAAATCCTCAGGTTATCCCATGCCTCGGAGCGGCGAACCGAAGGTGTCTCCGTCAGTAATGCCGGAATGTAGTCAAGGCCGTCGCCAATCCGCTCTTTCAAGCGTTGGTCGGCATATAGGTAAGTCGATGAGCGGGAAACTCCGGTTTTGTCGTAAAGCAGATGGAGTTGTGTCTTAGTTAGCCCTAATCGGGCCACAAATTTGGTGTCAATGTCTTTTTCGCGCAGGGTTTGACCGGGTTTATATTTGCCTGACGTGGTGCGATAAAACAGTGTAGAGAGGGCAAAAGCAGCACGTGTTTTGTCAGAAATATCTGCGGAGTCGTTGATGGTTGCGAATCTCCATGTCGGGGATATGGACTGCTCATGATTTCGCTCAATACCAATAAGTTGGGCCACGGATCGCAGAATTTCAATCTGCTCCTCCTCTGAGATGGAATCTGTTGAAATGTTAGCTCCATCTGGTGAACATTGCCAATAAAGTGAATAAATCTGATTCGTATCCTCAAAGGGTTTGATTGCGCTGCCTTTCTTGAACGAAGTTGCCAAGCGATAATTACCGGGAATATTGTAAGAGGTTATCTCGGCGTTGATCTGTTTTGGGAGAGAGATTGCAGTTGAGGTGTTGTTCCTAAAGAATATTCGGCGACTATGACATTCGGTATCAGGCAGGAACTTGCATGATAACAGCTCCTTACCTAAGTTCTCAGCCTTGTTGTCATAGTCTTTATAGTTATCCCTGTATCCTCGGCAATTGGATAAGAGTGCGAAGATGGAGGAATAGAAGCAATCATAATCGGGGTAACGAGAGGGTAGGATGTGCTTTTGAAGAATTTTTAAGCCGTCAACCTCGTATGTTTCAAAGAATACATTTTTTAAGAGCTGAATGTTGTCTGAGTCATTGTTTATTCCTACATCTAAATGTTTAGGGGAGAACACTCCGGGGCTGACTTCGGTTTCGCCAATGAAGATGGAGCGAATGATTTCATACGCCTCCTTTAGAAGCCTGGAATTATATTTTCCAATGGGAGTAGATTGGTCAAGAACGATATGTTTTCGATCAACCGAGGTTTGAAAGTCGGCGTGAATGTCAATGTTCGGGAATGGAGATGCACATTCTGTAGGGAGGAAGTTATATAGGCGTCCCCCGGAATCTTTTTGGGGACGAAGATAAATGGCTATTTTGCTGTCTTGATGGATGGTTAAATTCGCTTCCTTGGCTAATTGAAGCGCTTCCCGGGAAATCTCGCGGCTGATGATGGAGGGAGATGAGGTAATGAGTCGTTCAAATTCATCGTTGAAGTTAACATGAATTATCTTGTCGTCAAAGTGCTTGAGGGTTTTAATGAAATGAAGATGGAAAGACTTGAACTCGTTGATTTTATCAAAGGTGAGCTTTATGAAATCCTTGGAAATAGGGATGACAACAACAGTTACAAATCCCTGATGAAACAACTCGGAAATATGACGGGGAGTATCGCCAAGCGGTTGAGGGAAATAATAACCGGGAATTCCCCATTTCGGGGTCTCTTTTTGTACTTTGGCAAGAGTCGGAGCCAAGTCGTGTGAGGTGAGGTCATACA
>CAMWSN010000008.1 GCA_947176925.1 uncultured Porphyromonadaceae bacterium
GCCGGTACGGGAAGCCCTAAGATTGCGCGAGCATGGAGCGCAAATTCGCTCAGGGCCTGAGAAATCATCGTGACCATACCGGTATCATGGGGGCGGGGAGAAACTTCGGAGAAGATTACGTCATCGCCTTTAATGAAGAGTTCGACGCCGAAAATGCCGTAGCCACCTAATGCGTCAGTGACTTTGCGGGCAATTTCGCGGGCTTTTTCCAGGGCGATGGCTGACATGGGCTGCGGCTGCCAGGAGAAGCGATAGTCACCGTTTTCCTGATAGTGGCCTACGGGTTCACAGAACGTGGTGCCGGAGATGGAACGCACGGTCAGGAGGGTTATTTCATAATCAAAGTCGACGAATCCTTCAACAATTACTCGACCGGCATCAGCGCGAGCACCTTCACGCGCTTCTTTCCATGCGGCGTCAACTTGTTCCTGGGTACGGACGGTTGACTGACCGTGGCCGCTGCTGCTCATTACCGGTTTCACGACGCATGACAGTCCAATTTCTTCAATGGCCTTATGGAATTCTTCAAGCGATGAAGCGAAGCGATAAGGCGACGTCTTGATGCCTAATTCTTCAGCGGCAAGTCGGCGAATTCCTTCGCGATTCATGGTCAGCAGGGTGGCCGCAGCCGTCGGAGTGACATTGAAGCCCTCTTTTTCAAGTTTAACCAACTCGGGAGTGGCAATCGCTTCCACCTCAGGAATAATATGGTCGGGCTTCTCTTCCAAAATCACCCGGCGCAGGGCCTCGGCGTCGGTCATGTCAAAGACTTTAGAGCGATTTGCCACTTGCATAGCCGGCGCATCAGCATATTTATCACACGCAATCACCTCTACGCCATAGCGTTGGAGTTCAATTGCCACTTCTTTGCCTAATTCGCCGCTGCCAAGGAGCAGGGCCTTGGTACCGGAGGGAGTGAAGGGAGTTCCGATTTTCATATTTTGGAGGGTGGGGGATTAGCCTAAGCGGCTGATGTTATGAAGTTGAGGTTCGTCAAGGATACGGATTCGGCGACCGTCAACGGTGATAAGATGCTCGTTGACAAAGGCCGAAAGTGTGCGGATAGCGTTGGCTGTGGTCATGTTTGAGAGGTTGGCAAGGTCTTCGCGGCTCATGTAGATTCTGAGTGTGGATTTATCATCCTCATAGCCGTAGTTCTCAGCCAATACAATCAGTGCTTCGGCCAGGCGGCCGCGGATATGCTTTTGCGTGAGATTTACAATCTTGGTGTCAGAGGAGCCAAGATTGGTAGCTAACTCTTTAATAAAAAAGCGAGCCACTGCATTATTTTGCTCAATGAGATCTTCAACCACCGTCAGGGGCAGAGTGCCGATTGTACACTGCTCAAAGGCTGACGCCGAGCTGACATAAGGCTCGCCGGCAAAGAAGGCACGATAGCCGAAATACTGCACCGGACGAATCAAACGGATAATCTGAGACCTACCGCCGACTCCCTCTTTCCATTTCTTTACCTTGCCGGAAATGAGACACCAAAGGTATTCCGGGGTATCTTTCTCGGAATAGATGGTCTCATTCTTTTTATAATGATGCAGGGTAAAGTTTTCCGTCACCAGCCGTTTCTCGTCGGCCGACAACACAGACCAGAGTTCGGATAAATCCTCACTAATAACTTGCTCAAGAACTTCGCGTATCATCTTAAATTTGAACCTATAGGGACTGCAAAGTTACAAAAAATAATCCAAACTCCCAAATCCAAGTACAATAGAGCAAGAAACGAAATAGCAATAAAAGCAGCACTTATCAGGTCGTTCTAATTTTAGCATTATATCTTTTCCAGTTATCATCATCAAAATTGATTGTCTCTTTCTTGTTCTTGATGAAGCGGTATTCAGATTCAAATACAAGAGCAAAGATTTTATCTTTATTGGTGTTGCTATTAAACTCAATAAAGTCTTCGTCTTTTATTCTTTTTTCCCATTCAGCAATTTTCGCTAACGCTTTTTCTTTATCATTCCTTACCGGAATCCAGCGAGGAAGAGATATCGGTTCATATGATTCTATGTTTCCGTTAGCTGGAATAATAGTGGGAATTTCCGCAGCTACAGCTTCAAACGCATTTAGTTTATCCCACAAAATGTCTACGCATTTTAGTGGCCCAAACACTTGCTTGCGTTTTCCTTTTGTTTCTCTCAGCCCGCGAATAAGTATGCCGCCAAACTGCATATCAGTAGTAGCAAAAGTTAGGTCGACACCACTTGGATGAAAAAACCATTGCCCGGCTTTACAATCACGCGGATAAGTAATTACATCCGGATGGTCATGCGTAAACAAGTAAAATTCAATCTCTACAATCTCATATTCAATTCCTCGTTTTGATATGACGTAGTTATTCATAAGAAGATTGGCTGTCTCACTGAAATACTTACGAATATCCTCAGTAGTTGTAGGGCAGGATTGTAATTTTTCAAGTAGAGGATTCTTTGCGTCCATATTAGTCAAATTGATTTTTCATTCCGTAGGGTGTCGCAAAACTCTAAATAATGTGAATTATTGGGCTTCGCGGCGCCCCCGCCGCGATGGCGCAATAGCGCCACGATTTCCGAAGTCGATAAATTATAGGCCTTTGATGGGATTGTGGTGCTGACGAACCATCGTGGCGAGGGCGCCACGAAGCCCCGTGGTTGGTCCATTTATTTAAGTTTTGCAACGTCCTCAACATTTCTGCAAATTTACCTAATAATGTGTTGCTGTAAAAAGACTTGGAACTTTTTTATCGCTGCTGTGATATCGTTTCTGTCACCTTGTTTCGATATAGAATCTGCTTGTTCAAGACAAAAATCAATCCATTGATTAATGAATTCTATGGGAAGTTGATTCAAACAACGGTAAATGGGCATTCCTTGATGTAGCCAGGTTTTATTTAAATAATACCGAGTAAAAAATCTTCTCAGTCTTGATGGATAGTCACTGGATGCTCCTGATTTAAATTCACCATCAAGCCATTGCTTGAAACTTTTCTCGTATAAAAAAACTCCATTGAAGTCGTCAAAACGTTGTGCCATTTGTAGGTTGATAATAAGTTAGATGAATTAATACTAAATAGAAAAAACTCTATGTGGTTCAATTTTCTGCAAATTTAGCAATAAAATATTGAAAAACAAAATATTTTGCGTGGAAGTGTTAATTAAACTATGGGTTAGTATGTATTATAGATTGTTATATTTAACAATTATTAGCTTGGCTTATTTACCAATTATAAAATAAGTGTGTAACTTTGCACCATCAAAATTCATTAAATTATGAAAATCAAGTCCAAATCTACCGCTCGAATCATCAGCTCAAGTGTCGTTGAAGTAACGGCATGCGATGGTGAAGTTTATAATGTAATGTGTCCGGTTGGAACATATTGCAGTGAAGATTATAAGAAGTATGTTTTAAGTCAAATTGAGGCTCTTTTTGATGCTAATCACTCAGAAGATAAGGAAAAAATGATTAGCGCAATAATGAGATCTTCGGAGTTAAGTGCCCTTAATATCCGAGGTCTTGATTCGGGGGACAGACAGGCAGAAAGGGAGCGAATTGGCATTCGAATTCGTCAGTTAAGAGAAGAGCATGGCATTGAAGCTCGCGAGCTTGCTCAGATGACTAAAATTGATGCGGCAAATTTGAGCCGTATTGAGAAAGGTCGTTATTCCGTCGGGTTAGATATTTTATCCCGAATTGCCGCCGCTTTAGGGAAAAAAATTGATTTTGTTGACTTATGAAAATGAATCACGCAAACAGTTTTGAACTATTATTAGAGGATTATCACGAGCAGAAAGAATGTTTATACAAAGGAGAACGTTATTCTGTTCGCGATAATGGGGCGGTATATCGACATAAACCGCAAGATAAGAAGAAACCTCGTCAATTAGATGAAGAATGGACGTTTGGTCGCAAATGCAGTTCTAACGGGTACATGATGATAAGTGGGCATAGGGTGCATATAATCGTTGCAACTGCATTTCTTGGACCAAGGAATTCTAAAGAGTATGTTGTTGACCATATTGATACTAACAGATGTAATAACAGAATTGAAAATCTGAGATGGTTTACAAAGCTTGAAAATGCGTTAAACAATCTCACTACGCGAAAAAGAATTGAATTTCTTTGTGGAGGTGACATAAGACGTTTCCTTGAAGATCCTTCGTGTTTAAACGATATTTCCGGATCCAATCAAGATTTATTATGGATGCGTACTGTTTCGTCAGAAGAAGCGAAAAATGCGTATAGTCGAATAATGAGATGGACATTTGAGTCAGAACTATCAGGGTCTACGAAGAAAAAAGGTATTGGTGAATGGATTTACACTCAGCCAACATCTAAGTCAAGTATAGATGATGGTTATAAAAACTATACCGATACTCAAACTGAAGAATTATTTGAGTCTTTATCAGAAAATGCTAAGCAGAAGAATTGGAAAACGCCTACATTATTTCCTTTATGTCCGAGATTCGCAAACGCATCTTTGTACGACTATAAAAATAATTTATTCATAGGCGAAATAGTTAGTAAAAATCAATATTCAACTAATTATATTGATGAATTTGAAATAAATGATGATAAATTAGTCATAAGGTCACATGCCGATGATGGGTTGAAGCCATTCTCTGTTATAACAATATCATTAGTAAATGAGAGCTTTATTCATGAGGGAACCACATTCTTTGATGAAGATGGAGCGAAAAAAGAGTTTATGTTAAGTATGGGAAAGCAGTGGTCAGGTCCTGAGAGTATAGATGATTATTGTTAAGTTTGATAGTGATGGGGCGATGCTGAGGATGAGGCAGAAGACACGAGCATTTCGCAGTGTGATTTTGATAAATATTCAGAGTGTTTTAACGGGGAAGTGGTGGAGTTTTCGAAAAAAATGCGTAAATTTGAGGCGGTTTTTAGAAAATTATGGAACGTAAAGGTAAATTATATTTCAGATATGGCACTATGGGGTCGGCAAAAACGGCCCTGCTTTTGACCACGGCTTATAACTTTGAAGAGCGCGGAATGCGCTACATTTGCATGAAGCCGGTGATTGACACCCGTGACAAAAAGAACGTGATTCGTTCGCGTATCGGTATCGAGCGTGAATGTCAATGGATCATGGCTGACACGGATCTTTATCTGACGGCAACAAAGCTATGTGAGGAGGCCGGATGCCTGATTGAGTGGTTCTTGATTGACGAGGCTCAATTTCTTACGGCGGAACAGGTTGATCAGTTGGCCCGCCTTGTTGATGACTATGGTGTCAACGTGATTTGCTACGGCTTGCGCACGGACTTCCGTACTCATGCGTTTGAGGGCTCTATGCGCCTCTTTGAGATTGCCGATACGATTGACGAAATCAAGAGTACATGTTCTTGTGGTCGCAAAACGATTGTCAATGCCCGCATTGATGCCAATGGCGACATAGTCCAGGAAGGTGCTCAGGTTGAAATCGGCGGCGATGAAAAGTATATTGCTATCTGCCGCAACTGCTGGCGCAACAAGCGAATAGAGCAGGCGGCTAAAAATTCTCTCCCCTTTGATTCTTATGATTAAGCGTTTAGTTTTTTACATACTTTTTCTTGCAGTAGGACTTGGCCTGTCAGCCTCGGTGCCGACGTTTGGTAATGAACATCTCTCATATCGGGTTACATACAAGTGGGGCCTGATTCAGAAAGTGGCCGGCTCGGCGGGAATCACCCTTACTAAGAAGTCGGATGGTTATCATGCGGTTCTGACTGCACGAACCCAGCCTTGGGCCGACAAGATTTTCATGGTGCGTGACACTCTGAGCGGAATCATGCGCCTTGAGGATATGTCGCCGCTGCTCTACGATAAATCTACTTATGAAGATAAGCAATATCGCCATGATATAATCAAATATACGTATCATGGCAACCGGGCTATTGCTAACGTTGATCGCTTCAAGCGAAATCGGGACGGCAAGACTGAGACGGCCGACACTTTGATGTCGGCATTGCTTCCGGCCGTAGATATGCTGAGTGTGTATTATTTTGTGCGCCGCCTGCCTTTTGAGTCAATGAAAAAAGGCACCGTCAGCAAGGCAAACATATTCTCAGGCAAGAAGATTGAAAAACTCGCCGTCACTTATGATGGTGATGAGCGCATAGACATGAACGGCAAGAAATATGACTGCTACAAAATTAGCTTCATGTTCAGCTCCGAGAGAATCAAGAACTCATCAAAACCGATGAAAGCCTGGCTGCTTAAGACCGGGACGCGCATACCGGTCAAACTTGAAGGAGAACTCCCGATAGGAAAAATTCAAATACTCTATAACGAACCAAAATGAAACAATTGATTTCTGCTGCTGCTTTGCTCCTCGCTTTTGGAGCCACAGCCCAAGTTGAGCCTACGGATTCCGTTGCCTCAGATTCAATCAAGGGCTTTGTTTTTACTGATGTTATCTCCTTGCCGACCACTTCTGTCAAGGACCAGAATAAATCAGGCACGTGCTGGTGTTTCTCCGGTACTTCGGCCATTGAGGAGGAAGTGCTCCGTCAGGGAGGCGACTCTCTTGACCTGAGCGAGATGTTCACCGTGCGCCAGTGCTACCTTGACAAGGCCAAACGTTATGTTCGCCTTGGTGGAGTAGGCAACTTCTCCCAGGGCGGTTCCATCGTTGATGTGGCTTACGTAATGGATCGTTACGGTGCGATTCCCGAGAGTGTTTATTCCGGCCTGAACTATGGCGAGGACGCTCATGACCACGGCGAGATAGAAAAGGCATTGACGTCTTATATTAAGGCTATCGCCGGCAGCCGCAAACTCAGCCCTTCATGGATCAAGGGCTTTGAAGGTATTCTTGACGCATATTTCGGACCTGTGCCCGAAACGTTTGAAGTTAACGGCAAGACTTATACCCCGAAATCTTACGCTGAGAGTTTGGGTGTAAAGTTTGAAGATTTCGTACCTTTTACCTCGTTTACCCATCAGCCGATGTATAGCTCTTTCCCCTTAGAGGTCTGTGACAACTGGCTTTGGGAAGATTACTATAATGTTCCGCTGGATGACTTCAAGCGCATTGTTGACGAGGCACTCAAGGCCGGTTATACCGTCAATTGGGCTGCAGACGTTTCCGAAAAGGGATTCAAATGGAAAGAAGGCTATGCAGTTCTCCCCGAGAAGAAGACCGAAGCCGATATGCAGGGTACGGAACTTAGCCGCTGGGTGAAACTCAGTGATGCCGATAAGGAAAAGGAAGCATACGAGTTTTCCTCTCCCTCAGACCTTAAGGAAGTGAAGGTTACTCCCGAACTGCGCCAACAGATGTTTGATAATCACGAAACCACAGATGATCACGGCATGGTTATCGTTGGTACCGCAACCGATCAGC
The DNA here is from genome assembly GCA_947176925.1 of uncultured Porphyromonadaceae bacterium. Lineage (GTDB taxonomy): Bacteria > Bacteroidota > Bacteroidia > Bacteroidales > Muribaculaceae > UBA3263. The sequence continues at coordinate 7,337 of CAMWSN010000008.1, forward strand.
TCGGTAATCGCTACTATAAGGTAAAGAACTCGTGGAACACTAATCAGGTTTATGACGGATTCTTCTACGTTTCCGAGCCTTATTTCCTTGCAAAGACCATGAGCTTCAGCGTTAATAAAAACGCAGTGCCCAAGGATATTCGCAAAAAACTCAATCTCTAATGCGTAAATCACTGATTATTCTTGCTCTGGGAGCCATTATTATGGCTCTCGGAGCTTGTCATACGACCGAGGCCAACTATCGCGCCGCCTATGACGTAGCTAAGGCCAAAACCGTAGCCGATCAGGAAAAAATTGACCCCGAGATGCAGGCTCAGGTTGACCGTATCAAGAAGCGTCGCCAGCAGATTTATATTGTCGGTCCTGATACGCTGAAAGTCACTACCCGCTTTGTATCTCGCGAGGATTCTCCCGAGGCTGAGATCGCGGAGTTCCTCGTAGTTGTCAGGGAGTTTGAGCAGCGATTCAATGCTATGGCAATGATGAAGAGATTACGCGAGAGCGGCATTGACGGGGCTATGGTTGTTCGCAATTCTGATCCTACTTATTATGTAGTTGCGGAATCATCTGATATGGTTGACGCCGTCCCTGCTTTAATGAAGAAAGCCGCCAAGGAGACTGAAAAGTTAGGTCTCACTGACGGCTATCCGATGGTTTTGCGTAATCCTAACCGGAAGAAATGAAATCACGAGTAATTGTGACCCGGTTTGCACCCAAAGGGATGGTACTCAATCTCTTTGGGTTTTATCTTACCCGCGATGATTCATGGGTTGACTCTCGCATTATCAATCATGAGCGTATTCATGATGCACAGCAGCGCGAACTGCTCTACATCCCGTTTTATATCCTCTATTTGTTGGAATACCTGGTTCGGTTGATTCAGTTCCGCAATCATAAAAAGGCTTATTACGGGATCTCGTTTGAGCGGGAGGCTTATGCCAATGACCGTGATTTCGGGTATCTTGCAAACCGGCGGTTGTTTGGATTCAGGCGTTACTTGTTTAATTGTTGAAGTAATCATCCATTAAGTCTGAGCGGGAACAGTTTGGATGAGAAAGTTTGCTGAAGAGTCTGCTGCGGCAAGCGTTTTCGTGCTCCCACATTTCCGTGGTCCCTTCTTCGTCGGCTTCAAAGGCCAGGCAGTTGTTGATTCCTAAGTCAGTGCTGACGGCTTCAACATCCTGATCTGCTCCGATATAGGTGAAAATCCAGTCCTCTGCTTTCATCTCCGTGACAAGGTTATGAATCATCCGTGAGTTGTATTCGTGTGAAGCATTTTCATAACCGTCAGTGATGATTGTTACGAGGACAATGTCACCTTTCTTGACAGTCCTGCGCAGTTCATTGATTGCGCGGCCCATTGTATCATAAAGAGGAGTGCCGCCACAGGGACGATACTGGTCGGGTCGAATATCCCCGGTCATTAATGCGGGAGCGTTGCGGAAGATTTGGTTATAATGCTCGGAGTCAAATGAGATGAGCGAGATAAGATGGTATTGGTCCGGGTGCTCCTCCTGAGCGGTCCGTATGGTTTTCAGCGTGTTATTAACGCCGATGAGGGCTGCGCGATAAATGGAAGTCATTGAGCCGCTTTCGTCAAGGATAATCAGGTTGTGCACTTTTGTTGCGCCCTCCGGAATCTGAATCTCAGGCGTAGATGTCGCAACGGTTTCGGGTTCGGGAGTCACTGTTGGCTTCTTTTTGCCAAATAAATCAAAGAAGTTCATAATGTAAATGAGTTTAAGTTATTTTGAATGAGTTATGATTAATTTTTTGCCGGGATTGTCAATTTCAATTGAGCCGAGTCGACCCAGCACGCTCTGACCTAAGAGCAACGGAGCGCGCTGATTGCGCACTACTGAGGCCCTGACATTATTCAATTTAAGCCCGCCGAAGTCAACTTCGCGAAGATTGATTATGGTGCCTTCCGAAATATTGCCGTTGGCGTCCATGAATCGGTCGGTACCGATGATGTCGTCGCGTTTCAGGTATCCATTCTTTAACATGAAGTTCGCTTCTACTTGTGATAGGGAAACGGTGCTTGCTCCGGTGTCAAACACGAAGTTGAGCGGCAATTCATTGATTGAGCAAGTAACTGACAAACAGCCGCCTTCAGGGATAAAAGGAATCTCAACGCGTTCGTTGTCAACTGATACTTCTTCCTCCTGCTTGTTATTGACCGGGATTGCTGTCACTTTGCTTTCGTATTCTTGCAAAAGTGCTTCAAATTCAGGCAATTTGCGCAATTCGGTCAGGTCATCATCATTGCGCACATGGTGATAGCGGGGATAACCCTTTTCTAAGGCAATACGAAGATTTGACATAGACTTTCCCAAGTCTCCAATGCGGGAATAGAGGCAAGCGGCATCATAATAGAGCGCCCCATCCGTAGGGTCCGATTCAATTGTCTGATTCAAGAATTCGATGGCTTTATCCTTCTCTCCTAATGCGAGCATGGCATACATTGAACATGAGTTATCACCAGGAACAGTATCAAGCTCAGTCACTTTGCGGTAGGCCTCCAATGCTTCTTCCGTGCGTCCAAGACGCATTAACATATCGCCTCGGCCGAGATAAGCGTAAGCATAATCCGGCTCAAGCATGATAGCCATATCATAGTCTTCCAGAGCTTCCTCGGACCTGTTGGCGTTATCCTTCATGAATCCGCGGCGATAGTAGGGAAAGAAGTAGTCCGGATCGCTTTCAATTATTTCATCCCAAACAGCAATGGAGCTGTCAACGTCGCCGGCGTCGCCAAGAATATCTGCTTTCAACATTTTACCCTTTTCATCCGAATCCTGGCGTATATATTCATTTATGGTCAAAAGGGCATTCCCGTAGTCACCAAGTTCGTAATAGCAAGATGCAATAAACCGAAGGAAGTCCGGATAGGAGTCAATTTCATCTGCCTTCTTAAATGCCTTGATAGCCTCGGCGTAATGTTTGTGTTCGTTATAAACCTGGCCGATATAGTACCACCAATATGCTTCATAAGGGTCTTTTGCAGCCATTCCTTTGAGCCTGGTCACGACGAGCTTGGTCTGCTCATCAGGAAAATCAAATAGAAGGAAGAATGCTTTGGTGTCATTATCAATTTCAAGAGCCTTGATAATGTCATCAATCGCCTCATGGTACTTCCCTTGTTTCAGATAGCTTTCGCCGCGAAAGGCGTAGCCTGATGAGTAAGAGTCATCAAGTCTGAGCGCGCCTTCATAATGCTTGACTGCATCGTCATACTTACCTCTAAAGAATGCGTTGCGTCCGAGGCCCATGTATCCGTTGATTCCAGCCGGATTACCGGTTACCATTCGGTTATATATCCTGTCAGAATCATCATAGCGTTTCAATTCATAGAGCAAATTAGCATAGGAATCCATGATTTCGTATTCATCCGGCGCTAAGTTTATTGCCGTCTCAAGGTCAGGCAGGGCTCGCACCGTGTCCCCTGAGGTTGTAAACAGATGGGCACGCAGCGTGAGGGCCATAGCCGTGGATTTTTTATCCTTTTTAGGCAATTTTTTAAGGGCTACGTTGATGTTCTGCATTGCATCCTTATATTGCTTTTCCTCCTCATAAATTGCCGCCATACACATGTAGGCATAGCCATTCTTGGGATTTTCGCTCACTTCCTTTGTGAGAAATTCCATGGCTTTTGTATTATTACCCTCTTTTGCTTCCTCTACGGCGCGGGTGAAATTGTAGGACCTCTTCTTTGGCTGGGCAAAGGAAGTAACCTGAAGGCTGATAACAGACATCAGCGCAAGCATTAAGATTCTGAGTTTCATCGTTTTGTTTTAAATAATTATAAGTTAAAGCCAGTTTTTCCAATTATCACATGAGGTTTTCAGGGTTTGTGCCACTTGGGTGTGAGGATATTTTTTTGCGATGGTTTTAAGATTCATGAGAACATACTCGGCCCTGGCGCGCATTTCGTCAGACGTCATAATCTGCATGGCTGTCATGATTTCGCGGTTGAAGGTGCGTTCATTTTCCTGTGCCATCTCATAAGTGTAGTCGTAGAGAAAACCGTAATTTTTTTCATAAAAGGTCGTAGAATGATAGTCCAAATGAGGCAGAAATCGCCATCCGATCCATCCGCGCCAATATTGAGTCAGAGCCCAACACTGTTCAAACGAATTCCTGCGTCCCAAGGCAAACATCAGTCGCGCATATCCACGCTCGTCGGCCGTTGGTGCCGTCAGCATTTGCTTTTGATAATCAAGCATCTGACGAGCAAACCGGAGTTTGGCATTATCAAGGCTCTTCTTGGGTTTAGCCGCCTGACTAAAGTCATTATATCATACCCAGTCTTCCCATTCGCATTTCTCCCAACGCTCCGGATAATAGACGAAAGGATCAAGGCCCAAGTATCCGGCACGATAGAGCCGCATAGAGTGCTGATAGTCAATACCAACCTGCAGCAGGTAGTCAACAGCGCGAGCGTAGTTACCTTCGCGCAGAGCCAGTGTGCCGATTAAATCGTTGAACATGTTAGGGTTTTGCATATCTTCCCGGCGCAGAAAGTCATAGAGGGGAGTGGATGACATGATTTTCTGCCTTACGGCGATCAGTTGGTCAGAGCGCAAGCTGCCCATGAGCTGGAAGGTTAATGAGCCGCGGTCCATATCGCCGGGGTTGACATTTTCGTCGCGACCATAGTCAGTTAAATTCTTTGAGTCAGCATAATCAGCCAAAAGTATTGCCGTAGCGTAGTCGCCGCGTTTCCATAGTTGAGGAATCCAATCGCTATAAATAATATTTCGGCCGCGGCGATTCCAATCCTTTGCGTCAGGGCTTAGAGAGTCAACTCTTTGGTCAAGCCAGCGAAGATTAGTTAATATGGACTGCTGGGTCAGCGAAGCGCCTTCAAATTTCATTTTGTAGGCCATCGCCTGATTCTTGAGTTCGTCAGATGAAAACTGAAGTTTTAAAGCCTTATTGATAAAATTCTCTGCAGTCTGAGGGGCTTGGGCAAAGTGATTATAGAAATACGCGAGATAGAAGGCCCAGTCTCCTTTATAGGTTACATCCCTATTGGCCAGCGCTTTTACGGCCAATGGCAAATGTTGCGCCATCCGCGCCGAGTCTGCGGCCACGTAACTCCGCATATAGTCCATGATTTGAGGCGCGTTGGGATTCTGGTCAAGCATATATTCCATTGGGTTCTCAACGAAGAGTGAGTTATAGTCCCCTGCGAGTGCAAACAGGGTGTTTGCTTTCACGGTGTCACCTAAGTGAATCAAACTTCCGCCGGCATAGTTCCCTGCCATCCGTTTCATCAGGCTTGCATCGTCAATTCCTGAAAAAATTGAATCATAGTACTCAACGCAACGGGCAAATTGATTAGTGGCAAACAGGGCACGACAGACTTGCATGGCATAGCGCTCCTTGAAGTTCTCGCCGTCATAATTCATTGCCTGACGGATGAAATAATCAAGGCCGTCAGTTGTGCGTTCGTCATTTCTCTTGGAGGGATAATACCAGGGGGAGCGGCGTTCATCGTCGCGTCGCGCTTCTTCAATTCCCTTAGCGAGGGAGAGAAACTCAATCGCCTCAGTGTTGTTGCTGTCGTTAAGATAGATGTACATTCGGTTTAGAGTTGATTTCCTGTCATTAGGATTCGTCATCTCATTAAATCTATCATGTGAGTCAGCGTAGACGACCTGCTCAATCTCGGCTAAGGGAATTTGGTCTGAGATCTGACTTTGCCATAGTTTTAGGTTCTCAATGCGATTATAGTCAGTCGGTTCGTTGCCTTCCGTTACGAAATAGGGCGGGGTAGGAATAATCGGATTGAAAGGTCCGCAGGCGTTAGCAACCACAGGCAGCAGTTCAGCTGCCAACAGCATAAATACTTTTGATTTCATCAGAGCTATAATTTTTCAGATTTTCGGGGTCAAGATGATAAATGATATTGGAATATTTTCGAGACGAGAGACATTTTTCAATTTCGCGTTTGACGGTTTCTATTTCCTTAAAGTCAGAACTTTCAAGGCGTATAAGGTCTCCTTTGAGAATCATGGTGTCATTATAAGGAATGTCCTCAACGGCAATGAAAAGATTCTCACCGCGCGGTTCAAACTTTGAAGTGTCTGTGAGGTTCAGCTCAGACGTTATACCGGCAAATTTGCGATCTCTGAAAATTAGTTGCCAGGAGTAAGTCGGGTACGCCACATCAAGGTGAAGCGGATAGCTGTTGAGTCTTTTCAGATAAGGCATTATATCCTCAATGTTGATTATTGAATTTTTGGTGTCGGGGTCAGAATACGTCCCGGTGTTATATACCATCAAGACTCCGGCATCGACCGGCGGGGCCTGCTTTGCCAACTGGTGAAGACGAATCGTTGAACTCAGGCGCCACGGCAGCTCTAACTCTTTGATTGTCTTCCGGACTGAATCGCAGAGGGTAAAAAATTGCTCCTCTGTTGACTCGGTCCAGTCGCAGTCAAGTTGCAGTTCGCTGACGCCGGGCAGTGAGTTATATTGCACCATGTTATGAACTCTATTGACTATGTTCTTTGCCAGCGTTCCTTCTCTGTCGGTCATGGCTCGGAGGCCGTCAAGAGTTATGTAGACCACCGGGACTGTTTCCATGCTGTCCATCTCATTTTTTAGAAGCTGAAACTCGCGTTCCGGAACTCGGATTGAGGCATTGGGCACGGCTCCCCATTCGCCATCATCAGCCGTTACGTCAAACAGCCTCAGATAGATTCGCTTGACGTCATATTCAGCCATGAACTGCCGGGCAGAGCTGTCAAGTTGAAAGACTGTTTTCCAGTAGTAAACGGCATTTACTTCCTGATGTTCAGGATGCTCCGTGAGGGCCTTTTGAGGTTTTAAGCAAGAGCTTAAAGCGGCTGTGAGAAGTAATAAGGGAAGGAACTTTTTCATTTCATATAGAGTATTTTGACGATGCAAAATTAGATAAAAAAAATCACCCGTCAAGGAGTTTTGACGGGCTCTGTATGAAATGACTTGGTGAGTGTATAAAACCTATTTCCAGATTATGAAACTGATATTTTCACCTATTGATTTTTGGTCGTTACCAATTTGTTGTCGTTGGCCTTCTTTATCGTTATAAAAGCCGTAGGAATCACCTCCACAAAGGTAAATTGCATTCCTGACTCCGGCCTCGGTCAGGAGTTCTGAAAACTCAGTGAATGTCAGCTTATCATGGCTGACGATGATGCAAATTTTATTGCCGATTTCGGCAAGAGCCTTGCGCACTGCGCGACCCTTGGGCTTGTTTTCAATTGACTGGCCACCGACAACCAATGGGTACTGGCGGAAGAAATATCCCCCCTCAGTTAATGCCTGTTCTAACATCGGAGTGGCATCAGCTATGCCTATGGTCGGCTGGCCATTGATGATTGCACAGAATCCGGCCTTTGATTCTCCTTTACTCTTCAATTCACCGTTGAGGACGAAAGTGCCTAAGATTTCACCATTATCTCCGCGAACGTCGGCAGCCTGAGTAGCAAGAATGATGGTGGAGTCGGAAAGCAGACCATCGCCCAAGGTAAGTGATGCCGTCGCGTTTCGCGGCTCATAAATCGTCAGGCCTTTATTATTAACTATCGTGTCAAGAATCAGAACGGAGCTTTGCGGTTGAGTAACTATGGCCGGTTCGGATTCTTCAACCTCCCTAACAACCATATTTTCCCTTTGCGGCATATCGTTGTTCGAAGATTCTGCTTTAGGAATGAGTAAGCCGATGAAGAAAATCAGCCCGGTTATACCAATTAATATTAATAAAATCGCTACCCAAGGAAATTTGTGGCGTTTCTTGGGTTGCTCATCAATTAATTCCTCCGTCAACATATCCAATGATGGCTTTTTGTGAAACGCCAAGGGTTCCAAACCATCATTTAAGATGGGGCATGTCTCGTCCAGCTCGCAGCAATCCTCAATAGGCGGTTGCGAGTCCGATTCATTACCAGATGAAATTACGCGAATTTCAAAGTCGTCGATGTCATCATTTTCAAGGCTCATTATTTTCCTCCTTTTCTAAAAAGTCTTTCAGCGCCTTCAACGCTTCTTTTGATGCCGAGACTTCATGGCGAAATGTACGGCAGTCAGAAAGAATCAACTTTTGGCGCTGAGGATGGATATAAGAAATAAAGTCGCGATTGACAATCAGGCTTTTGCCGATGCGGATAAAACGCCGGTCCTCTTTGTCGAGAAGTGCGGAGATGCGTCGTTCAACGTGGCCTAACTGTAAAGTCAACATATTGACATCGCCGTTGGCCAGTCGGAGTGTAGAATAATTTCCTTCCGCTGCGATATAGACCACCGAGCCCGCCGGAACGCGGACTATTTCAGTCGATGTAACGAACAACAATCGCTTCTCCATACTTAATATGGTGCAAAGTTACTCAAATTTCCTCATTCATGCAAACCGGCATCTTATTTACGCCGGGGGAGGGTGATGAGGATGGTGATAAGGGTGAGAAGTTCGGCAGCGGGGATTGCGAGCCAGAGGCCCGGATTGCCGATGAGGGCAGGGAGAAGGATGAAGGCCGGGACAAGGAAAATTATGCCGCGCAGGAGGGTGAATACAATAGATCTGACGGCCATTTCAAGGCTTTGATAATAGCCTATAAACGTAATGTTGACTGCGAAGATGAGGGCGCAGAGTGCAAAAAAAGGTAATCCGGCGGTGGCAATGTCAAATGCAGGCTCGGAGGGCGAAAGGAAGGCCGCCACTATAACCTTTGCACCTGCTGCCAAAGCGGCGGTGACCGTGACGCCGCAAATCAGCGCCGTCAAAATAGCTACTTTTAGCGCTTGATTGACGCGATTGCGTTGGCCGGCGCCGTAATTGTAGCTGATAATGGGTTGGGCGGACTGAGCGACGGCATTGGCTATTGAGAAGACCACCGGGAATAGGTAACACGCGATAGAGTAGGCCGCTACTCCTTGCTCCCCAAGTCGATTGAGAAACATGTAGTTACCCGTAATCATCATGATGCTCATGGCTATCTCGGTGAGGAATGTGGCAAATCCGATTTTGATCATGTAGCCGGTGTTCCGGAGCGTAAGTCGCAGGCTCTTTACCGTTGCTTTAAGCCGATAGAAGCGCAATTTGTCGGAAAACCAGATGAAATAAACTAACGACATCAATCCTCCGACCACGCAACTGATCGAAGTGGCGACTGAAGCACCTCTGACTCCCATGCCCATAGGGAAAATCATCACGTAGTCTAAAATGATATTCAAGACAGCGGGAACGGCCTGGCAATACATGGCATACTTGGGAGACCCATCCAAGCGAATCAACATCATCCCAATACAGGAAATCATTACGAACAGCATGGCCGGGGTTAGCGGTAGCATGTAATTGATCGCATTTTCCTTCAATTCGTCGCTGCATCCCAGTAGATTAAGAGTCCAATCCGGAGCGACTAAAATCACGATGACCATAAGTAACGCCAAGAGTGTTGAAGCCAAGAATCCCTGAGTCAAAATAATTTTCGCAGCCTTGACATTTCCTTCGGAAAGTTTGATGCTGGCAATAACGGACGCTCCAATGCCAAACATCAGCCCAATGCCGGTGGCGATCATATACATCGGAGCGACGATATTGACCGAGGCTATTCCGTCGGCACCGACGCCGTGGCCCACGAACATGCCGTCAATGACCGTAATCAGCGACGTGAAGATCATGCCGATCAGGGTAGGGAAGAACAGGGCACGAAACAAAGCCCCGATTTTCATTGTACCGAAATCAAGTTTATCTCTTTCCATTTATTTGGGTAAGATTATGCGTTCGCCAAGGAATTTGGCAATTTCGGCAATGATTTTGCGCATGTTTTGTAGTGTCTGGAGTATTTCCTGGGTATCTTCAGAATCGCCTCCTTGTTGCATCAGTTTGATTCTGAGTTCTTTTTCGTCCCATTGCAGGTGGGCACTCTTAAGTCCGTAAATCGCACGCGGGACCCGCGTAGCCAAAAGGTCACGTTCCGTTTCTACTTTCTGATTATCCTTCGTGTAGATTTTGCTCAATACGTATTTTTCGCTGATCAGGGTGGTGGCAAGCGTGCGTAACGTATTATCCGGACTTTGGCTCAGGCGCCGTGCTACAAATTGTTCGGCCGCCTGATTGATGAAATCAGCCTCAATCAGCTCCGCTTGTTTTTCTGCCTGATCTCCTTTCTTTGTAAGTTCGGCCATGGAAAGAGACTGCGAGCGCAAAGTCGTCATTTCAGCCTCAAAAAATTGTCGCCTTGTTTCAGCGGCTTGCTCCATGATTGACGGGAGTTCAGCAGCCCATTGCGGTTGAAGCTCAGTGATAGCGAAGAATAGCGCGTTTAGATCAGCGTTTTCGAATTCAATTTCGTCTCCTTCAAGTTCCTGACGCGCATAATCCATCACTGAGAGATTGCGTTCGTGTCCGTCCGAATCTTGAACAGTGGCTAAAGTTACCATTCCGTAGCGAACTAAAAGTCGGAGCACTTCCATCTCGCATGGTCTGACAAACGCAGCCTTGTCTTGTGAGCGGGTCGAGCGAACATGAATCGTCGGGTCCGCGACTACTTTAGGCCGTTCCGCTTCAGCTTGTTTTGCCTTGATTCCTTCCTTTTCAAGAGATTCGTTACGGAATTTGGCCACTTGCAGCGCAACGATTTCTTCCGATGTCGAAAGCAGACGGGCACACTCCTTGATATATTCGCTACTGAGAATCGGATCGGGGACTACGGAGATAGACTTAGCCATCGACGAAATGATTCCGGCGCGGGCTACAGGATCATTCGCATCCGTAGTGGATTGCATAATCTTTGCCTTAAAACGAATAAAATCCGTTTCATTTTCAGCCATATACTGCTGAATTTCCTCCAAGGAATGGGCTTTGGCAAATGAATCGGGGTCATCTCCTTCAGGAAGTAACATGACCTTTATTTTCATTCCCCGGGCCAAAAGCATGTCGATGCCGCGTATAGACGCCTTGATGCCGGCAGCATCAGAGTCATAAATTACGGTGACATTCTCCGTGAAGCGGTTAATCAGTGTGATCTGACCTTCTGTCAATGAAGTTCCGGAGGAAGCGACGACGTTTTCGATTCCTCTCTGACTCATTGATATCACGTCCATATATCCTTCGACTAATATACACTTATCTAAGGATACAATTGAACGTCGGGCTTGATACAGTCCGTAAAGTTCGTTGGATTTATGATATATGATACTCTCCGGAGAGTTCATGTATTTGGCAACGTTCTTGTCAGTCTTCAGCGTTCGGGCACCAAAGCCTAAGACCTTGCCGCTCAGACCGAAAATCGGATAAATCACTCGTCCGCGATACTTATCATAGAGAGTTCCGCGCTCGGATGCCGAGCAGAGACCTGTGGCCTTAAGCATTTCGGCGCTATAACCCTTTTTCATTGCGGCAAGGGCGAGGGAGTCACGCTGTTCCGGCGCATAACCGAGTCGGAATTTCTTGATTGACGCATCTGAAATCCCGCGTTCGCGGAAATAGGCCAGGCCGATGTTTCGGCCTTCTTCGCTTTCGGTTAACGTATGCTCAAAGAAATTCAGCGCAAATTCGTTTAGAGCAAGCATACTCTCGCGCTCCGAGGCTACCGCAAGTTCTTCAGCACTCAGCTCACGCTCTTTGATTTCGATGTTGTATTTCCGGGCAAGCCAACGCAGGGCTTCGACATAGCTTAATTTTTCCAACTCCATGATGAAACCGACCGGTGAGCCGCCTTTGCCACAGCTGAAACATTTGCAGATACCCTTGGCCTTACTCACGGAAAACGACGGTGTCCGCTCGTTATGAAACGGGCAAAGCCCCATGTAACCGGAGCCACTGCGGCGAAGTTTGACAAAGTCGCTGACAACTTCTACAATATCTGCGGTATCAAGTATTTTTCTTACGGTTTCGTTATCAATTCTTTGCATGAGGTCAGAGATAAAGATTGCGGAAAATCATCCAGCCTATACTGAGCCCGATGAAGATTCCAAGGACTAAAGGAGAATGGGTGAAACGCCTGATACATCCCGGTCGAGCTGAACCTATCAAAGCTAACACCGACAAAATCAATACGATAGGGAGCCATGGATTAAAAGCTAAGGCATCGCCGGGGTGGCCATGGAGAAGTGCATGTAATGCTCGCGCACTTCCGCATCCCGGACAGTCCCATCCCGTCAACCATTTTATCGGGCATCGGGGATAGACAACCGGACCTCCCATAGGGTCAAAAGCCCATGAAAAGCTCAGCAGTCCTACAAGAGCCACTATCCAGATCCAACGTTTCATCTCTGCAAAATTACGAAAATTTTCTCAATCGCCCAAAACAAACGCCACCTCTTCAATGATTAATTTTTGAGGGCCTTGCGGGATGTAATGAAATAGGCGGTGAGTACGGCAGTTCCGGTGATTATCCAGCTCAGGGGATAGACGATGAGCAGATCCTGAAATTCAGCGTAGGGGCCGGCACTGACCCAGCAAACGCGAAGCAGACAAGTGCCTATTATGACGATTATGGTCGGTGTCATGGAATAACCCAGGGCGCGCATTGAGGCTCCGGCAATCTCATAGCTACATGCAATGAACTGCATCAGCAGAACATATCTCATTCTTATAGCTCCGAAGCGGATAGCCTCCTCAGAGGTGATAAATAGGCTAAGAGACTGCTCCCTGAACACACAAAACACGACGTTGAGCACCGCACAGCCTATTACGCTCAATAGCATACACCGCCGGAAGACAGCCCGTATATTTTCCTTGCGGCCGGCGCCGAAGTTCTGAGAGATAAATGCTGTAGCGGCCTGAGCAAATGACGAAATGACGAAGTAACAATAAAGTTCGAAGTTGATTGCCGCGGCTGAACCGGCGATAGCTTCCTTGCCAAAGGAGTTTACTCCGCTTTGGATGAAAGAGTTACTGAGAGCGAAGACCATGCCCTGGACTCCGGCGGGTACGCCAATCTGTAAAATCTTGCGCAACTCACACCCATGGAGCTTCATGTCACGAACATTGAGCCTCAGAGCGCCCGGTTCTCGCATCAGGATAATGGTCACTCCAATAGCGCTCAGATAGTTAGACGCGACTGTAGCGATTGCGACTCCCTCAACTCCCATACCCATAAAAAGGACAAAAATCAGATTGAGTGCGATATTTACTGCCCCGCCAATACAGAGCCAGTAGAACGGTCTGCGCGTGTCACCAACACTTCTGAGTATGGCACTGACAAAGTTGTAGACCATCATTGCCGGAAAGCCTAAGGCAAAGATGCGCAGATAATTAGTGGCATCAGCAATAATGTCGTCAGGGGTTGAAAGCAATCCTAAAATAGGCCTGGCTACAATCAGTCCGATGGCAAGCAGCGCGAGTCCACTTACCAAGGCAAGCATGGCCGAAGTTTGAACGGCGCGACTAACCCCGCGATCGTCCTTTTGTCCTAAATAGTTGGCAATGATTACGTTTGAGCCAATGGCAACACCAATGAAGAGATTGATAATAAGACTTATGACCGGTCCGTTGGTGCCTACGGCGGCAACGGCATGAGAGCCTACAAAACGACCAACGACCGCAACATCAATCGCGTTAAACGATTGCTGGACAATGCCGCTTGCCATTATAGGCAATGCAAAAGCAATAAGCTTGCGGGTCATTCCGGCCCGTTCAATCATGTTAATTTGTAGAGCCATAATTCGGGCGCAAAGTTACGAAAAATATCATTAATTACGAAAAATCTATTAAAAATTGGCCAAAATGGAGAAAAATTGGCCAAAATGGTAAAGAGCAGCTATGTTATTAAACATATTTTTTTAATTTTGTCATTTCAAAACCATTTGCTTATGAAAAAATTTACTTCATTTCTTTTCACAGTCGCAGCTGCGATGACTGTCCAGGCCGCTTCAACAGTTGATTTTACCTTCAATCGTGACGGCGGCGAGGTAATGGCCTTTGGTTACAACAAGATTGAGACCATCAACATTGCCATTCACATTGACGAGCCTGCTCTTGTCGGCGCTCAAATCACGTCCATGTCCGTTCCCGTGACAACTAATCTGGAATTGAATACGATTGGCGATTGTTCAGCTTTTTTGACCAAAAAACTGAATCGTGTTGGAGCCGAGAATAAGGCTGACATTTGTACGGAAACCGCCACTATTGACGCAAATAACATACTGACCTGTACGTTCTCCGAACCGTATACAATTACGGAAGAGGGTGTCTATGTCGGTTATACGATGCCTTTCACGGCCCGCAGCAGCGATTTGTATCCTGTCGCAGTCGTTGATGGCGTGGATGCAAATGGTCTTTATATTCTTGCCACTCGGTCATGTATAAGTTGGCAGGCAAAATCGGAAGACCTCGGTGTGGTCAGTCCTATGGTTGTGACTATTACCGGTGATTTTAAGGAATATGCCGGCGGTTTGAATCTCAAAAACACTTATCCGCTTATTGCCGATCAAAAAAATGAACTTTCGGTTCGCGTATCAAATTATGGTACCACTCCCATCAACTCCTTCGAATATTCTTATAAAATAGGTGCTACGAGTGGTTCCGGATCTACCGAGTTGACTAAACCCATTAGCGGAGTTGGTGCGTTCGCATGGTGTCCGGTTTCTGTCAATGCTCCCTCTGAGCTTGGTGCTTCTACCCTTGAATTTACCCTGACTAAAGTTAATGGAGTTGAAATTGATCCTGTCATGGCATCTGCGGAGGTGAATGTCACGCCTTTTATGATTGTCAATCGCCCTGTAGCTGAGGAATTCACCGGCCTATGGTGTGGATATTGCCCTTATGGCTATGCGGCAATGGAAACCCTTAAGGAAGAGTATGGCGAAGACTTTATCGGTCTCGCTTACCATAACGGTGACCCTATGGCGACCATCTCAAAATATCCCGTGAACATTTCGGGATACCCCGAGGCAACTGTCAACCGCGGCAAGGTTGAAAATGCGGCTCTTCTTTTGAATTCATGGCCCGCAGCAGCCGCAAAACCTGTTGACTCCAATATTGAAGTGGACCTCAGCTGGGCAGACGAGGCTAAGACCATCATTCGCGCTACGGTGAAAGTGCGCTTCCTTGAAGACAAAAAAGGTGGAGATTATCGCATCGGAGCATGTCTTGTGGAAGATGGTATGACTGATCCTTCATGGGGTCAAACCAATTATTTTAGCGACAAAGGTGCTCAAGGTATCCCGTTGCTTGATGAGCTGTTTGTTGGTAAAGATAAGACCATTTATGGACTGCCATTTAACGATGTCGTTATAGCGTTCCCCAATCCGTATGGTAAAACTACCGGCATTCCATCAACTATAAAGAAATACGAAACCGTGACATACACGGAAGATTTTGACCTTAATTCTATGCGCAATCTAGATACGTTCTTCTCCAATCCCATTCAGGACATTGAGAAGCTTCGCGTTGTTGGTATTCTTTTCGATAAAGACGGTCACCCGGTTAACTCCGCATCATCGGCTTATTCCACTGTCGGAGGTGAGTTGATCCAGCCCTCTATTGCAGCTCCCGTTATTACCGGGGTTGTACCGGCCAAAGACGGTCAACCCGCTGAAATCACCTTCACCTGCCCCACTACTTATGGAGGTACAGAAGGAATTCTTAAACCTAATGATACCCCTGTTGGCAATAATGGAGCCGTGACTTCTTACTTCCGTGTTGCATTATATGTTGACGGCAAGCCTTACACCTTCAATATGGCTGAATACATTGGTCTCAAGAAGAACGAATCAACTCTGGTGTTTGGTGACCGTGGAATCGGCAACACTTCTTTCGCCAATAATCAAATGACCATCAAGGTCTTTGTTGACCAAGCTGAAACATTTGGGGTTCAGTCAAACTACGTTTACGGCTCTACTACGCTGAAATCTGAAATTACATCTGTTGACGCTAATGTAGAGTTAGGTATTGATTCTGTTTGCTCTTCGATGGACATGGCCCCTGTTTATTATGATCTCCAGGGCCGTCAGGTCGCTTATCCCCGCGCCGGTCAGTTGCTGATTATGAAGAGCGCCCAAGGCTCAAAGAAAATTCGTTATTAATCGTTATAATTGCACTTTAACCCACAATGAAAAGAATCAGTATCCTTGCAGCTGCCGCCCTGATTATGGGTGTCTCAGCTCAGGCTGCGCCTTCTGTGCCTAAGATTCATCGGGCGCAGGCTTCAGGTATGCTCGCTTCAGTAAAGTCCGCGAAAGAAAATTCTCAAGGCCGAAAACTTGCCCCTGTCAGCAAAAAGAGAGGTATCCGTCGCGCGCCTTCAATGAACGTTCCCGGGCCGACCGAAGCTCAAAACCATGTGATCACCGAGGCTCCTGCCGGAAAGCGAGGCTACTATGCCAAGCAAGGCAACTCATGGGGCAATGAATATGGTTTTTGGGTTTATCAGACAGCTTCTGATGGCTGCGTGGCCGATATTGTGCTTACCGACGACAATAAAATATATATGGCCCCGGCATTCTCCGAAGGAGTTGCCGATTATGGCACTACTTACATTGTTGGCGATGTAAAGGATGGAGTAGCAACTTTCACTTTCCCTCAGGCTGTTTTCTATGGCCCGGTCTATGATGAGGATTACAATATCATCATGGATTATGACTATGCACTGATGATGGAGTATGTCGAAGATGATGAAGGCTATTATGACCTTGTTCCATCTTCAAAGCAGACAATCAGCTTCAATATTGCTGAGGATGGGACCTTGACTCCTACGGTTGAAGACCCGGATACTTATGTTGCTGCCGCATGGTGGTATCCTGATGACGCTGAAACTTCCGATAATACTTATGGCGGATGGACCTGGGGTATGCTTGCCGATAACTACACTTCACTGACTCCTGTGAAGGAAACGCCCACTGTACTTCCTGAAGGAGTGACGGCCGAGCAGTGGAACGTAATCGAAGGTAAGCAGGGTTATGCTGCCGGCGTCGCTATCTCCGGCTCGGATATCTATATTTGCGGTCTCTATCCCGGTCTGCCCGAAGGCGTGATTGCCGGAAAGATTGAAGGAAACAAGGCTGTCTTCCCCTCTGTAACTTATCTTGGCGTTGACGAAAGTACATACTATATGGCCTATGCTCAGAGCGCTGAATGGGTTGAATATGAAGATCCTGACTATGGTCTGATGGAGGGCCTGGTCGCTGACGGTAAGGAAATCGTATTTGATTACGATGCGGCTGCCGGTAAACTCTCAAGCGAAGGGTCAATCGTGTTCTCAATGATTCCTGATGGCACCATTGCCCTCAGTATGGGACTTCAGAACCCCTTAATCTGTAAGGCAAGCGGTAAGGAAATAACCGAAATTAATAAGCCCTTTATTGTGGAGTATATGCCGTATGACGACGAAAATGCTGCCGGTTATATCGGGTTCACTATCCATAACGTAGTTAACGGTACTGACGTTATCCCTGCTGATAAGCTTTACTTCTCAATCTATATGAATGACGAACTTCTCGCCTTTGACCCCGAAACTTATCTCTGCTTTGATAAGGATGAGACCGAAGTTCCCTATGGCTTCACGGACGAAACCGAATCTATGGCCATTGAGTATGATATGAATTATAATGCTCAATTCGTAGCATTCATTGTTGACGGTATCAGCACCATTGGCGTCCAGGCTATCTATAAGGACGGAGACAAGGTGGTCAAGTCTGAAATCGTTACCATCAATGGTGAGGAACCCTATGAAGGCGAAGATGACTCGATCAAGGAAATTATCGCATCCGGAGCTGTCACCGGTATCTTTGACCTCCAGGGTCGCAAGCTTGTTGCCCCCGTCAAAGGTATCAATATAATCAACGGCAAGAAGGTAATACTCTGATCCGCTGAGACTCATCTCTAAGGCTTAAAGTTAAGGTCTTTCCACCCTTAAACTTTAAGCCTTTAACTTTTGTTATAATAAAAAAACAAAAGCATTATGACTGTAATTCCACAACACAAAATCGCCTCATGGCTCGTGACCGCTATTAATGATTGCCTCCGGTGGCTTGGTATTTCCCATTCCGAGACCGCTGAGGAGGTGATATACTTTGTCCTTGTACTGGCAATAGCCCTTGGCATCGGCTGGCTGCTCCAAACAGTAGTCCTTGGGTCGATTCGTCATATCGTCAAGCGGAAAAACAATGAGTGGGGCAGGGAGTTGCTCAGAGAGCGGACACTTAGCAAGTGTTCGCGGGTGATTCCTCCGCTTGTTCTTCTTGGTTTTTTGCCCTTTGCGTTTGATAATAATGCAATGTGGCATACGTGGATAACCCGCATTGTAGCTGTTTGGTTCGTCGTCTGTTTTGGCTACGGTATTTGTGCTGTCCTGCGATTTATATGGGTCAGATATGATACGTCGTCAAATACTCGTCGGCTCCCGATGCGTGGAATTTATGACCTCGGTCTTGGTTTGACATGGCTTATCGTAGCGATTGTTTCCGTTAGCATACTGATTGACAAGTCCCCGGCAATGCTGTTGACCGGACTTGGAGCCGTTGCCGCCGCAATGATGTTCGTGTTTAAAGATACGATTCTTGGCTTCGTGGCCGGTATTCAGTTGAGTAATAACGATATGGTCAGGGTAGGGGACTGGATTTCAGTGCCTAACACTCCGGCCGATGGTGTTGTGGAAGATGTGAATATTTCTGTTGTCAAGGTCCGTAATTTCGATAATACGATGGTTTATCTACCGCCTTATTCGTTGACGGTTAATGCCTTTAAGAATTGGCGCGGCATGACTGAATCCGGTATCCGACTCATTTCGCGCAATATCCTCATCGATGTGGCCACTATTAAGCCTGATGAAAAGGATCCGACCACTACTAACTTGACATTGTTCCGTAAGTGGTGTTTGAACTATCTTACTCAAAATCCGCATCTTGACCATTCCGGCGAGGGCAACTCGCTGACAATGGTACGACTGATGCCTCAGGAGGCCGCCGGTGTGCCTATGCAGCTATATTGCTTTACGAACACTACCGTTTGGCCTGATTATGAAGCTATCCAAAGCGAGGTGATGGAACACGTGATTGCCGCCGCATCACAGTTTGGTCTTACTGTTTATAATTATCCGACTCAGCTAAAATGAAACTCCCTGACAATATTACATTTTTAGGCACGGACGATGATGAACTCGACCTTTTTGAAGGTCAGTATCCTCTCTCCGCCGGAATCTCTTATAATTCTTACCTTATCAATTGTGATAAGATTGCTATTATTGATGCCGTTGACCGTCGGAAAAGCGAAGTATGGCTCAATATGCTTCAAGGAGAATTAAAAGGTCGAAAGCCGGATTATCTGATCATTCAACATATGGAGCCGGATCATTCCGGCTCTCTTCGTGAGCTCTTGATACTTTATCCCGATGTCAAGATTGTTTGCTCTGTGCCCGCTAAGGCTATGTTGATTGACTATTTTGAAGACTTGGACTTTACAAACAAGGTCTTGACGGTTAAAGATGGTGAAGCGCTCTCCCTCGGGCGTACTTCGCTCCGATTTTTGACTGCTCCGATGGTGCATTGGCCCGAGGTCATGCTGACGGTTGACGAAACTGACGGAGTCCTCTTCTCCGCTGATGCTTTTGGCTCGTTTGCAATGAGTGGTGCTGAAATTGAAAGTGCATGGCCTACGGAAGCCCGTAGATATTATACTAATATCGTTGGCCGGTTCGGCACGAGTGTACAAGCGCTGATGAAGAAGCTTCAAGGTCTGAAATTCAGCGTGATTGCACCTCTTCATGGACCGGTATTGACTGACGATCTTCCACGCTATTGGGGCTTGTATGATAAATGGAGTAGATATGAGCCTGAATCAGATGGAGTCTTCGTGGCTTACGCATCAGTATATGGTGGAACAGCTCATGCTGCGGAAATGATTGCCGCAGAGTTGCGTCGAAGAGGTGCGAGTGATGTCGTCCTGATGGATCTATGCCGCCATGATGTCTCGTACGCTGTTGCCGAAGCGTTTCGGTTGAGCTGTATGGTTGCATGCTCGGTGACCTACGATGCGGGACTTTTTCCTGCCATGTTAAATTTCCTTCACCATCTCCAAGCTAAGAAACTCAAGAACCGCAAGGTGGCCCTTGTTGAAAACGGCTCATGGGCACCTATTGCCGCAAAGCAAATGGCCGCGGAGTTTGAGAAAATGGAAGGAATGACTGTAGTCCCTGAAATTCTCACTATCAAATCACGCCTCCATAAATCAGACTTCCCGGCTATTGAGTCGCTGGTTGATTCTTTACTTAGTGATTGAGTTGACTTGTAATCACCGGCATGGAAGATTTCAACGATTGGGTTCGCATACATCGTCAAAAGCAGCCATATTACTGGATTCCGTAAGACTTATTTCTTTTTCGCAGGTCTGTGAATGAGAATTGCAAGGCCGGAGAGGGGTAGTGAGGCTCCGAGTAATGCTACTATTAGCCAGATGATGCGCGAAGTTTTTCCAAGGAATGAGCCGACGTGGAGAGAGTGGATCGTGTGGAAAGTGTTGACTTCTCCGGTCGGGTCAAAAAGGAGATAAATGAAGTCATTCCACCATTGGAAGCTCCAGGTGAGCCCTGTAACGGCCATGAGCAATAGTGGAATTCCGGCCCATATTCCGGGACCTACGTGAAGTCCGTAGCGAAGGTTCGGTCTGGTCCAGCTGAGGCTTTGACGCAGTCCGTATAGAGCTCCGGCTCCGCGTCGGCGTGCTGAATAGATGAGAGTCATGGCAACGTCATACCAAAGCCAATAGCCGGTAATGATCTCAATGATGAGCAGCAGGGTTGCCGTGCCGACAATCATGCGTCCGGTAGAGCCCAGAAACAATGAGCGATGGAGTGTCTTCATCGCGCCGAAAAACTCGGCATCAGATCCGGATAGCTTGCCTATCAGTATCATAGCTCCTGTGAGACATGATATAAAAACAAATAATCCTATCATAAGGCCTACCCATTTATGGACAAAGTGGACCTGGCGATGAAATTCCGAATTTTTCATGGTTGTAGAAAATGTGATATTTTAATGTTTGGCAAAGGTAAGCATTTATCCCGAACTTATATGAATTTTAACGGATATTAACGCTGAATAATTCCTTTTTTGACCAAAAATGCGTAACTTTGCACCAAATTTTTCAAACCAAAAATCACGTTAATTCACAGTTAAAAAATGGAGCAAACTCTATTTTGGCTGGTGCCGATTTCATCGGTATTGGCATTGATTCTGGCATGGTATTTTTATAGCCGGATGAAAAAAGAAAGTGAGGGCACGGAGCTTATGGCCAAGATTGCCTCACATGTGCGCAAAGGCGCAATGTCTTATCTGAAACAGCAATATAAGATTGTGTCAATCGTATTTGTCTGTCTCGTAATTATTTTCGCCATAATGGCTTATGGCTTTGACCTTCAAAATAAATGGGTGCCCATCGCATTCCTGACCGGCGGTTTCTTCTCCGGCCTCAGCGGCTTCCTCGGAATGAAGACTGCCACTTACGCAAGCGCCCGTACCGCCAACGCTGCCCGCGGTTCCCTTAACGCCGGCCTCAAGGTGGCTTTCCGTTCCGGTGCTGTTATGGGCTTGGTGGTTGTAGGTCTTGGTCTGCTTGATATCTCTTTCTGGTATTTGCTCCTCAATGCTTTGGTTGATCTTGAAGGCACCGCAAAACTGACTATGATTACGACTACGATGCTTACCTTCGGTATGGGTGCTTCAACTCAGGCGCTCTTTGCCCGTGTTGGTGGCGGTATCTATACCAAGGCTGCCGATGTCGGTGCTGACCTCGTAGGTAAGGTAGAAGCCGGTATTCCGGAAGATGACCCCCGCAACCCCGCTACTATTGCTGATAACGTTGGTGACAATGTAGGCGACGTGGCCGGTATGGGTGCTGACCTTTATGAAAGCTATTGCGGCTCTATTCTTGCTACTGCCGCCCTCGGCGCCGCTGCCGGTGCTTCGGTTGGCCTTTGTGGCGATGCTCCCGGTGTGTCACTCCAGCTTAAGGCCGTAATGGCTCCCATGTTGATTGCCGCCGTTGGTATCATCCTCTCTATTATTGGTATCTTCACGGTGAAGACCAAGGAGAACGCCTCAATGAAGGACCTGCTTAACTCTTTGGCTGTTGGTACTAACATCAGCTCAATCTTAATCGTTGGTGCTACTTTCCTGATTCTCTGGGCCCTCGGCATGAAGAATTGGATTAACCTGAGTTTAGCTGTGGTTGTCGGTCTTTTAGTTGGTATCGTAATTGGTCGTGCTACTGAATATTATACCTCTCAAAGCTACAAACCGACCAAGAAACTTGCCGAAAGCGGTCAAACCGGTCCTGCTACGGTGATTATCTCCGGTGTAGGTC